>CABUUD010000070.1 GCA_902494585.1 uncultured Collinsella sp. | reverse complement strand
TTTGCTCGATATGAGTTCCGCACGCAAAGAAGGCCACTTAATGTGGCCTTCGTCTTGCGCAGGACTGTCCGAAATAGCGAGCAAATGCCCAAGCGGCCCTCTCGGCTCAGCCCCGGAGCGGTATTAGAGATGCAGCACGCGGTCGCGGATCTCCTCGGTTCGACCCTGGTTCCAGAATTGAGTACCGATGTAGCCGCACGTACGACGGGCGACATTCATCTTCTCCTGATCGCGGTTGCCGCAATTGGGGCACTCCCACACCAGCTTGCCGTCATCCTCGACAATCTTGATCTCGCCATCGTAGCCGCACACCTGGCAGTAATCGCTCTTGGTGTTGAGCTCGGCGTACATGATGTTGTCGTAGATGTACTGCATCACGCGAATGACAGCCTTGAGGTTGTCCTGCATGTTGGGAACCTCGACGTAGGAGATGGCACCGCCCGGCGAAAGCTGCTGGAACATACCCTCGAACTTGAGCTTGTCGAATGCGTCGATCTCCTCGGACACGTGGACGTGGTAGCTGTTGGTGATGTAGCCCTTGTCCGTCACGCCCGGGATGATGCCAAAACGACGCTGCAGGCACTTGGCGAACTTGTAGGTCGTCGACTCAAGCGGGGTACCGTACAGCGAGAAGTCAATATCGCTTTCGGCCTTCCACTCCGCGCACTTGTCGTTCATGCGCTGCATGACGGCCATGGCAAAGGGCGTGCCCTCCTTCTCGGTGTGGCTGTGGCCCGTCATGTACTTGACGCACTCATACAGGCCGGCATAACCCAGACTAATGGTGGAGTAACCGCCCACGAGCAGCTTGTCGATCGTCTCGCCCTTCTTCAGGCGGGCGAGGGCACCGTACTGCCAAAGAATCGGCGCGGCATCCGAAAGCGTACCCATCAGACGCTCATGACGGCACAGCAGGGCGCGGTGGCATAGCTCAAGGCGCTCGTCGAAGATCTTCCAGAACTTGTCCATGTCCTGATGCGAGCTCAGCGCGACATCAGGCAGGTTAATGGTCACAACGCCCTGGTTAAAGCGGCCATAGTACTTAGGCTTGGTCGGGTCATAGTTCAGCGCGTTGGCGACATTGTTAAAGCCGTTGCCCGAACGGTCGGGCGTCAGGAAGCTGCGGCAGCCCATGCAGGTATAGCAGTCGCCGTTGCCCGCGGTCTCGCCCTTCGACAGCTTGAGCTCGCGCATCTTCTTCTCGGAGATGTAGTCGGGCACCATGCGCTTGGCGGTGCACTTAGCGGCCAGCTGGGTCAGGTAGAAGTACGGGGAATTCTCGTGAACGTTATCGTCCTCGAGCACATAGATGAGCTTGGGGAATGCCGGGGTAATCCATACGCCGGCCTCGTTCTTAACGCCCTCGTAGCGCTGGCGAAGCGTCTCCTCCACGATCATGGCAAGGTCGTGCTTCTCCTGAGGCGTACGGGCCTCGTTAAGATACATAAAGACCGTCACGAACGGCGCCTGGCCGTTGGTGGTCATAAGAGTTACGACCTGATACTGAATCGTCTGAACGCCGCGACGGATCTCGTCACGTAGGCGGTCCTCAACAACCTCGCGGACCTTTTCGGGAGATGCGGAAACGCCGAGCTCCTCGAGCTCGCGGGCGACCTCGCCGCGAATCTTCTGACGGCTCACCTCAACAAACGGAGCAAGATGGGTCAGCGAAATCGACTGGCCGCCGTACTGGGAGGAAGCAACCTGAGCGATAATCTGCGTCGCGATGTTGCAGGCGGTCGAGAAGCTGTGCGGCTTCTCGATCAGCGTGCCCGAGATAACGGTGCCGTTCTGGAGCATGTCCTCCAGGTTCACCAGGTCGCAGTTGTGCATGTGCTGAGCAAAGTAATCCGAATCATGGAAGTGGATCAGGCCCTCATTATGGGCGTCCACGATCTCCTGGGGCAGCAGCACGCGCTGGGTCAGGTCCTTGGAAATCTCGCCGGCCATATAGTCGCGCTGAACGGAGTTGACGGTCGGATTCTTGTTGGAGTTCTCCTGCTTGACCTCTTCGTTATTGCACTCAATCAACGACAGGATCTTGTCATCGGTCGTGTTCTTCTGGCGCTTCAGGCTCTGAACATAGCGATAGATGATGTAGTGGCGGGCAACCTCGTAGCAGTCGAGACGCATGATCTCGTCCTCGACCAAATCCTGGATCTCCTCGACCGAAACGGTGTGGCCCGCGTTCTCGCATGCCTCGGCGACGTTTTGCGCCGCATAAACCACCTGGCGGTCGGTTAGACGAGAGCTCTCCTCGACCTCCAAGTTGGCGGCGCGGATGGCATTGACGATCTTATCGATGTCAAAGACAACCTCGGTGCCGCTGCGCTTGATGATCTTCATCCTCTTGCCTCTTTCGCGTCGTAGCCTCATTGCGCTTCAGGGCCAAACGATGCCCGGCAGGGCTTGCCCCTGTCTTGCGGCGCCGTCGCGCAATCTGTGTTCTCGATAAACCATAAGCCTCCATGCGGACATTCCCTAGAGCCAATCAAGCGGCTCAAGGACACGTTCGAAAGAGGCAGTTAAGGTCTTCGTTCTCTGTCCGCCATCTATCATACGACAAAGACACATCTATATCCTGTATTCTTTTTTTAATTCAAACACAACATATAGTGTTTCAGCAGGTCAAAGCAATTGGTCATTTTCCAGACGCATTAATTATGAGGGGTTCTTGGCAAGTCGGTAAAACGTTACCAACACGGCTACCTGCATGGCAGTTATAAAACCCCCTTAGTCAAGCCGCTGACAAATCCTACCAAAACCAAGCCGCTCACGCCAAAAGAATCCAAAAGATTATGCTTGACCAACATGTTGCGGTCACGATCGGCCAGGACGTATGCAATCTGCCGGCACCTCTACGGGATGCGAAGACCATCGCGTACAGACCTTGGATCAATATTTGGTGGCTTATTTGGCGGCGTGCTTGGTGGCAAAACAAAACAGCCCAGAGGACATAGCCTCTGAGCTGCGAACATTTGGTGGGCGTTAGAAGATTTGAACTTCTGACCTCTTCCGTGTCAGGGAAGCGCTCTCCCCCTGAGCTAAACGCCCAAATGGAGCGGACAACGGGGCTCGAACCCGCGACCCCAACCTTGGCAAGGTTGTGCTCTACCAACTGAGCCATGTCCGCTTACGAGGATTAATCTTACGTGATGCCCGCATCCTATGCAAGAACTTTTTTTGAAAAGTTTTGCAACGCCCTCGCGAACCTCGCGAAGACATCAGCCGCCACGGAAGGTGTAGGCAAACGCAAACTCGCCGCAAGAGGCACCTACATCTCACCGAGCATGATCCAAGCAGAGCTGTCCTGCGCGAGTCTGCCGTCTGCAAGCGGTGATGAGGCGAGCAGGACCCTGCCCGCCGGCAGCTCCACGGGTGCTGCACCAAAGTTCGTCACACACGCCCAGCCGTTGTCACGGCGATAGGCGATGACGCCGCCCTCAGCGCCCTCGGCACCATCCGCAAGACCGGTGCGCCCGTCAAGATCGAGCCACGCAAGATCGTTGGTACACCCGCGCAGTTTGCGCCGCAGCCAGAGGGCGTCACGATAGAGCGCAAGCATCGATGTCGGGTCCGCCTCTTCCCTATCGGCAGCGTAATCGGAAAACCATGCAGGCTGTGGCAGATGGGGCGCCACATCGGCGTCCGCCGGCGAAAACCCAAACGATCCGCCCTGCGCGGGATCGTCCGCCGCTATCCACGGCAGGGGCACACGACAGCCGTCGCGCCCCTTCTCGCGCTTCGGTCCGTGCGTATTGGTCGCAGTAGGGTCTTCGAGTGCAGCCCACGGGATATCAGCCACCTCAAAAAGGCCGAGCTCCTCACCCTGATACACGTATGCCGAGCCCGGAAGCGCCAGTTCAAGCAAAAGGGCCGCCCGCGCGCGGCGCTCGCCGAGTTCACGGTCCTCGTCATAAGACGACCCGTCGCGCAAGAGCCAGTCGAGCGCAATCTGGTGGTAGCGCGTCGCCTTGATTTGCGGCAGGGCATAGCGTGTCGCCACGCGCGGCACGTCGTGGTTGGAGAGTACCCAGGTCGAGGCGGAATCGGATTCGACGGCTGCCTTCAAGCCCTTCTCGATTGCAGTGTGCATGTCATCATAGGTCCAAGTGGCCTTGGCAAACTCAAAGTTGAATGTCTGGCCAAGCTCGCTGGGACGCGCGTAGAGATACTGGCGCTCGGGCAGCACCCACGCCTCGGCAACGGCACTGCGCGGCGGATTATAGCGGTCGAACACGCGGCGCCACTCGCGATAGATCTCGTGGACCTCATTGCGGTCCCACAGCGGATGGGTGCCGTCGTCAACCATGTCATCGCCCTCGGCGAGATGCCACCGGTCGAGGTCATCGCGGTCGAGATCCTTGGCGAGACCCTGCGCCACATCAATGCGAAAGCCGTCGACGCCTCGATCGCTCCAAAACGCCAGGACGTCGCAAAAGAGCGCATGAACCTCGGGGCATGACCAGTCAAAGTCCGGCTGCTCGGGCGTAAACATGTGCAGATACCACTGACCGTCCGCAACACGCGTCCATGCGGGGCCGCCAAAGTTGGCATTCCAATTGGTGGGAGGCAGCTCGCCATGCTCGCCGCGACCATCGCGGAAGATATAACGGGCGCGCTCGGGCGATCCGGGGCCGGCGGCAAGAGCGGCTTTGAACCAGGGGTGCTGGCTGGATGAATGGTTGGGCACGATGTCGACGATGACCTTGATGCCGCGCGCGTGAGCCGCAGCGATCATGTCATCGAAGTCGTCAAGCGAGCCGAGACGTGGATCGACATCGCAGTAGTCCGCCACATCATAGCCACCATCGACAAGAGGCGATGGGTAAAACGGGCTCAGCCAGATGGCCTCGATACCCAGCCGCTCAAGATAGTCCATCTTCTGGGTAATGCCCGCGATATCGCCCAGACCCGAACCAGTCGAGTCCTTAAACGAGCGCGGGTAGATCTGATAGATCGCGGCGTCGGACATCCATGAGCGCGAAGAAGACTTTTCTGCAGCCATGGGGTGAGCCTCCCTTGCAACGAGGTTTTGCGAGATGCCCACGATGATACGCCCAAAGTTGTCATTCGCGGCAAACAACGCCACAGCCACACCCCAAAACGCTCGCTCCCTCTCGGGCTCGAGCCTCCTGGGACGAATCGATCGATTAGTGAAAAGAACGGAAGACTCACTCCCCCGGCCACAACAGCGAGCGGGCTCCGGGTGCCCCAGGTTGCCGCGAAAGAGGAGGGAAGCGTACTTTATGTACGCGACCGACGATTGAGGGGGCAAGATGGGGTGCCCGGGGCTCGCGCAGCGTCAACAAAAAACGCGGTTCGTTAGAACCGCGTAAGATAGTTGGAGCGGACAACGGGGCTCGAACCCGCGACCCCAACCTTGGCAAGGTTGTGCTCTACCAACTGAGCCATGTCCGCATATGTAAAACAAAACGGGCGCCGGAGCGCCCGGATGTTGCCTGGAGGCGAAGCCCGGATTCGAACCGGGGGTAAAGGCTTTGCAGGCCTCTGCCTTACCACTTGGCCACTTCGCCGAAAAAGGACCGCCTAAACGGTCCAGAAATGCAATGGAGCGGACAACGGGGCTCGAACCCGCGACCCCAACCTTGGCAAGGTTGTGCTCTACCAACTGAGCCATGTCCGCTTGCGGATTATTAATTTACGCGAGTTATCCAAAAGACGCAAGTACTTTTTTCAAAAAAGTTGCCGGCCGCGTGTTCTTGGTGGCTAAACGCGCTAAAGCGATTGGCTAGGCACGCGATTCCAGTGCTCCGCTAAATAGCTTCACCATCTGCACGCGCGTGCCGGTGCCGTCTGTGCGACGAGCAACCTCCACGTTATCGACGAGCATACGCATAAGCTTGATACCACGGCCGCGTTCCTCAGATGCGACCGGTTCGCTCGCTCCATCGATAGAATAGCCGGCACCCCGATCAAGCACCTCAACCACGACGCGATCGCCATAGGCCTGAACCGTCAGGACGCACCCGATACCGCCCGCATGGTCATAGGCATTACCCAGCGCCTCCCCCGACGCCAACGCGACATCGTAGCGCTCGTCGCGGCGCAACGGAAGCGATTCAAGGAGTTCGGCGATGCGATGTCGATAGTATGGAAGATTCTCGATACCCTGTCGGACCTCGACGCTCTTGCTCCATCGTGGCAACTCTCCCACCGGAATAGCGGGAATCGACTCACGCGCCGGACCCGCAACATGAAGGATGTCGACAAGTCGGGCAATCTCCAAAAAGCGAATGACCTCATCGGAGGCGTTAACGAGCGAAAGCAGGCCCTCTCGCCTCATGAGCTCTCTGGCGCGTGTAAGCAAAAACGCCAAACCCGTCGAGTCGATAAAGCCCACAGCTTGGCAATTGATGACAACGCGACGCACGCCCCGGTCGATCAAATTATCCAACCGTCGGCGCAGCACGGACACCGAGGCGATGTCGACATCACCCGGTGGCGTCAGAACCGCTATGTCATTCCACTCATTCATACGACCATGGTTCCCCAAAAGAGCTCGCTCGATGCATACGTATCTGCAACCGCGCAGATTTTGCCCGTCAAGCATCGCGGTCTACGATCGACCCCGTAAAAACTCAAGGGAAACCAGCGCGATGTCATCGTCCAGCGCCGACTCGGTAAAGCGGTCAAGCTCTCCCAAGACCTTACCGCAGATTCCCGATACGCCCTCACCCGAGACAGAGAGCAGAAGGTCACGAAGGCGCTGCTCGCCAAAGAAAGCACCCGAGCGATCACGTGCTTCGATTGTTCCGTCGGTATACATGAATAGCATGTCACCAGGAGCGAACGTAAACACGCCTGTCTCGTACACCATGCTCTCAAAGGCACCGATCACGCCCGATTGGCACCCAAGGAGCTCCACTTCTCCCCCTCGGGTTTCTCCACCGCCAAGCGGCGTCGACGACGGTCTAATGACCATAGTGGGAGGATGTCCCGCAGAGCAATAGGTAGCGCGACCCGCTTTAAGATCAATCTTGGCGATAAACGCCGTCACGAACGTCTCGACTCTCGAAAAGCCCATGAGCATGCTATTGAGCGAGCGGGCCATACGGGCGGGCCCCGCACCCTCCCAGGCATAGGCCGTCAGCGCCGTCTTGACGAGCGCTGACATCGACGCCGCCTCGATTCCTTTGCCGGATACATCGCCCAAAATCATAACGGCGCAATCGTCGGGAAGACGGACGAGCGTATAAAAGTCGCCGCCGACCAACGCCGAATTCGTTGCCGAAAGGTATACCGAATCGGTCGCGATACCCGGAACGTCACCAAGCGAATTTCTCATGCCAATCTGGAGAGTCTGAGCGATATGGCGCTCCTCGCGCTTTTGAGATTCGCCTTCGTAGATCAATTCAAAGTCATGCGCCAAGTGCACCAAGTAGTCATATTCAAGGTCATCAATCGGCTCTTGACTACCGTCACGAAGCAGCAGCGCGCGCGTCGCCGGGCCTTTCGCAACAGAAGCAGGAACGATCGCGTCGCTGCTGTGCCTGCCATCACCCTCAGAGCGCGGGCGCCCCGCCTCGATGCCAGTGTCGACGTAGAGACCCTGGCAAGGCAGACCATGCGCCCTAAGCCAGCCTCCCATAGGCATCGATTCGTCAACGCGAGTTATACGGACGTGTTTAAGGTCCTCGGCGCTCGTACCGCCCAAAACAGATGCCTCAAAGCCATCAGGGCCAGCCCCCAGACGTGCCGCTGGCGCCGTCGTGGAAAAGAAAAGCTTCTCGGGATCGTCCGGCAAAGCAACGCGACTGCCGCCTTCGAAATCTATGACGTAAGAGTCCAGACTGGCGTCATACTCAACAGGGCAAAAATGGCAGTTGAGCATATTGCAAATCTCGGACGATAGCGCCTGGGTAGCCGCGGCGGAATCGTCTAGAAAGGTAAACAACTCATCACGTAAGACATTGAGCGAGCGGCCGAGCTCGGCCGTGCGACGAGAGCGAAGGCTCGATGTCATGCCGACCAGCTGGATAGACAGGTAATCGCAAATGACCTCGAGTACATTAACGTCATAGGCGAGCGGTGCCTGAGGGCGCTTCCAACCAACTTCCAGCACGCCAAGGATCTGCGTACCGTAAAAAACGGGAAGGCAGATCTCGCTGCGGTACGGAGGCATATCCTGCACGCGCAACAGGTGCTTAGAACGATTGTCCAGGTCCATGAACATACCGGAGGCAGCCCTATCACCCTCAAGGTCCTGTTGAATCGACAAGCGACAGGCACGCGACTCGCGAAGAACATACGTCGGAATGCCAGCGCCATACGGCAAAAACTCGGGCAGGTAGCTGTCGTGCAGCTCCTTGGAGACACCGCGAAGCTTAAAACCGCCGCTCTCAGAAAAATAGATAGCGGCACCCGAAGCATCGAGCGTTCCTACAAGCTGGTTCAAAACGGTATCTAACAAACTGGGCAGCTCATCGGAGCCCACCGTGCTCATAATGACCGACAATGTACCCGAGAGACGCTTATTCGCCACTCTAAGCTCCGAAAGCGCACGCTTGAGCTGGCGGTCGTGCGAGTACTGCTCTTCGATGCTATGAAGCGCCACCAGAACACGCGGCGCGCGGCGCCCAAAAATACGAGGCGGTGTAACCGAGCCGGCACAAACCAAGACGGGAATAAAGGAGCCGTCACTCAGCTTGAGCATCAACTCGCTCTCGGTTCCATTGGTCTCAAAAGGAAGACGATGCTCTGACGCGCGTTCAAATGCTGATGAGTACAAGAGGTCTTTAACGTCCCCGTTGATCACATCGGAACGCTCCTCGCACATCAAGTCGAGCAAGCGGTTATTCACATGCAGAATGGTTCCGTCGAGCTCACAAATGATGACAGCATCGCTCGTGATCTCGACCAGTTGGGCAACGTCCGCCCACTCGTTGCGCTCAAGCGTTTCCATCGTGAACCTCACCGTCTATCGGTAACAAAAAAGCCTCCGAAGAGGCTTCTCAAATGCGATGGTGTCGGAGGCGGGACTTGAACCCGCATGACCAAAAAGCGGTCACTAGCACCTCAAGCTAGCGCGTCTGCCAATTCCGCCACTCCGACATGCTATGTTGTTGATTCGCGGTTCGTTTTGTTGGACCCGCGCGTTCAACGAGGAAGATAATAACCTATGATTCGAGAACTGTGCAAGCACTTTTTTGAAAAAAGTTTACGAATTTGTAAATGCACTGGTAGACGCTTATGTTCGGGCCGGAACGGGGTCGGCTTCCCAACGCGTCCTCGGGCATGCGGCATTATTTTGATCCGCGCTTCGCGCTACAAAATAATGCCGCCCCCTGCGGAATGCATTGGAAAGCAACCTCATTCCTGCCCTAGGGACACGTACTCCAGGCACTGTTCTCAAACATGTTCTGGGGGCTGATGCAAATTTGGTGGCTCGGCTTTGCCGAGCCCTTATATAAGGAGGCCGGAGCTAAAGCTCCGGCCTCGCACATTTTCCTATTAGATTAAGTGAGCGATTAAGGAATCGCACCCCTTCCTGCCGCGTTGTCGCAGGGCCCGCCCTGGTGTTACTTTTCAGAACATTCCGCACTGATATCTTCTGTATTGAAGACGTCGATGATGCACCCGTATACCATTGACGTCGACACCATCAGATGCGGACCGCGCGGTGACCCCACATTCCGCTGGCGCCCACA
>CABUUD010000069.1 GCA_902494585.1 uncultured Collinsella sp. | reverse complement strand
GGGGCATAAGGTCGCCTGCTCGGACAGTCCTACTCGCACGGAGAGCACATTAAGTGCTCTCCGGCTCGTGCGGAACTCGCGATCGACCTTATGCCCCGCCCCTCGGGACTAAGGATACATGGTAGAGGCGCTTGTGCTGCAAAATTCATCGGCTGGGTACCCAGCGAAGGTTCATATCGAAATATCTTCACCACCTGGTAAATAAAAAAAGAAGTACCGCTTGGGGGCGGTACTTCTTTTGAAAGCACGTATGTTGTTCTGACCTTAGCGGATCTAAATTAGAGGCCGCAGGTTGCTTTGAGTTCTTCGACTCGGTCGGTTTTCTCCCAGGTGAAGTCGGGGTCTTCGCGGCCAAAGTGACCGTAGGCTGCCGTCTTCTCGTAGATGGGGCGACGTAGGTCCAGGTCGCGGATGATGGCGCCCGGGCGCAGGTCGAAGGTCTTCTCCACGGCCTCGACGATCTTGTCTTCGGCAACATGTGCGGTGCCAAAGGTGTCGATCATGATCGACAACGGCTTGGACACGCCGATGGCGTAGGCCAGCTCGACTTCGCAGCGGTCGGCAAGGCCGGCGGCGACGACGTTCTTGGCGACCCAGCGAGCGGCGTATGCGGCGGAGCGGTCGACCTTGGTGCAGTCCTTGCCGCTAAAGGCGCCGCCGCCGTGACGGCCGTAGCCGCCATAGGTGTCGACGATGATCTTGCGGCCGGTCAGGCCCGTGTCACCCATAGGGCCGCCCACGACAAAGCGGCCGGTGGGGTTCACATAGATATCGGCGCTATCCCACGGCATGTTCTCGGCAGCCATGACGGGCGCGATGACGTGCTCGATGAGGTCGTCCTTGATCTTGCCCATGTCCTCGATCTCGGCAGCGTGCTGCGTGGAGATGACGATGGTCGTGACCTCGACGGGCTTGCCGTCCTCGTAGCGCACGGTGACCTGGGTCTTGCCGTCGGGGCGCAGGTAGGGCAGAGTGCCGTCGTGGCGCACGGCGGCCAGGCGCTCGGCCAGGCGGCTTGCCAGGTAGTGCGGCATGGGCATGAGGGTCTTGGTCTCGTTGGAGGCATAGCCGAACATCATGCCCTGGTCACCGGCACCGATCAGATCGATCGGGTCGGTGGTGGCGCCGGTCTGGGTCTCAAACGACTCGTCGACGCCCTGGGCGATATCGGGTGACTGCTCGTGGATGAGGCTCATGACGCCGCAGGTATCGCAGTCAAAGCCAAACTTGGCGCGGTTGTAGCCGATGCGGCGGATGACGCCGCGGGCAATTTCCTGAACGTCAACGTATGCCTGGGTACGGATCTCGCCGGCGACGATGACGGTGCCGGTGGTCACGAGGGTCTCGCAGGCGCAGCGGACGTTTTCCACGTTGGCGGGCACGCCGTTGGGCGCAATATAGCCCTGCTCCTGCAGCTCTATTTCTTTGGCGAGGATTGCGTCGAGGACGGCATCGCTGATCTGGTCGGCGATCTTATCGGGATGGCCTTCGGTCACCGACTCCGACGTAAACACAAAGGACCCCTGCTGGGGCGGGATGGAACGAAGCTCTTCTGACATGATTGTCCTTTCAAAAACGTGTCCCGGCGACCGTTACCATTCCGCCGGGCTCTCTATGCAAGGGCACATCATAGCGCGTAAATCCAACATTCACACCCTTTCCGCACCTACTCATTGGGGACAGGCTTAAATGACCAGCCAACTCATTGGGGACAGACTTAAACGAGCAGTCTTAAACGACCAGCCTAGTAACGTCCCTAAGTGCCGACAGGTTGCCCAACGACTGGTCATTTAACTCTGTCCCCAATGAGTGGGTCGATGCCCTTTGTGCGGAGGTGGGCATTGTTGCTTTATACTGATGCGGTTAGACATCCATCCTGCAATCGAGGAGATTTCCATGGCATCAGACGTTCGCGTCCGCTTTGCACCCTCACCGACGGGCAAGCTGCACATCGGCGGCGCCCGCACCGCTATCTATAACTGGGCTTTTGCCCGCGCAAACGGCGGCACGTTCATCCTGCGCATCGACGACACCGACCCCACCCGTTCCACCGACGAGAACACGCAGATCATTCTGCGCGCCATGCGTTGGCTGGGTCTTGACTGGGACGAGGGTCCCGAGGTGGGCGGCGACTTTGGCCCCTATGCTCAGACCGAGCGCCTGGACCTGTACAAGCAGGCCGCCCAGCAGCTCTGGGACGAGGGCAAGGCCTATCCCTGCTTCTGCACCAAGGAGCAGCTCGAGGCCGATCGCAAGGCCGCGCAGGAGCGCAAGGACCCCTTCCAGGGCTATCAGCGCCGCTGCCGCGATCTGGATCCCGAGGAGGCACGCCGTCGCATCGAGGCCGGCGAGCCCTACGTCCTGCGCATCAAGGTGCCCGAGGACCGCGGCGACGTCGTCATCCACGACGCCGTCCACGGCGAGGTGACCTTCGACGCCAAGGAGCTCGACGACTTTGTCATCTTCCGTTCCGACGGCACGCCCACGTACAACTTTGCGACCGTCGTCGATGACGCCATGATGAAGATCACCCACGTCATCCGCGGCGACGACCACCTTTCCAACACCCCGCGCCAGGTCATGGTCTACGAGGCCCTCGGCGCGCCCGTGCCCACGTTCGCCCATATTTCCATGATTCTGGGCGCCGACGGCAAGAAGCTTTCCAAGCGCCATGGCGCCACCTCGGTGGAGGAGTACCGCGACGCGGGTTACCTGCCCGATGCGTTCGTCAACTACCTGGCGCTGCTTGGCTGGTCGCTCGACGGCGAGACCACGATCATCCCGCGCGATGTCCTGGCCAGCAAGTTTTCGCTCGACCGCATCTCCAAGAATCCGGCGACCTTCGATCCCAAAAAGCTCGACTGGGTCAATGCCGAGTACATCAACGGCATGTCCGACGCTCAGTTTGCCGACGAGATCATGGTCCCCGAGCTGCACGAGGCGGGCCTCATCGAGGGTAACGTCGAGTACGGCGAGGACTGGATCGACGCGCTTGCCGCCATCGTCAAGCCGCGCACCAAGATGCCGGCCGACGCCGTGACCGTCGCCGCCCCCATCTTTGCCACGGCCGAGACGCTCGAGTATGACGAGAAGTCCGTCAACAAGGGCCTGGCCAAGGAGGGCATGGGTGCCATTCTGGACGCCGCCAAGGCCGCGCTCGAGGGTGTTACCGAGTGGACCGCCGAGGCCATCGACGCTGCGCTTGAGCCGCTGCCCGAGCAGATGGAACTCAAGAAGCGCGTGGTGTTCCAGGCCGTGCGCGTCGCCGTTTGCGGCAACATGGTGAGCCCCCCGCTGGGCGAGACCATGGCGCTCGTCGGCCGCGACGACTGCCTGGCGCGTATCGACCGCGCCCGCACGATGGCGCTGTAACAGTCGCGTAAACGCATGTATCCGAGCCCCGCTCACCACGAGTGGGGCTCTTGTTTCTAAAGACGTATGGGATGGGAGGTACAGAGATCATGGCCGAGCAACTGTCACTGTTTGGTTCGCCTGAATCGGAGGAAGCTCCGAAGTCTGCGGCCCCTGCCGCCGCCCCGGCGCAGCCCGATTTCGCACCCGAACCCATCGCCGCCTACTCGAGCGTGGTCCTCGACATCCCGACCCGTGCGCTGTCCGAACCGTTTGCCTATGGCATTCCGCAGTCACTCGCCAACGATGTCCAGATCGGCTCCACCGTTCTAGTTCATTTTGGCAATCGTGCCGCCGCAGGCTACATCGTCGATATTGCACCCGAGCTGGGCGACCTGCAAGGCAACGACGCTCTCGATCCCGCGCGCATCAAGCCTATCGAGGCCATCCTCAGCAAGCCGCTCTTTACCGCCGAGGCCGCCCGCATTGCGCGTTGGATGAGCCGCGAGTATGTCGCGACGCTTTCCGAATGTCTGCGCCTGTTCTTGCCTCCGGGCGGCAGCCCGCGTGTTGTTAAGGTCGACGACGGGGCGTGGACAGTTGAGCGCCCAGCCGTCAAGCCTATCCAAAACCGTTGGGTGATGCTCACTCCCGAGGGCTTTGACTATACGCCGCCCAAGACTGCCGTTCGTCAGCGGCAGCTCATCGAGGCGCTCCAGTGCGGGCCGGTCACGACGCGCGACCTCAACCTGCTCTACAACAGCATGTCGGCGACCATCAAGGCGCTTGAAAAACGCGGTGTCGTGGTGGTGGAGGAGCGCCGTGCCTGGCGCGGCTGCAGCGAGCAGACTACGCTGTCCTCCGCGAGCGGCAAGGCGCCGGTCGCGCTCACGAACGGCCAGCAGCAGGCGCTCGCGCAGATTGAGCGCGCTCGCCTGGATGCGCACGGCGACGTGGTGCTCGTGGACGGCGTTACGGGCTCCGGCAAAACCGAGGTCTACCTCTCCGCTATCGAGCGTGTGCTCGCGGCCGGCCGTTCGGCCTGCGTGCTTGTGCCCGAGATCTCGTTGACGGCCCAAACCGTCGGTCGCTTCCGCTCGCGCTTTGGAGAGACAGTCGCCGTGTTCCATTCGCGCCTTTCGGCCGGTGAGCGCCTGGACCAGTGGGACATGGTTGCCTGCGGTGCCGCGCGCGTGGTCGTCGGCGCGCGTTCGGCGCTCTTTTGCCCGCTCAGCGACCTGGGCCTCATCATCATCGACGAGGAGCACGAGACCAGCTACAAACAGGGCTCCAGTCCGCGCTACCATGCGCGCGAGGTGGCGGCCGAGATGGCGCGCCGCTATCGCTGCCCACTCGTGCTGGGCTCGGCTACGCCTTCTGCCGAGGCCCTCGACCGCTGCCGCCGCGGCACGTACAACGGTGTCACCTGGACGCGTGTCGAGATGCCCGAGCGCCCGGGACACGCCGTGCTGCCCACGGTCCGCATTGCCGACCTGCGCCGCGAGTTTTCGCACGGCAGCCGTTCCATGTTCTCAAAACCGCTGATGGAAGGCTTGGAACGCGTGGTCGAGCGCCGCGAGAAGGCTGTGCTGCTGCACAACCGCCGCGGCTTTGCGCCGTTTTTGATGTGCCGCGAGTGCGGTTGTGTCCCCACCTGCAACCACTGCTCTACGGCGCTTACGTACCACGAGCGCACCCATACGCTGCAGTGCCACACCTGTGGTTCGTCCTGGCGCGTGCAGCCGTATCCCGCGCCCACGAGTCGTTGCCCCAAGTGCGGCAGCCGTTACCTGGCAAAAATGGGTCTGGGCACGCAGCAGATCGAGGACGCGCTGCACCAGATGCTGCCCGAGGATGTCGCCATCATTCGCATGGATGCCGATTCCACGCGTGGCAAGGACGCGCATAAGAAGTTGCTCGAGCAGTTCGATGCCGCCGATTGCGCGGTGCTGCTGGGCACCCAGATGATCGCCAAGGGTCTCGACTTTCCCGAGGTCACGCTTGTGGGTGTAGTCAATGCCGACTTTGCGTTAAAGCTGCCCGATTTTAGAGCGGGGGAGCGCGCCTACGATTTGCTGGAGCAGGTCGCGGGTCGTGCCGGACGCGGCGATCGCCCTGGCGAGGTTATCATCCAGACCTATCTGCCCGAGGACCCGGTCATTCGCGCCGTTGCCGAGCACGACCGTTCGATCTTTACCGACTATGACCTGAACCAGCGCCGCGACGCCCTGTATCCGCCGTTCGTTCGCCTGGTCAACATTTTTGTGTGGTCGGCGAACGCGGATGATGCGCAGGATTACATTGGGCGCATCGCAAGGCTGCTCAAGCGTCGTTGGCATGCCGCCGCTCCCGACTTTTTGCGGGCCGGCAGCGCGGTGCCGCAGGTGCTGGGCCCGGCTTCATGTGTAATCGAGAGAGCTAAGGACCGTTATCGCTTCCACCTGCTTGTGAAGTCGCCCGTAGGGTACCATGTCTCTGATGATATCGACGCCTGCCTCAAAGAGGTGGGCTCCGTGCGCGGCGTGAGCGTGAGCGTTGACGTCGACGCCTATGATTTGATGTAACAACCCGAAAGGATGGCCATGGAAGCCAACGGAATCGTACTGTCGCCCGACCCTCGTCTGCGTCAGGAGTGCGCCGTCATCGAGGAGATCACCCCGGCGATCGAGGCGCTTGCCGAGAAGATGAAGAAGATGATGTTCGAGAACGGCGGCTGCGGCCTGGCTGCCCCGCAAATCGGCGAGCTCATCCAGCTCGTCACCATTGACTGTGACTACAGCGACAAGAACGACTACGATCCGTACGTGCTCATCAATCCCGTCATTGTTGAGCAGAGCGACCATCTGGTGCCTTTTAGCGAGGGCTGCCTTTCCATCCCTGGCATTAGCTGCGAGATCGAGCGTCCCGATCACGTTGTCGTCGAGGCGTATGATCTGGACGCTAATCTGATTCGCTACGAGGCCTCGGGTGACCTGTTCTGCGTGTGCCTGCAGCACGAGATCGATCACCTGCACGGCAACACCATGTTCGAGCGACTGAAGCCGATGCAGAGGCTCAAGGCCGTCAAGGAGTACCAGGACGCCCTGGCCCGCGGCGCTCGACCGGGCGAGACGGAGTAAGTCCCACCGTCCCCGGTGCTGAGCGCCCACATATCATCCCGTGCTCAAACATTCTCGCTTTGCTGCGAAACTGCGCGCGGGACGATATGTGGGCGCTCAGCACCGGGGACTGCGTTGTTCTGGCTCGGTTCGCCCGGGTGCCGTTGGGCCAGGGAGGGGCGTCTTCGCTGATAATTGCTTTGTTGGAAGAGCTGCTTTTATTGCGGCTCTTTCTTTGGTTTTGGGTATATTTGTTTTTGTTGAATTGTTCTTGCGGATGGGCCGGGTACTTGGCTTTCCGCTGTTCTTTGTAGCCGTCTCGGCTTTGGTTGAGGGGAGACGTTCTTTATGCGTATTGTGTTTATGGGTACGCCTGATTTTGCTGTGCCTTCGCTGACTTCGCTTGTTGAGGCTGGGAATGAGATTGCGCTCGTAATTACTCGTCCCGATGCTGTTCGTGGGCGTGGTAAGAAGCTTGAACCTTCTCCTGTTAAGTCCAAGGCGCTTGAGTTGGGGTTGCCGGTTGTTGAGGCCAATCGTATGACGCCGGATGTTATTGATCAGCTCAAGGCTGCTGATGCCGATATTTTCTGCGTGGCTGCCTATGGCTGCATTTTGCCTGATGAGGTGCTGCATATGGCGTCGCTTGGTATTGTGAATGTTCATGCTTCGCTGCTGCCGCGTTGGCGTGGCGCTGCTCCTATTCAGCGTGCGATTCTTGCTGGTGACGATGTTGCCGGTGTTTCTATCATGCGTATCGGGCATGGCGTGGATACGGGCGCTTATTGCGCGCAGGCCTCGACCTCGGTTGCCGGTAAGCATGCCGAGGCGCTTACGATGGAGCTTGGTGAGCTTGGTGGTAAGTTGCTTGCCGATACGCTTCCCTCGCTTGCCGTTGGATCGGCTGTTTGGACTGAGCAGGATGAGTCGCTCGTCACTCATGCTGCCAAGATTTCCAAGCAGGAGATGCGTCTGGATCCGCAGATGGCAGCGCTCGATTGCGTGCGTCATGTGCTTGCTTCGTCCGATACCGCGCCTGCCCGTTGTGTGATTGCCGGCAAGACGGTTCGTGTGCTCGATGCTGCGCCGGCCGATGTGTCGCTTGGCGAGGGCGCTGTTGCCGTCAAGAGCAAGCGTGTTTACCTTGGCCTTTCCGATGGCTCGATTGAGTTGCTCGAGGTTAAGCCAGATGGCAAGCGTGCTATGTCTGCTTCTGCCTGGGCTGCTGGCCTGCAGGGTGCCGAACTTAGGTGGGGTGTACTGTCATGAGCAAGTTGTCTCCCGCGCGCAAGCTTGCGCTCGATGTGCTGATGGAGGCCGATCGCCGCGGTATGTACGCACGCGACGTGTTGTCTTCCCGTGCTTCCGCCAAGGCCATTGACCAGCGCGATTCTGCTTTTGCCGCGCGTTTGGCGCTCGGTGTTGCCGCCACGCAGGGCATTTTGGATGAGTTGCTCGATCAGTTTTTGGATAAGCCCAAAAAGGTCGCACCGCGCGTTCGCATGGCGCTTCGCATCTCGGCCTTCGAGATGCTCTATCTGCATACGCCGGGCCGCGTTGCCGTGAGCCAGGGTGTTGAGCTGGTGCGCAGCGGTGCTAAGTCTGCCGCGGGCCTGGCTAACGCGGTACTGCACAAGGTTGCGGACAACGTTGAGGACTTTGCCACGGTATCCGACGTGGATGAGTCCGAGCGCCGTTTGGTTCGCCTTTCGCGTTTGATGGGTCTTCCTCGCTGGCTGTGCGCTCGTATTATGGCCTCGTTCGATACGCCCGAGGGCGTGCTCAACTTTGCCGGCAATCTGGCGCCTGCGCCGCTTGCGCTGCACGAGAATGCGTTTGCGACCAAGGCCGACCCGTATATCTTGCAGCTCGTTGCACCTGTCTTCCCGGGCTGCCATGCTCCGGTCGATGCACAGGTCACGGTTGCATCGGGCGTGTTTGAGCGTGCTGCCGCGGTTGCCTCGGACCTCAACGCTCAGCTTATCGCTACGGCCGCGACACGTCCCGGTCGTTGCCTGGAGATTGGCGCCGGTCGCGGCACCAAGACCTATGTGATGATGTGTCAAGCCAAGCGCGCCGGGTATGAGCGTCAGCATACCGCGCTCGATCTGCACGATCGTAAGTGCGATCAGAATCTCGCGCGCCTGCATAAGGCGGGTATCTCGGGTGTTCGTACGGTGTCGGGCGATGCCTGCGAGCTCAATGAAGTGCTCACGTCCTTTGATGCCATGCTCGGTGAGCCCGCTCTATTCGACACCGTGTTTATCGACGCGCCGTGCTCTGGCACCGGCACCATGCGCCGTCATCCCGAGATACCGTGGCGTCTGACCGAGAACGACGTTACGACTGAGCTGCCCCGCCTGCAGCTGACGATGCTCAAGGAGGCAGCCGCGCGCGTGGCTGCCGGTGGTGAGCTTATCTATGCCACCTGCTCGGTTTTTAACGAAGAGAACGCGCAGGTCGTGGATGCCTTCCTGGCCTCTCCCGAGGGCGCCGGCTTTACCGTGGCGCCGCTCTCCGAAGCTCAGATTCTGCAGCTCCCCGAGTACGACTACGCCAAGAGCCTCGTCACCCTGCGCCAAAACGCTCGAGGCCTCTTCCAAAGCGTGCCGGTAAACGCCGACTCCTACGACGGCCACTTCTGCGCCCGCCTGGTCCGCAAGTAACTACTAAGTTGCGGTGAAATAGGGATTGAATATCGGCTTCTACCGGCCAAACAGTCCTTATTTCACTGCAACTCAGAGGTCATGCATGTGGAGATCGCAATAGCGGTAAAGAGTGGGAAAAATGGCCCTGTTTCATACTTGCTGCTATCAAAAGTAGGGCGGATTACGGGGCTAGATTGGTGATGCCCGACCACAGCAAAAATGGCTTAAATAAAACCGCAGGTAGATGGTTTGTTGAAATTTGCAAATTACCGGAATGGATAGAGGCTGTCAATTCAGCCCCGTAATCCGGCAGAGTTTTGAAATGTTACAAACTTAGCATCAGTCCGAAATCCGATCTACAGAAAAGTTGCGGTGAAATAGGGATTGAATAGCGGCATCTACCCGCAAAACAATCCCTATTTCACCGCAACTCATCAGGGAACCTGGGTGGCAGGACCGCTTGTCTCTAGTGGTTGTGTGGGCAGTTGGCGCAGCAGCCGCTGGTGGCATTGGTGCTGGAACCACCGCTGCGCTGGTCGGTGTTGTAGAAGCCGCTGCCCTCAAACTTGATGCCGCTGGCCGAGAACGTCTTGGATGCCGGAGCACCGCAGCTCGGG
>CABUUD010000068.1 GCA_902494585.1 uncultured Collinsella sp. | reverse complement strand
GGAGATGTACTTGGACATTGAGGTGTACCTTTCGGAATATTTACAGTATGGTCAAGTTTACCACGGGGTTTGTTTATATGGGACTACGGTTGCAAGCGGGGCCGGTGCGGACACAAACATCTCAATCTGTAACAGGTGGGAGCGGACTCCGGGTCTAGATGTTACAGATTGAGACAAACGGAGGACCCGCCAGACTAACGTCTCAATCTGTAACGTCTGGAACCCAAATCCTCGTCTAACTGTTACAGATCGAGACGAACGGTTGCCGTAGTTGTCGGCAGACGAGGTTGTCGACGTTGCCGGGTCTCCCCTCGTCTGCCGTTGGCGGATGCTGCGGGGCTGTTCGCCGCATTGCCGCCGCGCTGTGGGCGCGCAGACCGTAGGATAGTCCTATTGACAGCCTGTCAACTCGTCTGGGAGGCACCGTGGCAGAAACGTTTGATATCGCAATTGTGGGCGCGGGCATCACCGGGTGCGCCATCGCGCGGCAGCTCGCGCGGTTTGACCTGTCCATTTGCGTGGTCGAGGCGGCTAATGATATTGCGCTGGGCGCATCGAAGGCCAATGGCGGCCTGGTGCACGCCGGTTACGATCCGGCGCCGGGCACGGTCAAGGCGCAGGTCAACGCCCGTGGTTGCGAGCTATATGGCACGTGGGCCCAGGAGCTAGGCTTTTTGTTCCGCCGCACCGGGTCGATGGTACTGGGCTTCAACGATGAAGACCGCGCTCACCTGGAGAAGCTGCGCCAGAATGGCCTTGCCAACGGCGTGCCCGAGCTGTCGATTATCGGCCCCGAGCGCATCCACGAGCTGGAGCCGCGCGCGAGTGCTAAGGCGACGTGCGCGTTGTGGTGCCCTTCGACCGGTTACGTCGACCCTTTTGAGGTCGCCATCGCCGCGCTGGAAAACGCCGTTGCCAACGGCGTGACGTTTATGCGTTCCGCGCCGGTGGAGGCGATTGAAGCTGTCGGCTCGGATGAAGGAGCCGCGCGCTTTACGCTGGCAACGCCCGCAGGAGACGTGCACTGCCGTTACCTGATCAACGCCGCGGGCAACGGCGCCGCCGACATCTCGCATATGGCGGGCGCCGAGGAATTCCAGATGGTCTGGCGTCAGGGCAACATCGTGGTGCTGGACAAGGAGCCGCGCACGCTCATGCCGCTCTACCCCGTGCCGACGCCGGTGTCGAAAGGCGTTATCGTGACGGGCACCGTGCATGGCAACACCGTGATCACCGCCACGGCTGCCGTGCGCAAGCCGGGCGACACGCAGACCTATGCGAGCGATGTGAACGCGCTGCTGACCGGCGCGCGCAAGCTGGTGCCCGATCTAGACACACGCCGCGTGGTGCGCGCGTTTGCCGGCGGACGTCCGGTCATTCAGGGGACCAACGACTTCTTTATTGGGCAGTCGGACGTGGTTTCGGGACTGTTCCAGGCCGCGGGCATTCAGTCGCCGGGCGTGGCAAGCGCGCCGGCCATTGCCGAGCGCATGGAGCAGGTGCTGCGCGATGCCGGCGTGGCTCTGCGCGAACGGGACGACTGGGACCCTATACGCCGCGCGCCGGACGACTTCGACCGTGCGCCGCTCGCGCGCAAGGAAAAGCTGATTGAGTCCGACCCCGCGTGGGGGCAGATCGTCTGCCGCTGCGAGACGGTGCCCGAGGCCGAGATCGTGGCCGCAATCCGACGCCGCCCGGGCGCGGTTTCGGTCGAGGGCGTCAAGCGCCGCTGCCGTGCCGGCATGGGTCGGTGCCAGAGTGGCTTTTGCCAGAGCCGCGTGGTGGCGATTCTGGCCCGCGAGCTGGGGTGTGACCCCAGCAAGGTGCTGCTGGAGGATGCCGGATCTTGGCTGGTCGAGGGACCGCTGAAGGGGGTGCGCTAGGATGGCGACGTTTGGTATGCGCGACGATCGCGCGGAGACCGGAGCTGTAGCGTCGGTGTCGACGCAGGCGTTCGACGTGGTCGTTATCGGCGGCGGACCTGCCGGCATGGCGGCCGCGCTTTCCGCGCATAAGGCCAGCGCGCGCGTGGCTATCGTGGAGCGCGAGCAGCATCTGGGCGGAATCCTCCGCCAGTGCATCCATCCCGGCTTTGGACTATCGCACTTTAAGCAGGAGCTGACCGGCCCCGAGTATGCGCAGCGCTTTATCGACCAGGTGCGCGCGACCGACATTGCGCTGTTCTTGGACAGCATGGTGATTGGGATTGATTCGGGTGAGGGCGCGGCCGCGAGCGCGTCGGGCGTGAACGAGGCTCCGAGAGCCACCGCAGCCCACACCGTCCCGCTCATGAGCCCCACTGGCATGCTGCAGCTCACAGGACGTGCGGTCGTTCTTGCTATGGGTTGCCGTGAGCGCACGCGCAGCGAGATCAAGATTCCCGGTAGCCGCCCCGCCGGCGTGTTTACGGCCGGCCTGGCGCAGCGATACATCAATATCGAAAACCTCAAGCCCGGCTCGCGTGCCGTCATTTTGGGCTCGGGTGACATCGGACTTATCATGGCGCGCCGCTGCACGCTCGAGGGGATTTCGGTCGAGGGCGTGTACGAGCTCATGCCGTACGCCAACGGCCTGCGCCGCAATGTGAAGAACTGCCTGCACGACTTTGGAATTCCGCTGCACCTGTCCACCACCGTCACACGCGTGATCGGGCACAACCGCGTGGAAGCGGTCGAGGTAAGCCAGGTCGACGAACATCTGGCGCCCATTGCCGGAACGGAGCGCATCGTTCCGTGCGACACGCTGCTGCTTTCGGTGGGATTGATTCCCGAGAACGAGCTTTCAGTGGGCGCGGGCGTTGAGCTTGACCCACGCACGCGCGGCGCCGTGGTTGATCAGAGCCTGCAAACGGGCGTGCCGGGCATCTTTGCCTGCGGCAACGTACTGCACGTGCACGATTTGGCCGACAACGTGACGACCGAGTCCGATCGCGCCGGTGCGGCCGCGGCGGCGTACGCGCTGGGCGGCAGCGCTGGGGCCGATGCGGGCGCTGCGGGCGCGAATTGCCAGCTCAAGGTCTCCCCTGCCGGCAACGCGGGCTACGCGCTGCCGGCACGCATTACGGCTGTGGCACTCACCAAACTCAACTTCCGCGTCCGCCGACCGGTCGACGCCGCCTGCGTACGAATCCTAGCCGACGGCAAGGAGCTGTTTGTGGGCAAGGTCCGCCCGTTTAAACCGAGTGTTATGGAAAGCTTCCCACTGCCGGCAAAGGTCATCAAGCAGGCGCTCGATCTGGGTGCCAGCGAGATTGTTCTATCCGTCGATTCCATCGAGGAGGCATAAACTATGAGCGATAACGTGGTCGAAACGCTGCAGTTCAACTGCACCACCTGCCCATCCGAGTGCCTTCTGACCGTAGAGGTGGAGCGCGACGCCAATGGCGCCGTGGTGGAAGTGCGCTCCGTGACCGGCAACAACTGCCCGCGCGGCGATACGTTCGCGCATCAGGAGCTCACCTGCCCCATGCGCGTGCTCACGACGACCGTGGCCGTCTCCGGCGGCGACGAAGCCCTGCTCCCCGTGCGCACGGCCGAAGCCATCCCGCTAGAACTTCACGCCCAAGCCATGGACCTCATCCGCGGCCTGGTCGTCGAAGCTCCCATCCGCATGGGAGATGTCGTGCTAAAGAACCTCCTAGACACCAACATCAACCTAATCGCCAGCATGGACATCGACCGAGCCCAAGTAGCTAATTAGGGACGGGGCTCTTTTAGCTACCCCGCCATCCACCCCGCCCCTCCTCAATTGCGGTGAAATAGTTCCTGATTTCCGCCAAAACCCCGGCATCCAGGAACTATTCCACCGCAACTATCCTTGGAATCGGTATTTAGCCTGTGTCTACTTTAGTGTCATTTCAAAACTATGCCGGATTACGGGGCCGATTCGTAGACCCCCATCCATACCGGCAATTTTCGATTTTTGATAAGCCGTCTACCTGCGGTTTTAAATTCGCAATTATTTCCATGGTCAAGCAATACAGGTCCAGCCCCGTAATCCGCCATAGTTTTGTAAGCAGCCCATTTGGGACGGGCCTCTTTTAGCTACTTTTGCCCGCATGGTTGCCAGAGTGACCATGCCAAGGAGTGTCCCAAAATGTCGGCATAAAAGGAACGTCCCTATGTGCCGGGCTTGGGATACCATGGTGGCACCCTAGCGAAAGGATGCTTCATGGCACATGTCGATGACCAGCGTGCGGCGCGCGTGCTCGATGCGCTCGAGGCTCAGCACCCCGGCGCACAGCTGCTCGTAAACGACCCGTGGTCAATCTATTACCTGACCGGCTTTTATGCCGATATGTTCGAGCGTTTTTGCGGTGTGCTGCTCGCGCGCGGCGCCGAGCCGGTGATCCTAGTCAACGCGCTGCATCAGCTGCCCGAGTATGACAATGCGCGCGTTGCCTACCACACCGATACCGACGTCGTGACCGACGCCATCGCTCGCGAGGTCGATCCGACCAAACCACTCGGCATCGACACCGTCATGCGCTCCGGCTTTTTGATGCCGCTCATGGAGCGCCACGCCGCAAGCGAGTTCTTCCTGGGCGACTTTGCCGTCACCGCCGCGCGCACCTACAAGGATGCCGCCGAGCAGGAACTCATGCGTGCATCTTCGGCCGCCAACGACGCCGTGATGGCCGACGCGATCAAGCTCGTCCACGAAGGTGTAACGGAGCGCGAAATTGCCGATCAGATGCTCAGTCTGTACCGCAATCACGGCTGCGAGGGCTTTAGCTTTCCGCCCATCGTGAGCTTTGGCGCCAACGCCGGCGACCCGCACCACGAGCCCGACGATACGGTACTCAAGCGCGGCGACGTGGTGCTGTTCGACATTGGCGGGCGTCATAACAAATACTGCTCGGACATGACACGCACGTTCTTTTGGGGCGAGCCGGACGAGGAGACGGCACACATCTACGACATCGTGCGCCGCGCCAACGAGGCCGCCGAGGCGCTCATCGCACCGGGTGTGCGCATGTGTGACCTGGACCGCGCCGCGCGCGACGTGATTGAGGATGCGGGCTATGGGCAGTACTTTACACATCGCCTGGGGCACTCAATCGGCCTGCAGGACCACGAGCCGGGCGACGTTTCACTCGTCAACGAGCAGGTCGTAGAGCCGGGCATGACGTTCTCCATCGAGCCGGGCATCTACCTCCCCGGCCGTACCGGCGTCCGCATCGAGGACTTGGCCCTCGTCACCGAGACCGGCGTCGAGATTCTCAACGCCTACCCTCACGACCCATTCCGCCTAGAATAGCCTGGTCCCCAAGCCCCCAAACTAAGTTGCGGTGGAATAGTTCCTGGATGGGCTGCTAGAACCCAAAAACAGGAACTATTTCACCGCAACTGATGAGGGGATGGGCTAGCGCAGCAGGCCGGCTACTTCGCCGGCTAGGGTGATGGTGCCGGCTGCTACGAAGGACTCGCCCGCGGCATCGAGGGCTGCAAGGGCCTCGGATACGCTGGGATACATACCCGCAAGTTTATCGGCGTCCACAAGGGCGGCGAGTTCCTCCGCCGGCAGGGCGCGGTCGGAATCGGTCTGCGTCACAACCACGCGCGGGAAGGCTGGAATCAGCACGTCGACGATGCCAGCCACGTCCTTGTCTGCCAGCGCGGCGCACAGCAGCGTGGGGCGATTCTCTACGCACGGATCGATCTCGTCCAGCGCGCTCACAAAGTTCTCGCAGCTCTGGGGGTTATGGCAGGCATCGATCAGCTTGAGCGGATCGGTTCCCAGCACATCAAAGCGACCCGGCGTGGGGCAGCCCATAAGCGAAGCGGCGAGCGCCTCATGGCCGAGCTCACGACCCAGATAGCCCTCGCACAGCATAATCGCGCACGCGGCATTCTGCGGCTGATAGGCCGGCTTGACCATGCTCGACGTATAGATCGCACGCGGCGTGGTGCAGCTAAACTCCACCGTATCGCCCACGTGTGCCGGAAGTTTGGTCGTCGTATGGCTCACCACGAGCGGTACTACGCCGCACTCACGGCAACGGGCATCCATCACACACTGAACACTCGCCTCATGCGTGCCCTCACCCAAAACAACCAAGCGCCCAGGCTTAATAACCGCAGCCTTCTCCCCCGCAATGGCCTCGAGCGTATCGCCAAGGACCTTCGTATGGTCGAGTCCAATGCCCGTAATGGCGACGGCCACGGGATCGGTCGCGCTCGTAGCATCCCAGCGTCCGCCCATGCCAACCTCAAGCACGGCCACGTCCACGCAAGCCTCGGCAAACATAGTCAAACCAGCCACGGACAAAAGATCGAAGGGCGTAATAGAACGGAGCTCCTCGCCCGCCGCCTCACGACGTGCGTTGAGACGACGACCTGCCTCATACGCCGCAGAGACACCGTGGGCAAAGACCTCGTCCGAAACGACCTTTCCGTCAATCTCCATACGCTCGGGATAGCGCACCAGATGAGGCGACGTAAAGAGTGCCGTCTTAAGGCCCTCACCACGAAGAATGGCAGCCGAGAATCGCGTCGTCGAGGTCTTTCCATTGGTACCGGCTATCTGGACGCAATCATAGAACTCGTCAGGACGACCAAGCTCATCGAGCATCTCGACGACGGTCTCGAGCAGCGGCGTGGAATAACGCGCAATCTTGCCCGTATCGGCCGCAAGTGCAACAGCCTCATCAAAAGAGAGCTCCGGAACCTCAAACGGCACCGAATACAACCCAGAACGCTTTGCCATAGCCAAAGTCCCCTCAACATAAAAAGAGGCCCGTAAGCAACAACGAGCCCCTCCCATTCAAAATATCAGCCAAACACCGCTTTGCAGCAGAATCAAGGCCACGACCAAGTGGCCCTACCGGGCAGATGCAGACAACATCGTAAACGAACTAGGAGCGGCCCGATGCTTTGCTCGCCGCAAGTTCCGCACGCAAAGGACAGCACTTAATGTGCTGTCCGTCTTGCGCAGGACTGTCCGCAGTGGAGAGCAAAGCATCGAGACGCGCCCCCAAGTTAGACCTACGAGAAGTCAGCAACCTGAGCAGTCAGTGCCGCCAGGATCTCCTTGAGCTCAGCTGCACGGTCCCTCTTCTTCTGGACCACGGCGGGCGCGGCCTTGGCCACAAAGCCCTCGTTGGCCAGTGTCTTCTCGCAGCCGGCAAGCTCCTTCTGGGCCGCGGCGATCTCCTTCTCCAGGCGCGCCTTCTCGGCCGAAAGGTCGACCTTGCCCTCGAGCACCACAAAGACCTCGACGCCGCTGTCGACCACGGCGATACTCGCAGCCGGCTTCTCGACGTCGGTACCCATGACCAGCGAGGCAGTGTTTGCCAGCGGCTCGATGGTCGAACGCAGGCTCTCGAGCTTCTCGATATCCTCGGCACCGGCACGCACGACTACGTCGAGCTCTGCCTTGGGGCTCAAGCGATAACGAGAACGGGTGGCACGGGCGGCAGACACGACGGTACGGCACAGCTCAAACGCGCGCTCGGCGTCCTCGTCGACATACTTGGCGTAGTCGGCGGGCTCGGGCCACTTGGCGATCATGAGCGCCTCGGCGCGGTCAACGTTGCCCTCGGCATCCAGGTCGAGCACGCTCGCCGGCATGTTGTCCCAGATCTCCTCGGTGACAAACGGCATGAGCGGGTGCATCAGGCGAATGGAGGTGTCGAGCACAAAGATCAGGTTGCGCTGCGCCTGCAGACGGCCCTCGCCCTTCAGGCGGGCCTTGGTAACCTCGACGTACCAGTCGCAGACCTCATTCCAGAAGAACTGCTGCACGCCGCGAGCCATATCGCCAAAGGTGTAGTTCTCAATACCCTCGGTGACCATCTTCACGGCCTTGGCCAGGCGGCTGAACATCCAGGCGTCGGCCGGCGTCTCCACGACGGGCTCGCCGGGCGTGTAGCCTTCCATGTTCATAAGCAGGAAGCGGCTGGCGTTCCAGATCTTGGTCACAAACGACTTGGCCTGCTCGGTGCGCGGGCTGTCGATGAGCTTCTTGGTCTTCTTGTCGATGTTCGCGTCGAACTTGACGTCCTGGTTGTTGGTGCACAGCGTGAGCAGGTTAAAGCGCATGGCGTCGGCGCCGTACATGCCAATAAGGTCCATGGGGTCAACGCCGTTGCCCTTGGACTTGGACATGCGGCTGCCGTCCTTGGCAAGGATCGTCGGGTAGATGACGACGTCCTTAAACGGCACCTCGTCCAGGAAGTACAGCGAGCTCATGACCATGCGGGCGACCCACAGCGCGATGATGTCGCGCGCAGTGACGAGCGCCGTCGTGGGGTGATGGCCCTCGAGCAGCTCCGGCTTTTGCGGCCAGCCCTGCGTGGCGAAGGTCCACAGCTGCGAGCTAAACCAGGTGTCCAGCACGTTCTCGTCCTGATGCACGTGATGGCCGCCGCACTTGGGGCACACGTCGGTGTCCTCGGTCAGAGCGTCCTCCCAGCCGCAGTCCTCGCAGTAGAACACGGGGATGCGGTGGCCCCACCACAGCTGGCGGCTGATGCACCAGTCCTTAAGGTTTTCCATCCAAGTGGTGTAGGTCTGCGTCCAGCGCGCGGGGTGGAAGGTGACCTTGCCGGAGTTGACGGCGTCGAGCGCCGGCCCCTTGAGCTTGTCGACGGCCACGAACCACTGCTCGGACAGCCACGGCTCCAGCGCGGAGTCGCAACGGTAGCAGTGCATGACGGAGTGATCGAGGTCCTCGACATGATCGAGCAGGCCATGCTCCTCAAACCACTTGACGACGGCCTCGCGGCACTCGTCGCGGTTCATGCCGGTAAACTCGCCGTAGCCCTCGACGACTACCGCGTGCTCATCGAAGATATTGATCTGCGGCAGGTCGTGGGCCTGACCCATGGCGTAATCGTTGGGGTCGTGAGCCGGAGTGACCTTGACAAAGCCGGAGCCAAAGTTGGCGTCGACGTGCCAATCCTCAAAGATGGGGATCTCACGGTCGACGATGGGGAGCTTGACGGTCTTACCCACAAAGGCGGCCTTCTCGGGGTCCTTCGGGGAGACGGCGACGCCCGTGTCGCCGAGCATGGTCTCGGGGCGCGTGGTGGCGACGACGATGTAGTCCTGGCCGTTGACCGGCTCGGTCAGCGGGTAGCGCAGGTGCCACAGGTGGCCCTTCTCGTCCTTGTACTCGGCCTCGTCGTCCGAGATGGCGGTGGTGCAGTTGGGGCACCAGTTAACGATACGCTTGCCACGGTAGATCAGGCCGTCGTGGTACCAATCGCAGAAGACCTTACGCACGGCCTGTGCGTAATCCTCGTCCATGGTGAAGCGCTCGTTGTCGAAGTCGACGGAGCAACCCATGCGCTTGATCTGCTCGACGATGATGCCGCCGTACTCGTGGGTCCAGTCCCAGCAGGCGTCGACAAACTTATCGCGACCGATCTCCAGGCGGCTGATGCCCTCGCTCTTGAGCTTCTTGTCGACCTTGGTCTGCGTGGCGATACCGGCGTGATCGGTTCCGAGCACCCAGCGCGTGGAATTGCCGCGCATGCGGGCCATACGGATGATGGCGTCCTGGATGGAGTCGTCGGTGGCGTGACCCATGTGGAGCTTGCCGGTCACGTTGGGAGGCGGAATGGTGACGGTGCAGTCGCCCACGCCCTCACGGCGCTTGTAGTAGCCGCCGTCGAGCCACTTCTGCAGGATCGCCGGCTCGTTGGTCGACGGATCGTAGTTCTTGGGCATCTCTTCCATATATCTCTCCCTGTCCCGCCGGGGAGGAATGTAGGCCCGATTTTCGCTCGGTCAGGTCCTG
>CABUUD010000067.1 GCA_902494585.1 uncultured Collinsella sp. | reverse complement strand
GGCCTTCCTGGCCCATGTGCGCGATATCGTCGATTCGGTCGAGGACAACGTGACCTCGGTGCCCGTCGAGTCCGTTGAGCCCGACGATGCAGAGGACACCGAAGAGGCCGAGTAGCAGCGCAGATGGCAGATTCCACTACCGATTACAACAATCTAGATCCCTTGGGTGACGAGACGGCGGTTGTCGATGAGGTCGAGGCCGCCGTCTCGGGCGCTCGCAAGAAGCCGCGCGCTGTCGATATGGTGCCCGAGGAGCCCGACGCGATGGCGCCGGACGAGGAATACCAGCTCACGCCGGCAGGTCGTCGTGAGCGCATTGGACAGATCGTTCGCCTGATCAAGAAGTACCGCGTGTGGGATAACCTTACGCCGGTGCGCCTGCGTCGTCTGCTCGAAGAGCTCGGCCCCATGTTCGTCAAGATGGGGCAGATTCTGGCCAACCGCTCTGAGATCTTGCCGCAGCGGTTTTGCGACGAGCTGCGCCGCCTGCGCTCCGATGTAGAGCCGGTGCCGTATGAGGTAGTGCTCCGCTGTCTGGAAGAGGAATACGGCCAGCGCCTGGGGCAGATGTTCGACGCGATCGACCCCAACCCGCTCGGAAGCGCGTCGCTCGCGCAGGTGCACCGCGCCCGCCTGGTGACGGGCGAGGACGTGGCCGTTAAGGTACAGCGCCCCGGCGCGCAACAGGTCATGGCGCAGGATATCGACATCATCCGTTCGGTGGTGCGCATCGTTTCCAAGTTCGTCAACACCGACCAGTTTGTGGACCTGCACGGCGTGGTCGAGGAGCTGTGGACCTCGTTTCGCGAGGAGACGAACTTTTTGGCCGAGGCCAAAAACCTCAACGATTTCTACGACTTCCATAAAAGCGTGCACGGCGTGTCGTGTCCCAAATCCTACCTGGACCTTTGCACCGAACACGTCGTGGTCATGGACTACATCGACGGCATCTCGATTGCCGATCCCGAGCGCCTGGTGGCCGAGGGCTATGACCTGGAAAAGATCGGCTCGGCGATTGTCGAGGACTACTCGACGCAGGTGCTCGACGACGGCTTTTTCCATGCCGACCCGCATGCGGGAAACATCATCCTCAAGGACGGCATCGTCTACTTTATCGACCTGGGCATGGTCGGGCGCATGTCGAGTCACGACCGCGGTATCGTCAAGGATATGATTTTCGCCGTGGCCGAGGGCGACGTGCCCAAGCTCAAGGATTCGCTCATGCGCTTTGCCGTGACGCGCGGCGACTCCGCCGAGCTCGACCATTCGGCCTTTTTGTCCGACTTGGACTTTATCGTCGCCGACTTTGCGGGGCTCGATCTTAAGGACCTGGATATTGGCGAGTTTTTGACCTCGCTGCTAAACCTGGCACGCAAAAACGACGTTGAGCTGCCGAGCGTGGTGACGATGTTCGCCCGCGGCATGGTGACGCTCGAGGGCCTGCTGACCGAGTACATGCCCAACGTCAACATGATCCAGATCATCCAGACGCATATCAAAAACGAGAAGAGCGCTTATGCGCGCGTCCGCGAAATGGGGCGCGATCTTGCCGCGAGCAGCTATCGCGCGGCAAAAGGCTCGCTCGAGGCGGCCGAGTATCTGGGCTTGGCGTCGCGCATGCTCACGCGCGGCCAGCTTAAGGTAAACACGCAGATCATGAGCAGCGATAAGGCGCTGCGGCAGCTGGGTGGAATTATCGACCGCATGTCGATGGCAATTGTGATTGCCGGCCTGTTTATCGGCTCGTCGGTGGTGTACTACGCGCGCATCGAGCCGGTTGTGTTTGGTATCCCGGTCATTGGCTTTATGGGCTACGTGAGCGCGCTGGTGCTGGCGCTGATGCTGGGCCGCGAGATCTGGCGCAACAGTCACGGCGGCAAGCGTTAGCATTTTTCGGGATTGGGGAAAGACGGATCCTTTTGCTCGGCACTCCATCCTTGCCCTTTTCTATCGCAAACCATAGCTTTTACCTTGGGCTTCGCCTGTGTGCGGGGCCCTTTTGCGTGATACCATACTGACAGTAATAATCGATGGCCTAGATGGTGGTGTGGAGACGCACGAATGCGCGGTTTTCCTGCGCGTTTGGGAGAATCGGGGTGTAAGTCCCCGGCTGTACCAGTAACCGTAATTCCTCTTGGCCCGGGATGTTCGCGTCGCAGATCGGACGGCGCACCCGGGTCGGTAAGGTTAAGTCGGATCGCCTCCCATCTTGCACGCGGCCGCGGCGCATGCCGCCGGTACGCGTTGGGCTCTGGAGGGAAGGGGGACCCCGATGGGGGTACTCGAGCGCAATATGCGCGATGACGTGGGGCAGCCGCTGGGCAATGCTCCAAGTGCAGACAGTAGGAGACAAATGGATATGTTTGAGGACGAGAGCCAGCGCGCCTCGTGGCGTCGTCATGGAGCGATTGCCCGTGGCGTAGCCAAGCGCGGTCTGGTGGCGTTCCTGGCTTTTGCCATGGCTTTTGGCACCACGCCGGCGCAACTTTGGGCCGAGGGCGCCGAGGGCGTTGCCGATGCCGTGGCTCAGGTCGCAACGGGCGGCGAGGGCACGGCGGCCGACGATGGCGCTGCTGCCGCTGATACCGGCGCGAACAGTACGGCGGCGAGCGCTGCTGTCGATGGCGCCGACGATGATGCTGCCGAAAATGCCGCTGGCAGCGATAACGCGACGGCCGGTGATGCTACCGATACAGAGGGTTTGGCCGCCCCGGCATCTGTCGCTTCCGAGCAGGGTGATTCGTCGGACTCCGTCGCCGTTTCCGCGCGTTCGGCATACGTAACCGTTGACTCGGCTGAAATTGTTGATGCTGACGGCAACGGGCTTGCCTATGGCAGCGGTATCGCCAAGGTTGGCGATACCGTTAAGGTCGCAGCCTATTATTGGGACGACGACGAATGGGACAACGTCGAGATTTCGTCGTACGAGTACGATCAACTTGGTTACCAGTGGTATGTTGGCAACAGCCAGTCGTCCGATCCGGCGGCGTTAGGCTACACTGCTATCGAAGGCGCAACTGCTCGTGAACTCAAGCTGACCTCTAATCTTGCTGGTAAATACGTTGCGTGCCGCGTTACGCATGGTGACGGTGCTGGTGACCACAAGTTCACGGCAAGCCTCAAGTATCCCGTAGAGGCTCCTGCCGAACCCGAAGCCCCCAAGTCTGATGAGGCTAAGAAGCTGGACGAGGCGGTTGCGAAGCTTAAGTCCGATGGCTATTCGGGCTGGTATCCCAATCCGTCTCAGGAGACCGATACCAACATCTGCTCCATGCTTTCGGCGAAGCTTGCCAACCTGGGCTACTCGGATATCAAGGTTTCGCTTGCGGGCGTAACCTATGGCGGTCGCGATCCCCAGCAGGATGGCGGCATCGCGGATGATGGAAAGATCTCCTATTTCTTCCTGTCTCCTGCAGATAAGACTTCCGCGCTTGATTACTCGCTGCTTCGCCAGTTTACGCCGACGTATACGCTGACGCTTGGCTCCGAGAGTATGTCGTATACACCCGGTCGCGCATCGACGCTCGCATGGGACGGCAGCAAAGTTGTTGCCTACTTAAAGGCAGCATGGGCTCATGTTGAGGGCCTGCCCGACGAAATCGAGGCGGACGTTGCTCGGGGAACGCTTCCCAGCTCAATCAGCATCAACGGTGTCAAGGTTGCTTCTATTGACTGGATGAGTCTTGATGACTCCGTTGCCAAGGTGAATTCCAGTTACGGCGATCCGACGGTTACATATACCCACGGTATGACCGATCAGACTGCTCAGTTTACGGCTACGCTTTCACTGGCGGTCCCTGGCTACGGTAATGCCCCGTCAAATGGGACGGCTTATCTGGTCGACTATACCGTCAAGGCGAAAACTCAGGAGCAGATCGATGCCGAAAAGGCCGAGCTGTCAGCTGCGCTCGACCGCATTGTGCTCAAGGATTTTGAGACCAAAAAAGAAGTCGATGCCAATGCCGTCGAGGGCGATCTCCAGCTGCCCAATACCCGTCGTTCTGGCATCGACGCTCCGTCCGGCGCCAAGCTCTCCTATACATCGAGCAATGAGGCTGTTGCGAAGGTCAACGGCTACCGCGTGGTTGTTACCCGTGATATCGAAGGCTCCTCGAATGAGGCAGTCATTACGGCTACGCTTGCCAAGGACGGCATAACCGTCACGCGCGATATCGCCATCAAGGTTAAGCCCATTTCGGATTCCGAGATTGACCAAGCTGTGGCATTTATGCAGCAGGTCAAGGATGCCTACGCAAAATCTCTGCTCGGCGCTAACGCTTCGGTTGACGCGGTTACCGAGAATCTGTCGACTTTTGCCGAGGCAGTTCCTACGGCGGATGGCGGCATTGAGTACCGCAAGGGTAAGGACAGCAAGCTGTCCGGCGTTGTGGCGGCAGACCTTCCTGGATACGATGATATGTCGGGGAACGACTGGCGCACGTACCGCACGAGCGACACCTCGGTCATCTCGAACGAAAACCTTAAGGTGACGCGCCCCAAGGCCGATACCCTTGTTACGGTCGAGAGCAACCTGACGTACGCCAAGTACGAATCTCTGGCGAAGGCGCATCCCGAGAACGCTAAGCTGCAGAGCCTCATTAACCAGAGCGTTAAGGCGACGTATCGCGTTGTTGGCACGGTCGATCATTCCGACCCCAAGATTTCCGTTGCCTTTATGCTCGTTGGCATCGACGCCGACGGCAACGACGAGGTTTGGGCCGATTCCGCCAAGAGCGTCGTTTACGGTTCGACTGCCGGCGATATGATTGAGGACGCTCTAAAGGGCATGACCCATACCGCGACCGGTGTGGGCACGGCAGGGTACTATCTGAGTGATATCACTTCGGCGGATGGTCGCAAGCTGGGCTGGAATGCGTCGACGGGCAAGTACTGGCAGCTTTTTGTTAACGGGAAGGCGTCTGAGGTCGGCGCCGGCCAGGTTCACCTCGCCCCCGGCGATAGCGTCGTGCTCTACTATTCCGCTTTTGGTACCAGTCTTGACGAGATTGGGCAGGCAAAGGTCAAAGCCTCGTTGAGCTTGATTGGTCCCGATGCTAACAAGAAGACTTCGGTCTGGTACTCCCTCAACGACGCGAAACTCCAGAGCGGCGCGACTGCTGCCGACCTGACGGCGATGGCGCTGAAGGCTTCGGGCCTCAAGTACGATCTCAAGACGCCGGAGAAGGACGGCTATTTCTACCTGTCGAGCATTACGTCGTCTTACGGCAAAAGTTATGGGTGGGATAAGGAATCGGGTCGCTATTGGCAGCTCTACGTCAATGGCGATTATTCCAAGGTTGGTGCCGACCAGGTTGTGCTCAAGCCCGGCGACAACATCCAGTTTGTCTACGCGTCCGATAGTGAGAAACCGCTTGACGGCGTAGTTTTGAACCCTGGCGCTGCGCGCCCCAATTGGGATAGCGATTGGTCGGGCTTTACGAGCGCCGACAAAGTAACCGACGCTCCTGTGCCCACGAAGGACGCCGAGGCAAAATGGGTGAGCGAGCTCAAGGGCTCGAACGAATGGAGCAAGGGTATTTCCGACCCGTTGCTGGTTGGTGATTATCTTTATGTGGCCGTTGGTTCCAAGTTGCTCAAGAAGAATGTCGACACGGGTGAGACCGTTGCCGAATCGCCTTTAGCAGCAAAGATCGATACGACCTCGCGTATGGTATACACTGGCGGCGTCGTACTCGTGCCGCTTTCGTGCGGCCGTCTGCAGGCGCTGACGGTTGATGCTCTGGCGACGGTTTGGGTTACCGATGAGTTGCCTGCTGGCCCCGATGGTGCTCAGCAGTCTCTTGCGTCCATTACGGTTCGTGACGGCTTTGCCTATTTTGGTACTGCTTCGGCCAGCTGGACTGATTCGAGCGATGGCTATCTGCTCTGCGTGCGCATTTCTGACGGCGAGGTTATGTGGCAGCATAAGAACGAGAACAGCAAGGGCTACTATTGGGCCGGCTTGGCGTTCTCGGGTAACTATGGTGTCATTGCGGACGATTCGGGCACGGTGAGTACGGTCGACCCCGAAACTGGAAAGACCGTTGCGTCGCTCAAGATTGCCGACCGCGTACGCACGACGGTGCTGGTCGATGGATCGATCGCTTATGTCGTGAGCGCCGATGGCATTTTGCATAAGCTTTCCGTTGGAACGGACGGAACGCTTTCCGAGCTTGGCAAGGTGACGTTTGGCAGCAGCTCGACCTCGACGCCGGTGTTGGTCAACGGCAAGATTGTGGTCGGAGGCGCATCGACCGAGTCCTTTATGGGCGGCTATCAGAACAAGTACACGTATTACTACGGTCAGCTTGTAGTGATTGATGCCGAGACGCTTACTGTCGACTATTCCATTTGCAAGGCGGACGGTAGCTACATTCGCCAGGGAACTTCGGGCGGCGGTGACGTAAAGTCGCAGCCGGTTGTTTCTGTCCAGAATGGCGAGACGTACGTCTACTTTACGTCCAACAACAATCCGGGCGGCATCTATCGCTACCGTATTGGCGACGACGAGGCCGAGCTGCTTTATACGCCCGCGGCGGGCGACCAGCAGTACTGCATGGCTTCTATTTCGGTCGGATCCGATGGCTCGCTCTACTATGTCAATGACTCGGGCAAGCTGTTTGCTGTCAAGGGTAATGGCCAAAGGGTCAAGCGCTATACCGTGACGTTCGACGCCAACGGTAAGGATGCGGCGATGCCCGATTCTCAACGCGTGAAGGAAGGCAAGGCGGCGACGGAGCCCTTGACTAAGCCGTGGTGCAAGGGTTACACCTTTGCCGGTTGGTACACCGATGCTGCCTGCACAAAGGCGTGTGACTTTAGCGCTGCGGTGACGGCGGATATGACGCTGTATGCCAAGTGGACCAAGAATGCCGTTAACCCTGGCGGTAACGGTGGCTCTGGCTCCAATAGCGGCTCGGGTAATGTCGGTGCTGGTTCTGGCTCCGGTAACGGCACAAACGGCCAGCAGGCTGGCGGCGCTGTTGCTCCGGGTCAGAAGCCTGTGTCGTCGACCACGACCAAGTCCAAGGACGGTAAGGATTCCAAAAAGAAGGATAAGAAGTCCGATAAGAAGTCCAGCAAGTCCAGCTCCAAGTCCGACACGGGCTCGTCTGCTGCGGCCACTGCCAAGAAGCCCGCTGCGGCTCCGGCACAGGAGTCCGGCTTCAATCCGCTTGCCATTGTCGGCGTAGCGGCCGGCGTGATCGGTCTCGCCGTCATCGGCGTGTTCGTGTTTACCAAGCGTCGGTAGGTGAGGGCTGTGTCCAATAAGCCACAGGACGCCGAGTCCAAGCAGCCCGACTCGTCGTTCATCCAGCTTGACGATACAAAGCAAAAGGGCGCCGCTTCGGCGGCGTCCGCCCCGCGGCGCAAGGCACTTGTTGGCACCCTGACGGCTGCCTGTATTGGACTCATTGTCGTCTCGTTGGGTTTTGTCCACCCCTCTGTCAGCGGTGCATGGTCCATCGACTGGATTGCGCGGGCTGTGACAGGGGAGAGCGTCGTTGCCAAGGATGCGTCGGTTTCCGGCTCGATTACCGCTTCGGGCAAGGCTGCGCCCAAGGACTCCAAATCTTCGGACAATGCGAAGGACGGGTCGAAGGACTCAAAAAAGGATTCGAAGGAGAAGAAGTCCGAAGGCAAGGGTGGCAAGAAGTCCAACAACACGTCTGCCGGACAGGGCTCCGAATCCGCTGGTGGATCGAGTTCTTCTGACGGCTCTTCTTCGGGCGGTGGCTCGGTGTCTGGCGGTGGGTCTGCATCCAACAGTGGCGGCGCCTCTGCGGGCAATCAGGACGGCTCGCAGCAGTCTGGCTACGTCACGGTGACGGTTTCGGTCACATCGAGCGCCGTAGGCAATCCTGTGTCTTCTGGCGGTACCTTCACCTTCAACGAGGGTGCTACGGTCTACGATGCCCTGTGCGCCCTGGGCCTTTCCGTGAATGCGCACGGCTCGTCGTATGGCACGTATGTCGCCGCTATTGGCGGTTTGGCCGAGAAGGAGCACGGCGGCACGAGTGGCTGGATGTACTCCGTTAACGGCGTAACGCCCATGACGGCGTGCAGTAACTATGTCTTATCCAACGGCGACAGTGTCGTCTGGTATTACGTAACGGGCTAAATGCCTCGACATAACACGTCAAACGGGCGGTTCGGACAAACATCCGGGCCGCCCGTTTTTCATGCGTAGAGGACTGGGTCGCCCGGTCTCTCGGCAAACAAAAAAACCGGTTGGAACGAGAATTCCAACCGGTTATACCTTCAAGCAAATGTCGAACAAACTACGACTGCGCGCCCTCGAGGAAGAAGCGGCGGCTAAAGTAGTTGTACCAGGTGACCAAGAATGTGGCGATGGCCTTCATGGCCTGGTAGCCGATGCTCAAAAACGTGACGCCCACAAACATGTACAGGTCGTTGAGGCCCAAACCGATCACCGACAGGATGGTGAAGATCGTGAACTCGCGCTTGCGGCTCATACCCTCGCGATGGTCGAACACGTACTTCATGCTGAGCCAGTAGTTAACTACGACAGACGTGGTAAACGAGATCGTGGTGCTCATCAAAAAGTCGAGGTGGAACAGCTCGACGAGCGCAATAAGCATGCCCCAGTCGATGCCAAAGGAGATGAGACCCACGACAGCGAACTTGAGGAATTGCTTGGTATGAGGTTGTGCCAGTGCCTTGCGCACGTAATCACATCCAATGCGTTGATGAATCGAGCAACGAGATACTTTAGAGCTTTTGCATGGGAAACGTAAGGTCTTTGGCAAGAACTATACGAACTCGCCAAATATTCAAGAGGTAATCCGCAAACGTTGCAAATCTTCCCGTAAACGAGCAAGGCCCACGAACAACGCAGCACTCGACGGCGTCATCCGCGGGTCCCGTAGCGCAACGAGGAGGCCGGGCTACTTGGTCTGCTCGCCCTCCAGGAAAATCTTGCGCGTTACAAAGTTGTAGACCATGACCAGTGCGGTGGCGCAAATCTTGGCGATATTGGCTTCGAGCCCCAAGCCGGCATTGAGCGCAAGCACGATGCCGTCGTTGAGCGCCAAGCCGATCACGGACAGCACGACAAAGATAATGAACTCGCGGCGGCGGCTCATGCCCTCCTTGTGCGCAAACACGTACTTCATGCTCGCGACGTAGTTAAAGATGAGCGAGACGATAAAGCCGCTGGTGTTGGCGATCAGGATGTTAAGGCCCAGACCGTAGTGGAGCAGATTCATGATGCCAAAGTCGATGACGGTGGCAATGACGCCGACGACGCCAAACTTCATGATCTGCGCAAGGAGCTTTTGCATGGTACCTGCCTTAGGGTGGCGCCGGGGCGCCGTGGGGATGACAAACTCAGCAAGTTTAGCCAATCCGCGCAGGCGGGGCTAGGCGCGCTCCTCGATAGCACCGTTTCTATATGCATCGAGCAGTTGGCGCAGGTCCTGGATCTGGCTGCGAATCTTGACGCCGGTATCGGTGTCGCTCACCATGCGGCGACGGTCTGCTTGGTCAAAACGGTTGGTCTCGCTTTCGATGTCCACGTTGCGCGTGAGCGCCTCGGCGACGGTGGTAAAGGCCTGATGTGACTTGAGGCGGCAGCCGCGCGAGCTCGAGATGAGCGTGTAGCCGGCGATGCCTGTTTTGGGATGGTAGGCGCGACAGAAACCGCCATCGATGACCAGCAACTTACCGTTGGCGCGGATGGGCTGCTCGCCTTTGGTGGTCTTGACCGGGGTGTGGCCGTTGATGATGTGGCCCGTCGGCGAGCAGGCCATGGGTGTGACGCCAAACTCGCGCATGATATCGTCGCAAACGGACGAGGACGTGGT
>CABUUD010000066.1 GCA_902494585.1 uncultured Collinsella sp. | reverse complement strand
GCAGGTAGAAGATGGTAAGAAAAGAAAGACAAAGGTCCTCATCTCCACAATTGGCGCGATTTTCAAACGATTCTCCACAGCTAAAACAAGCATCGACACCCTTGTATCGAACAAGACAACCGCGTTATACTATCCCCCACATATGCGGGCATCGCCAAGTGGTAAGGCATCAGCTTCCCAAGCTGACACTCGCGGGTTCGAGTCCCGTTGCCCGCTCCAGAAAAATGCACAAGCACGGTAACGCTACGTTGCCGTGCTTTTTACTACTAAGTGCCGGGACTCGAACCCGCCAGGGTGCGAGCGTTAAATAAACGCGAAGCGTTTATAGCGAGCAGGCAAGGTCGCCGATAGGCGACCGCAGCCGGTGCGGATTTGCGAAGCAAATACGCAGACGTCCCGTTGCCCGCTCCACCGGGCACGGGAGACGCGGGGACGGCCAATTCAACAAAGTTTTCCCCACCGTCTCCGCGAATCCGGCAGGCGACCGCAGCCGGTGCGGATTTGCGAAGCAAATACGCGGACGTCCCCATGGCCGCTCTTGCGGCAAAATGTTAGGTTAATGCCTGCTGCCCATACTTGCACCTGCGCACGGTACAATGGTTGAGTTACGACCAACGTGCCAATAACCAAAAAGGAGCCGCTATGATCGATCGCTATACCCGCCCGGAGATGGGACATATCTTCTCCCTCGAGAACAAGTACGCCATTTGGCAGGAGATCGAGGTCTTGGCCTGTGAGGCCCAGGCGGAGCTCGGCAAGATCGGCATTTCTAAAGACGAAGCCCAGTGGATCCGCGACCATGCCAACTTTGAGAAGGCAAAGGTCGATGAGATCGAGGAAGTCACGCGCCACGACGTCATCGCCTTCCTGACCAACATGAAGGAGTACATCGACGCCGATGTTCCGGAGGGCGACCCCAAGCCCAGCCGCTGGGTTCACTACGGCATGACCAGCTCCGATCTGGGCGATACGGCTCTGTGCTACCAGCTCACCCAGGCATGTGACCTGATTATCGAGGACGTCAAGAGGCTCGGCGAGATCTGCAAGCGCCGCGCCTTCGAGGAGCGCAACACGCTCTGCGCCGGCCGTACTCATGGCATTCACGCCGAGCCGATGACCTTCGGCATGAAGTTTGGCTCTTGGGCTTGGGAGCTCAAGCGCGATCTGGACCGTCTTGAGGATGCCCGCAAGAACGTTGCCTTCGGTGCCATCTCGGGCGCTGTCGGCACGTACAGCTCCATCGAGCCGTTTGTCGAGGAGTATGTCTGTGAGCACCTGGGTCTGGTTCACGACCCGCTGTCCACGCAGGTCATCAGCCGCGACCATCACGCCTACCTCGCCGGCGTCCTTGCCACCACGGCAGCCACCTGCGAGCGCATCGCTACCGAGGTTCGCAATCTGCAGAAGACCGATACACTCGAGGCCGAGGAGCCGTTCCGCAAGGGTCAAAAGGGCAGCTCCGCCATGCCGCACAAGCGCAACCCGATCACCATGGAGAAGGTCTGCGGCCTGTCGCGCGTCGTGAAGTCCAACGCCCAGGTCGCCTTCGACAACGTCGCCCTGTGGCACGAGCGTGACATTTCACACTCCTCTGCCGAGCGTGTCGCCCAGGCCGATAGTTTCATCGCGCTTGACCACATGTTCCAGTGCCTCATCCGCGTTATCGACGGCTTGCAGCTGTATCCGGCTCGCATGATGGCCAACCTCAACAAGACCCGCGGCCTTATCTTCTCCTCCAAGGTGCTGTTGGCCCTCGTCGACACGGGCATCACCCGCGAGGACGCCTACGCTATCGTGCAGGAAAACGCCATGGCCACCTGGCACGAGGTGCAGGATTGTGTCTCCGGTCCCACCTTTAAGGAGCGTCTCGAGGCCGATCCGCGCTGCACCGTCAGCCAGGAGAAGCTCGACGAGATCTTTGATCCGTGGGACTTCCTCACCCGCATCGACACGGTCTTCGATCGCCTGGAGCAGGTGAGCTTCGAGTAGGGTTAACCTAATTCGGCCGTTTGCGGATGCATTCCAACCTTTGGCGCCTTGCCCATCTTGGACGAGGCGCTTTTTTTTATTGTTGCATCAATCCCTGGTAATAAAATGAACTCCGACTGCTATTTCGACGAAAGGAGGCGCGTGCCCAGACGTATCAAACGAGCCGTCGTCTCGTTTACGCTCATGCTCCTTGTTGCCGTCTGTGTGGTCGCCCTGACGTATACCGTTCGAAGCAGTTCTTCCTCCTCGAATGAAGCCGACAAAGATCTCCCGGTACTCAAAATCGGCGTTACGGATAACGACCCCTATGTGTATGTCGATACCACGGGCGATTACGCCGGTATCGATATCGACATCGCCCGCGAGGCGTGTGAGCGTGCGGGGCTCAAGCCACAGTTTGTCGATATTGACTGGAACGATCGCGACCGGCTGCTCGAAAACGGTGATATCGATTGCCTGTGGTGTGATTATTCTCCCTGTTATCGCGAGGATAAGTATTACTGGACCGAGCCGTATCTAACCGTGACGGTCTCGGTTGCCGCCAAGAAAACGAGTGGCATCAAGTCCTTGGCGCATCTCGATGGAAGCAAGACCATCGCGGTAATTGCGGGCTCGGTGAGTGAACGCCGATTGCTCGCAGGGGATCTGGAAATCTCGCCGAACGTGCAAATCAAATCGTATGGTTCTGCCGAACTCTGCAAAGCCGCCCTCGCCAAAGGGTATGTCGACTGTTGGATGGCGGACGTTCAGCCGCTTGACCGACTTGTCGCCCGGTATCCCGGCCTTTACCGCGTGTTCGCTGACAACGTTATGACGGTTGATCTGGGCGTCGCGTTTGATGACGGCTATGAAGGACCGATCGTAAAGGATCTCAATACCGCATTGTTTGCCATGGACCGAGATGGCACGATTGACCGTATTGTGGGCAATTACAAGACAGGAGCGACGACGGGCGGGCAAGGAGCAAATCCATGACAAATGATGAGCACCGCTTGCGTCGAAAGACTCTGACCGTCATAGCTGTCGGCGTTATTGTCAGCGCTGTCTTGTTAGGCCTGTTGTATACGGTTGGAACCCATCGCTGCCTCGAAAAAACGCTTGGGTTTGGCCAAGAAACCATGGCGTTTTTGGAAAACGCTTGCGAAAAATATGACCGCTACGAACAGGGGAGAAAAACCGAAGAGACGCACGATTTGCTCGCCGCGGTCGAATCGTTTGCGACGTTCCTGTCCTCTGATCGCGTTGAGGTTAACGACGATCTTATCGAGCAATTTGTCCATGCCGAGAACCTTTCGGGGCTGATGGTCATGGACTCCGATGGCCATATGGCTGCCCACTACGACATCGATGGTCGCGATCCGCTCATGTTGTGGCGAGAGGAGCTGGCCTGTGCGCCGGTCGCATCGATGTATCAAGGTTCCAAAGTGACCTACTCAACTGTCGTCGAGCGCCGTGGTGTCGTTTTTGCCGTCTGTGCTATCCCGTATGGCGACGGCGTTGCCTTGGCATACCGCTCATTTGTTTCCGATCCAGCGGACGACTATTCATATGCCATAGCCGACGTGCTTTCGAACAGCACCTTCCACCAGGGCCCCACGGTGCTTGTTATGGAGGATGCGGAGATTGTCTCATCCAACAGCGCCGATGCTGACGTGTCGCTCGCCCGATTCCTCACCAGCGCAGGGGTTGAGTGGAAAGACGATGGCCTAACGCGCATCGAATATCGAGGAGACAAATGGTACGCGGTGCGTGCGGCATACAAGGACTACCGCCTGTTTGCGCTGTATCCCAAATCTGAGGTCATGTCTGGCAGGATCACATTTGTCGCCGCTGGCGTCTTGGTGTGCCTTGCGTTTTGGGTCGTGGTACTGTTGGCTCGAAATATCGTTGATCGCCGCAATTTGGTCGAAAAGGATAAACAGCTCGGCATTATCAATGCCATAAGCGCCATCTACGATTCGACCTTCCTTTTGCATCTCGACACCCTCGAGATCGAGGGAATCAATATGTCGCCGACGATAGCAAAGATATTTGCCGAGCACAGCGAGGCATATGACTTTATGGACACGGTCTGCCGGGATATCGTGAGCCCCGAAAGCCGCGAAGCGGTTGTGGGACTCGTAGATATAAGTACGCTTCGCGAACGTATGGAGGGCGTACCGTACTTGGCTGCCGAGGTGCGAGATTGTCGAGGCGCTTGGTACTCGCTGCAGGTTGTCCCCCAGCATCGCGATGAGCAAGGCCGGCTGGAGTCGGTCGTCGTGGCGACGCACAACATATCGATGGTCAAGCATGCCGAGGAGCTGACATACCAAGACAAACTGACGGGGCTTCGCAACCGCAACTACCTTGAATCGCGCGGAGATAGCCTGGTAAACGAGGGCTTGCCCGTGAGCGTGATTATGTTGGACTGCAATTATCTCAAGCGGACCAACGATATCTACGGTCACGAGATGGGGGATGAACTGCTGCGACGGACGGCGTCCGTGCTGCGGCGGGTGGCTGGTGCGGATTACCTGCCGATGCGCGTTGGCGGCGACGAGTTTTTGCTGGTTTGCCCCCATACTGACAACGAGTCTGCGCTCGGGCTGGAACAGGATCTTCGTCTCGGTCTTGCCGCGGTAAGCGATGAGGCACTGACGGTCAGCGCATCGATTGGCGTGGCGACCGTCGAGACGGCTGGAAATACGCTGGCCGATGTATATCGTGTCGCCGACCACAATATGTATCGGGAGAAGCGCACAGTCCACGCACGGGGTACGGGCTGCTAATCTTGCCCCCACTAATCTATGCATCGTAGGATGTTGAATCGGTGCTTACGATAATAAGTCGGGCCAGGCGGGGATAATAGACGTCTGAAATTTCTTTCTGAGAGGGGATCTCAATGATTAGTTTTGACTACAAGCCTCAGGGTGTATGCTCTCGCAATATCCACCTCAATCTTTCCGATGACGGCAGCAAAGTGCTGGGCGTCGAGTTTACCGGCGGCTGCGACGGCAATCTCAAGGCTATCTCCAAGCTGGTTGAGGGTGCTCCTGCCGATCGCGTAATCGAGGTTCTCGCCGGTAATACCTGCGGTATGAAAAAGACCTCCTGCGCCGACCAGCTTACCCGCGCTATCGAGGCCGCTCGCGCCGAGATCGCCTAATGGGTATCGCCGACCACATCAAGAACGGAATATCGCGCCGCGGCTTTGTGCTCGGTGGAGCTGCCGCGGGCGCTGCCACGGTACTTGCCGGATGCTCGAAAAAAACGGGCACCAGCGACGATGCCGCCGGCGAGCCGCAGGTTATCAAAGATGACTCAAAAATCGTCTCGATTACGGATGAGTACGAGGCTGTCGAAATCGACCTCGAGCCGGCGGCGTCATGGACGCTGCCTCTGGGTACGCTGCTGTACTACTGCGACGGCGATTACGCCGCGGCGATGATGGCGCCCGCATCGGCACTGCACGCCAACACACTCGGTGTGCTCAACCTGGGCGATGGCTCACTCACGACGCTCGTCGAGGATCCCGTGGAAGGTGCGGGGTATTCGTTTTACGATGTCCGCGCCGGCGATGGCGTATTTGCTTGGGTCGAGATGAACTTTGCGAATGCATCATGGAAACTCTATGCGCAAAATACGGCAGGTGCGTCGCTTGTCGGCGATGTGGTCGAGCTCGACCGAGGCGGCAAGGACTACGATCCGCCGCTGTTTACGGCGTTCGAATCGTCCGTCATTTGGTACAAGATGCCTGCTGCAGGCGGCAATAAGACGAGTCACGACTCGTATTGCTACCGCCGCTCGCTCGACGAGGCAAAGGCCGAGGCCATTTGGAAGTCAACGGGCCGCTTTGCATCCGCCCCGCGTGTGAGTGACGGCATCTTGACCATTTCCCCGCGTGTGCGCAACGACGAGGGCGTCTACTACGGCATGACGGCGATCGACCTGACGGACGGCAACAATACCAAGAGGGCTCAGCTGGTCCTTCCCTCATCGGTGTCTCCCTTCGAGGCCGTATATATGGGCGACACGTTTGTGTTCTCCATCGAGGCCACCTATAGCGGCGTGGGGAGCCTAGGCAACATGGGCACCTATATCGGTAACGAGAATGGGACGTTCCTATTCCTGTCGCGCGAGCCGCTTGCGTGTGCTGCCGGCAGAAAAGGCAAATATCTGGTTAAGGTTCAGGCATCGCATTTTCTGATCGATACCTCCGCCAAAACCTATGGTTCGCTGCTGTCGCCCGACCGCGCTCTCGAATATGGCGATTATCCAGCTACGGCGGGTAAATCGAATACGTTTTTAACCTATGCCACGGTGCGTAATAGCCAAGGAATTCCCGAGACGGTTACCGCCCGCCTGTTCTCTCTTTAGCGCCGAGGGGTTAAAAGGGCGCCAACGGGGGAATAAACGCGTTGTAATTGTGAGTGCCGCCCGCCGAGCCGCCGCACTGTAGCGGTGCTCGGCGGGCATAGGTGCGTTAAAATGGGCTTGTTCTTAGCTAATTGAGACAGGGGGGCCGTGTTATGGCTTCAGATGCAAAAAAGATTCTGCTGGTCGAGGACGAGAAGGCAATCCGTGACGCTGTCGCTGCCTATCTCGAGCGCGAGGGCTACTGGGTTGTTGGCGTCGGGGACGGCCAGTCTGCGATCGAGGAGTTCGAGAAGCACCAGTTCGACCTGGTTGTGCTCGACCTTATGCTCCCCAAGATTCCCGGCGAGCGCGTTTGCCGCACCATTCGCGACACCTCGGATGTCCCCATCATTATGCTGACGGCCAAGGGCGAGATCGAGGATCGCATCATCGGCCTTGAGCTTGGTGCCGACGACTACCTGATTAAGCCGTTCTCGCCGCGTGAGCTCGTCGCCCGCGTCCGCGCCCTGTTCCGTCGTGCTCACCAGGCAGACGAGCCCGCCGTTGAGGTGCTCGACTTTGGCGATCTGGTCATCGATATCTCGGGCCACAAGATCTTGGTCGAGGACAAGGAAGTAGACCTGACTGCTTCCGAGTTTAAGCTGCTCACCACGCTTGCTCGCCATCCCGGTCGCGTCTATAACCGTATGGAGCTGGTCGAGAAGGTGCTCGGCTATGACTTTGAGGGCTACGAGCGCACCATCGACAGTCACGTCAAGAACCTTCGCGCCAAGCTGGGCGACGACCCCAAGAAGCCTAAGTGGCTCTACACCGTTCACGGCGTCGGTTATCGCTTCGAGGCTCCGGCCAAGACCGATAAGTCGGACGAGAAATAAAGGAAATCACATATGACACCTGCGCGCTTTGAAATCGGGCAAAAGCATAAGCAGGAGAACGAGGCGGGTTCCAAGGCTAGTTGGAACACGCCTCGTTCCGATTCGCGGCCAACGATGAGCTATCCCTCGCGCATGGCCCTGGCTTTTGCCCTGACATCGCTCATGACGGTATTGGTGCTGGTGGGCGTAGTCTCCGTTGTATGGGGCACGGTTTTTACGGATTACACGCGCTCCAATATTGTCGAAATCGCCAATTCCGCTGCCGAAAAGCTGGCAACGTCATATGAGGAAAACGGTTCTTGGACTGCGGGGGAGCTGCGTACGGTCGCGACATCGAGTTTGGTGTCCGACGATCTTGGTATGCAGGTCGTCAATAAAAAGGGCGTCATCGTCTACGACGACTCGTGGCCCTCGGCAAGCGCTACTGCCGATGTACGCGAAAATCAGGCGACGACCGACGGTACGAGCGGAAAGAAGGCATCGCACAGTCCAGTCTCGTCTGCTCCCACCGATTCCAATAGTGTTGCCAACGTTGAGATCGTGACGTCCTCCGGCGAGCACGTGGGTCAGGTCAAATTGTGGGCGATTGGCTCCGATGCCCTGCTCACCAGGGCAGACTCAGCATTCAGAGAGAAGACCTTTAACGCCATGGCCCTTGCCGCGGTTGTGGCCGTCTGCATCTCGGTCGTTATCGGAGCGCTCATGTCGCGCATGCTCACCAAGCCGATTCATCGTATTACCAGCACCGCCAAGCAGATTCGCGATGGAGACCTGTCCGCTCGTACGGGCTTGCGCGGCGATGATGAGATCGATCAGCTGGGAGAGACCTTCGACGAGATGGCCACCTCGCTCGAAAAGGATATGAAGCACGAGAAGCGCCTGACCTCTGATGTTGCCCACGAGCTGCGTACGCCGCTCATGGCCATGCTTGCAACGGTCGAGGCCATGCAGGACGGCGTGTATCCCACCGACGACGAGCATCTGGAGACGGTCGCTTCCGAGACGCGTCGTCTGGCCCGTCTGGTTCAGCAGATGCTCGACCTGTCGCGCATGGAAAACAGTACCGCGCCGCTCAACCTGGAGCCGGTGGATATGGTGCCGTTTGTGCGTTCGATTGTGAATGGCCAGGAGCGCCTGTTTGCCGACCGTGACCTGCGTTTGCGCTTTGCAGATGAGACGCAGGGCCACGATGACGTGGTCGAGGCAGATCCCGACATGATCACGCAATGCGTTATCAACCTCATGAGCAACGCCATGCGTTACACCCCCGAGGGGGGTTGGGTCGTGGTTTCGGTGCTCAGCGACCGCAAGCACGTCGATATCGCGGTTTCGGATACGGGCATCGGTATCGCCAAGGATGATTTGTCGCGCATCTTCGGTCGTTTTTGGCGTGCCGACGCCAGTCGCGCCCGCGAGGCGGGTGGTCTGGGCGTGGGCCTCGCCGTGACCAAGCAGATTGTCGAGCGTCATCACGGCTACATATCCGTGGAGTCGGAGCTTGGAAAGGGTACGACTTTTACGATTCATCTGCCTCGCGAGCACACGGCGGACGCGGCATCTACTACAATGGAGCACTAGCTTTTCGCTATTCGGTGAAGGAGGGGGTTTCGTCCCTGCCGCTCCGAGTTTGCGAAAACGTGCGGGAAAGAACCCGCATTACTGTCGTATTTTGGTAAGGAGTGACTCACGTGACAACGATGGAGCGTCGTCCGGATTCCCGTGGCAAGGTTCGTGATATCTATGATGCCGGTGAAAACCTGCTGATGGTCGCCACCGACCGCATTTCTGCGTTCGACTTCATTCTCCCCGACGAGATTCCGTTTAAGGGAGAGGTGCTCAACCGCATCTCGGCATTCTGGTTCGATAAGTTTGCCGACATCGTTCCCAACCACCTCGTCTCCATCGACCCGGCGGATTTCCCCGAGGAGTTTGCCGAGTATCGTGACTACCTCGCAGGCCGCGCCATGCTGGTCAAGAAGGCCCAGACGATTCCTATCGAGTGCATCGTCCGCGGCTATCTGACCGGTTCGGGCAAGAAGACCTATGACGAGAACGGCACCGTCTGCGGCATTCAGCTGCCCGAGGGTCTGACCGAGGCCTCCAAGCTTCCCGAGCCGCTGTTCACGCCGTCCACGAAGGCCGAGATCGGCGACCACGACGAGAACATTTCGTTCGAGCGTTGCTGCGAGATCGTGGGTGAGGATATCGCAGCGCAGATTCGCGACCTGTCCCTCAAGATTTACAAGGCTGCCGCCGAGTATGCAGCGACCCGTGGCATCATCATTGCCGACACCAAGTTCGAGTTCGGTGTCATCGATGGCAAGGTTACGCTGATCGACGAGTGCCTCACGCCCGACTCCAGCCGTTTCTGGCCTGCTGCCAGCTACGAGGAGGGCAAGATCCAGCCCAGCTACGACAAACAATTCGTCCGCAATTGGCTCAAAGCCAACTGGGATATGACGGGGGAGACCCCGCACCTGCCCGCCGAGGTCATCGATGGCACATCCGAGCGCTATCGCGAGGCCTTCCAGATCATCACGGGCTCCCAGTTCACAAGCATGAAGGAGAACGCATAAGTGAGTACCCGTAGCGCCACGAACAAGCGCACGCAATCCCACGAAGTTACCGGGGTTGCGCGCAAGTC
>CABUUD010000065.1 GCA_902494585.1 uncultured Collinsella sp. | reverse complement strand
TCCGGAGCGCCTGCACAAACGTCCCCTGCGCCATCACTTCCTCCAATCCACCCACCGGATGATTTTTCTGGGACGGGGATTAAAAAATCATTTTAGATCACCGTCACTCTGCCTTGGTTGCCCACGATGGCCTTTGCCTCGGCTAGCAGCGGAATCGAGCGTGCGTTGACCTTGGCCGGCACCTCGGCACGCAGCACACGCCCGTCCACCTGCTCGATAAAGATCTCCACGCGGTCGCCGCCCGGGTTGGCGGTAAGCACCGTGGCAAGACGCGCCATATTGCCCTGGCTAAAGCGGCTGTTGGGCACCATGACCTCAAACACCTTGGGCTTGTTGTTCTCCTCATTAAGCTCCAGTGGCACGATCTCCTGCGCGATGATCTGATCGCCGCGGTCCGAGCGCTCAAGCTTGCCCTTAATGCGCACAAACGCATCGGACAGCTGCGCGCCGGTCTCGGGATCGACCTCGCCGTACAGGTACCCCTCGGCCTCCTTGTAGGTCTTGGGGAACACCACGACCGTGGCCTCGCCTTCCATGTCCTCGAGCTGCACGATGCCCATGGGGTCGCCGTTTTTGGTCACGCGCTTGGACACGCTCGAGACCATACCGGCCCACCACAGCGCCTTGCCCTCGGGAATCTCCTGGTTGATGGTACCGCCCGTGGGGTTTTGCACCTCGTAACCGGTGTCGATCTGCGAGAACGAGAAGTCGCGCGCCTTGGCTAGCGCATACTCAAACGGGCGCAACGGGTGGTCCGAGACATAGATGCCCAGAACCTCCTTCTCCTGGCTCAGCTTAAGGTGGCGGTCCCACTCCTGGCCATCCGGATCGGGCACGCTCACCTCAAAGCCCGAGCCCTCAACGTCGCCGAACATATCGAAGAACGACGTCTGGCCGCTCGCGCGATCCTTTTGGCGCTTCACAGCGGCATCGATGATGTTCTCGGGGTTGTTCTTATCCACAAAGTGCATCATCTGGCGACGCGGATACCCCGTGGAGTCGAAGGCGCCTGCCTTGATGAGCGATTCGATCACGCGACGGTTGGCCTGGCTCGAGTCCACGCGCTCGACAAAGTCGTGCAGCGTCTTAAACGGGCCGCCCGCCTCGCGCTCGGCGATAATCGCCTGCGCCACGCCAGTGCCCACGCCGCGGATGCCGGCCAGACCAAAGCGCACGCCCTCCTTGGTAGCCGTGAACTCGGTACCGGACTCGTTGACATCTGGCGACAGCACGGGGATGCCGTCGTGGCGGCACGCCGAGACGTAATGAACGATCTTGTCGGTCTTGCCCGTGTAGGACGTCAGAACGGCCGCCATGTACTCGTGCGGATAGTGCGCCTTGAGCCACGCCGTCTGCATAACCAGGATGGCGTAGCCGGCGGAGTGCGACTTGTTAAAGGCGTAAGACGCGAACTCGAGAACATCGTCCCAAATCTTCTGGGCGACCTCGCGCGTGTAGTTGTTCTTGATAGCACCGTTCATCCAGTGGTCGTAGGTGGTCTCGTCCGAGCCATCCTCCCAGTGGAGCACCGTCGACGTGAGCAGCTTGATCTTTTTCTTAGCCACGGGCTTACGGATACGCGAGTCCGATTCGCCCTTGGAGAAGCCGCACATCTCGACGGAGATGAGCATAACCTGCTCCTGGTAGACCATGGTGCCGTAGGTTTCGCCCAGGATGTCGTCCAGGCGGTCGTCGTAGGAGACGGCCGGCTCCTTGCCGTTCATACGGTTGATGTAGGACGAAACCATGCCGGCGCCCAGCGGGCCCGGGCGGTACAGAGCGATCAATGCCACGACGTGCTTGTATTCGGTGGGTTTCATGTTCTTGATCGTGGCCGTCATGCCGGCGGACTCGACCTGGAAGACGCCGGCGGTGTGGCCGGAGCCCATGAGCTTAAAGATCTCGGGGTCGTCAAAGGGAATCTCTTCCTCTTTGATGTCGATGCCGAAGTTCTTTTTGATGTTTGCCTTGGCCTTGGAGATAACCGTCAGCGTGCGCAGGCCCAGGAAGTCCATCTTGAGCAGGCCCATGTCGGCAACGGTATGACCCTCGTACTGGGTAATCTCGACGCCGCCCTTGGTATCGAGCTTGGTGGGCACATGCTCGTTGACGGGATCGCGGCAGATCAGGACGGCGCACGCGTGCACACCCTCGCCACGGGTGAGGCCCTCGATCGAGAGCGCCGTGTCGATGATACGGCGGGCGTCGTCATCCTTTTTATAGGCCTCGGCAAAGTCGGGGTTAAACAGATCCTCTTTGCCGGGTTGCTTTTCGAGCACCTGCTTGAGCTTGACCTTGGGGTCGCTCGAAACCATCTTGGACAGGCGCTGGCCCATGTAGACCGGATAGTCCAGCACGCGCGCGGCGTCGTTGATGGCCTGCTTGGCCTTAATGGTCGAGTAGGTGATGACGTGGGTGACCTTCTCGGGGCCGTAGAGCTGGCGAACGTGCTCCACGACCTCGAGGCGCCGCTCATCGTCGAAGTCCATATCGATATCGGGCATCTCGGTACGCTGCGGGGACAGGAACCTCTCGAACATCAGGCCGTTCTCGAGCGGGTCGAACGCGGTGATGTTCATGGCGTAGGCGACGATAGCACCGGCGGCCGAGCCACGGCCGGGACCGACGCCAATGCCGTTGTCCTTGGCCCATTGCACGTACTCGGCGACGATCAAAAAGTAGGCGGCAAAGCCCTTGTCGCAGATGACCTTGTATTCGTACTCAAAGCGCTCTTTGATGTTGACGCCACAGATCTCGCGCGTGGCCCAGTCGTCACCGTAGTGTTGGCGCAGGCCCTTCTCGCACTCGCGGCGGAACTGGCTCTCGTGCGTCTCGCCGGGATCGAGCAACGGGAAGCGCGGCAGGATGATGGAATCCCAGTCCAGCTCCACATAGCACTTGTCGGCAATCTCGAGCGTGTTGTCGCAGGCCTCGGGGCAATACGGGAACATCGCCCGCATCTCCTCCTCGGTCTTCATGTAAAACTCCGAGCCGGTCATGCGCATGCGGTTGGGGTCGTCGACCTTGGCGTTCATGCCAATGCACATGATGACGTCCTGCACGGGCGCGTCCTCGCGGCGCAGGTAGTGGAAGTCGTTGGTGGCGATGACCTTGACGCCCACCTGCTTGGCGATGTCGATGAGCGTGCGGTCCATCTGCTCGTCGGTCAGGCCGTTGTCGGTGGTGATGCCGTGTTCCTGGATCTCGATATAAAAGTCGCCGGGCTCGAAGGTGTCACGGAAAGTCTCGGCCCACTTGATGGCGCCCTCCATATCACCGCGGTCGATGTACTTGGGAATGATGCCGGCGATGCAGGCGCTGGTGCAGATCATGCCCTTGGCATGGCGGCGCAGGTTGTCGAGCGTCACGCGCGGCTTGTAGTAAAAGCCCTGCACGGCGGCCTCGGAGACCGTCTGCATCAGGTTGACGTAACCCTCCTGGTCCTTGGCCAGAAGGATCATGTGGTAGAGCTCGGGCTTATGGTCGCGGGCGAGCGTCTCGTCCGGCGTAAAGTAGACCTCGCAGCCAAAGATGGGTTTGATGACCAGGGGTGGCTTGAGCTCGTCGATATTGCCCTTCTCGTCCCACATGGCCATGTCCTTCACATACTGGGCATGCTCGCGCGGGTTTTCCTCGGGATCGGGCTCCACCAACTCGTCGCGGCGATCCTTTTCCAAGAAGGCCTTGTCGTGGCTCCATGTCTTGTACTCGGGCGTGTTGTGGTTGACGGCGTCGCAGGCCAGCGCCAAGTCGGGCACGCCATACATGTAGCCGTGATCGGTAATGGCCACGGCGGGCATGCCCAGCTCTACGGCGCGATTGACCATATCCTGGATACGGGTTGCGCCGTCGAGCATGGAGAAAACAGTGTGATTGTGCAGATGGACAAATGCCATGTGATGAGCTCCGATGCGGGTTCGTGATCTTAGGGTTACGATTCTACCGCACGGCGCGGACGGCACCCGAACCTAGCCCAAACCCACACGGCTCCTATTGAGTTGCGGTGAAATAGTTCCCGCTTGGGCCACCTGGGCCGCAATACAGGAACTATTCCACCGCAAGTTATCTGAGGACTAGAAATTGTAGGTGACCACCTGAGGCTCGGCGGGTTCGACGAAGATGGTTGGATCCGGCTGCTCCACGCGGACGAACTTGACGGTCACGGCCTCAAAGCCCGCCTTGTGCAGGACATCCGAATAGGCACGTGCCTGCAAGGCGTGCTTCTCGAGCAGCTGGTCCGGCGTCTCGTCCGGCGTGCCGCCCGTCTTGTAGTCGATGACCAGCGCGCATGACGAATCCGCCGGGTTCGTCGCCAAAGCGTCGATGGCGCCCTCGGCATAAGCACCGTAGCGAGCGATGTCCTCGTCCTCGCAGCCCAGTGAAAAGAACGGCACCTCGGCGCGAACGCACGGCCACGCGAGCAGGTCGGCACGAACAGCCGACTTGAGCCAGCGGTCCAGGGCAACGTCGAAGCGTTCACACTGCTCCGGCGTCAGGCACCACAGGCGCGCCAGCGCATCGGCACGCTCAGCGGGCAGCGCATCGGCACCCATCTCGATCAGCCACTGGCAGGCGGCATGGAACGCCGAGCCCAGCGCCATGGGGTTGCCGGCGGGCTCAACGGCGGCCACGTCTGCATCCGTCATCTCCGATCCATCCGACTCCGCATCATCGCCGGCCTCGTCCATGGGAACACGCGCCTCGGCGGAACGATCTTCCGCCTCGGCATGGAGCGCCGCGGCGATTGACGAGTAGCTATACGAATCACGCATCGGATACGGACAGATGCCCATGCGCACGCCCACTGCCTGGGGATACACAAGCTCAAACGAATCGGGCTTGGGGTCGGCAGGACCGGGAACGATTGTACTGGCCGAATCGTCGGCAGTATCTGTATCGACATCGCCGCGAACAAGCCTGCCCTCGGCATCCAGCGAAGCGTTAGCCTCAAACGCCTGCTCACCAAACGTAAAGTCCGCCAGCGAGATGAGCTCGTAATCGCCCGGCTTGGAGTTGTCGAACACCAAACGGTCACTATCGAGCTGCGGCATGTCCAGGCTGCCGGTCGGCAGGATGCGGCGCAGCACGTCGTAGGTCAGATCGGTCTCGACATCGAAGGTCGGCGCCGTCGCCTTGCCGCGGCTCACGCCGGCATCCATCGCCAAGATCACCAGCTCGCGCGCTCGCGTCATGGCGACATAGAGCAGACGAGCCCGCTCCTCGAGCGAAAGCTGCAGGTCGTCGTTACGCAGGCGGGCAAATGCCTCGGCGGGAGAGCCCGTCGCGCATACGTCCTCCATAAGCTCTGGCGGCAGCCACAGCGACGTGCCCTTGCCCTTAAACGCGTGTTCAAACTGCTTTTTGACGTCATCGCCCTTCACGAAGGTTCCGTCGGCAAGCTTAACGCCATCGAAGCGCGCCGGCAGCGCCACGACTTGCGCTCCGCCCTCGACGCGACCCATCTGTGCCGCACCGGACGATTTGCGCACGCCAAAACACTCGGCAACCGCCACGACCGGATACTCCAGGCCCTTGGACGCATGCACGGTCATGATGCGCACCGCGCCGTCGCCCTCCTCGTTGAGGGCGCCCGGGGCCTCCTTGCCCGCCAAGAAGCGGTCGAAGGCGAGCGCGATGGAGCGCGGAGAATTGCCGAGCTCGGCCTCTGCCTCGGCCACGGCGTCGAGCGCCTTGAGCACGTTGGCGGCAATGGCCTTGCCCTCGGGGCCGCGCTGCGCCAGACGCACGAACCAGCCGGAGGCATTGACCACATCGCGCGCGATGGCGGCGAACGAATCGCGTCCCACGCGACGAAGCGCGTAGCGCAGCACCTCGCGGGCACGCGTCACGAGCGGCAGGTTCTGCAAACCCGGCACATCGGAATCGCTCATGATGCCCACATCGATATTGCGGCGCGACGTCTCGCCCGTCTGCTCGTCGAGCTTGGTCGCCAGCGCCAGGAACTCCTGGGCGCCGAGTGCAAACATCGGCGAGGCCAGCAACGGCATAAGGCCTTGGGCCGTATCGGCCGGATTGGCGAGCGCGCAGACCAGGGCACGCACCGTCTGCACCTCGGCCGCCTGGGCAAAGACCGAGCCGCCTGCGATGACGCAGTCGAGTCCTTGGTCGCGGAAGGCCTGCGCGTAGACGCCGGCATTGGTCATGCGACCCAGCAGCAGCACCATGCCGCCCTGGGGCTCGCCGGCATCGGCAAGCGCATGGAATCGCTCGGCGATCGCACGGGCCTTGGCCTGCGTGCGCTCCTGCATACTGCCGCCGGCAACGAACAGCGCCTGGCGGCGCGAAGCCTTTGCCTTGAGCATGTCCTTGCGTTTGTCGCTCGGTTCAAGATCCAAGAACCCCTGCATCAAACCACCGGTGTCGCCGTCAAAGACGCGCGCCACATAGCGCAGCACCTCGTCGTGGCTGCGGAAGTTGCGCACGAGTTTGACGAGCTCGCCGGCGGGAGCATCGGACGTGGTGACTGTCTCGGACGCCGTCGTCGAACCCACCTTGCGCTCCTGGCGGCGAAACACCTCGACCTCGGCACCACGGAAGCGATAGATCGACTGCTGCGCATCGCCCACCGTGCACAGCGCGCGCTCGCCCGCACCCGTCAAATAGCGAATCAGATCGACCTGCATCTGGTCGGTATCTTGGAACTCGTCGATCATGACCATCTTAAAGCGGCCCTCATAGGCAGCTCGAATAGCCGGGTAGTCGCGCAGCGCCTCGTACGCCATGCGCAGCAGGTCATTGTTATCGAGCGCGGACTGGTCGGCCTTGAGCGCACGGTACTCCGCCTCTACGGCACGGGCAAGCCCCACCAGCGCATCGAGCGCCGGGCCGCCGCAGGCAAGCACGATATTGATAAACGCATCGGCGGCCTCGGCCTTGAGTAGCTCCACCTGCTCCTTAGGAAACGCCTTGCTCGCCCGAGGCATACTGCACGACATCATGAGTCGCGCCGCATCCTCCATGGTTTTGCCGCTCGCCTCAAACGCGTCGATGGCGTCGAGTGCCACCTGCGCTTTCTCGGTCGTGGCCTTGCTTGCGCCCAGCGCCGCACGATAGGCATCGGCAAGCGCCGAGGTGTCGGCCTGGCCGCGCGCCACGCACACATCGTCCATGCCGCCCGGAAGCTGGCTCGATAGCTCCAGCAAGTCGCGCACCAGGCCTTTGATGGTGGTACCGGCGCCAAACGTCCCGCCCTCGCCCGCCATGGGATACCAGGCGTAGAGGGCCTTAAGCGAAGTGGCGAGCTCGGGCGCGGCATCGGGCGCCGTCGCGCGCCCCAGCACATGCTCGACAGCCTGATCCATAAGCTCATCGGTATCGGTAAGCACCGTGAACTCGGGGTCGATGCCCAGCTCCAGCGCATGCGCGCGCAGGATACGCGAGCACATGCCGTGAATGGTCGAGATCCAAGCGTCGTCGACGGTCAGGGCCTCCTCGTCCATACCCTCTTCGATAAGCGCACGGCGCACGCGGTCGCGAATCTCGGCCGCGGCGTCTTTGGTAAAGGTAATGGCGAGCACCTGGTCCAGATGCTCGACAAACGGACCGGATTCGGGCGAGAGCGCATAGACGATGCGGCGCGTGAGGGTAAAGGTCTTGCCCGAGCCGGCACCTGCCGAGACAAACAGCGGGCGGTCGAGCGTTTTGACGACTTGCAGCTGTTGCGGCATCAAGGTCGAAAGATCCATGGCCTACACGTCCCTCCTTACAAACGTTCCTTCGTGGTTATACGAGCAGCGCGCATGCGCGGCTTGCGCCGACGTCGGGTCGACAGCGGCGACGATGCCCGCCTCGAGTTCGCGCAAGCGCTCGGCGATGCCGGCCTCCACGCGGTCGAGCAGCGCATCGAAGTCCATGTTGCCGCCCTCGCCCGGAAAGCCCTTCTTAAGGCCCGGAATGCGGCCGTCGCCGCGCTCTTCCTCGAGCAACTCGGCACTTGCGGCACCACGCAGTGCGGGCTTGCCGCCCTTGGTCGAAAAATAGAGCGCCGCACGGGCATCTAGACCCAGCGCCCGGCGCATGGCCTGCGCGTAGATGAGTGTCTGGGTATGGGGTGGCAGCCAGCGCGGATCGTCGATGGGGGCCTCGCCCGACTCCTCGTCGCGCACCGTGGGGTCGGCGAGCTTAAACTCCTCGACACCCGAACGATGCTTGTAGTCAATCACCACAGCGCGGTTCTCGGCGTCCACATCCACGCGGTCGATGCGCCCGCCGAGTGGCCAACCGGCATACTCGACCTGGAGCTCGTTGAACGCAAACTCCAGGTAGCGCGGCGCGAAGGGTGCGAGCGCCTCGGACTCGTAGGCAAGCACGCCCTCCAGCTGCGGCAAGATCTCGGCCACCTGGCGCTCCTCCACTGGAGAGAGCGGCACCAGCGGGCCCTCGGTACCGCGCTTGCCGGCGTGCTCGGCCAAGGTCTCGTCAAAGACCTCGCGCAGCAGCTCCTGTGCGCGCGATAGATTCATGGGCGTCACGCGCTCCATGCCCTCCTGCGGAAAACGTGCATGCAAATGCTCCAGCACGTCATGGACGAAGTTGCCCTTCTCCATGTTGCCAAAGCCCGCGTCGATAGACTGGGGCTTGACGCGATACGATACGAACCAGCACAGCGGGCAGGTGGAATAGGCCTCGATCTGCGAGGCGGACGTCAGGCGCGGCACAAGCGGCGCGTCCTCGCCCTCACCGTCACGGTGGCGCAGGACCAAATACGGCACGGCCTCGGCACTCAGATGCTGAGGGGCTTCACAGGTCACGCGCTCGCGCTTGAGGCCTTCGCCTGCCGCGGGATCGAAGTCCCTTACGATATCGCCCTCACCCACGCACTTCGCCTTGTCGGCGCCAGTGGCCTTAGCGTCGTCAGCTACCTTGTCGGCGTCTGAGGCCTTAGCAGCGTCAGCGGCCTCGGCATGCGCCCGCAACTCGGTCCACACGGCAGCCGGATAGCACTCGCGCGCCTGGCGATCGTGCGTCACCCGGGCAAGCGCAACCGGGCCGCGTGCCGCCTGCATCGCGTGGCCAAAGCGCACGCGCAGCAGGGCCGCGGGCTCAAGCGTCACACCCTCGCGACCAAGGCTCGCCGTCAGTGTGGCCAGCGGCCCCTCCTCGTGTGAGAGCGGATAGCTGTCCAGATCGACATCGGCAAACAGCACGGCATCGTAGCTGCCGGGGCGCAGAGCCGCCGCATCGGCAAGCGAAGCAAAGCGAGCCTGGGCGCGTGGCGCACAGTCAACCTCGTGGGTCTCGTAATCGTAGGCGGTGCTACGCTTGTCCACCTTGGTGCGAATGCCATCGAGCACGGGCACGGTCGCGGCCTGCGACACGTCGAGCGCGCGGGCGCCATTCATAAGGATGTCGATGACATGGCGCAGCAGGGCCACCTCCGCCTGGCGACGGGCTTGGCCATCCAAGCTGCCCAGCAAGCGATCGGGCAACGCCTCGGCAACGGCAAGCATGGCCTTAAGCGCCGTCACGGGCTTGTCACGCCACAGCGCCTGGAACACGTCCGAGACCACACACGGTACGTTCTTAAACCAGTTTTCGTCGCTCGCCGCCTTGCGCGCGCCCCTCACCTGGCCCTGAACGCTCTGCAGCAGGCTCTTAACGCCCGCGGTAGTCTTGCTGCGCGAGAGACGCATATTCTTATCGAAGGTACGGGCATTGACGGCATCAGCGCCCGAAAGCGGACTGTAGATCCAGTCGGTAAGCTCCGGCGCGGGCCACCACTCGGTCTTTGACGCCATGCCCTCATCGGCGGCCTTCATGCGCTCGATCAGGCCGGCGAGCGCCGCAAACTGCCTGCCCGCAATGGATTGGGAAAACGCCGTGAACTCAACTGTCTCGGCGGCGATATGACGAGCCGCCAGACGAGAGGCGAGCTCACCGAACAGCT
>CABUUD010000064.1 GCA_902494585.1 uncultured Collinsella sp. | reverse complement strand
TGTAAGCCTCCATGCGGGCTCCTCTCGTAATCGCGTACGTGCCTTCCAGTTTAGCGCAGGCGAAGCGTCGATGCGGGCGGTTCACACCGGGCTTTATCTTTTTCGACAGCCTCGTTTGGCTCGCGCTACACCAGGCGCATGGCCTCCTGGACAGCGCCGTAAAGGTTGGCGTCGTTGCCGAGCTCGGCCGCCTTTATCTGCGGCACAGGAATGCCGGCAAGGGTCCCTTTGTAACTCGCGAGGGCCAGCGGCATCTGCGCACGCAGGGCATCGATGAGCTCGGGATGGCACGAGATGCCGCCTGCGATCACAAAGACCTCGGGGTCGAGCACGGCCTGCAGGTTGATAAGCTGTCCGTCAAATGAGCGAGCGTAGCGGTCGAGCGCACGCTGCGCCGCCATGTCGCCATCCGCGATCCACTCAAAGACGCGGCGGCCGTCCACCGGAGAATCCGCAGGCAGGCCCTTCTCGGCAACGACGGCATCACGGAGCGCACGCCAACCGCCCGAACCCGCAAAGGAGTTTTCCATGCCCGCGGCAGTCGTGACATCGTTGCGCAAGAAGCTGAACTCGCCTGCAAAGCAGTGCGCGCCGCGCAGGACCTTGCCGTCGATGACGATACCGCCGCCGATGCCCGTGCCGATAGCGAGCACCACGCCAAAACGCGTCCCGCGCAGGGCGCCAGCCGCATACTCACCGAGTGCACAGCACTTACCGTCGTTATTGACGGCAACCGGCACCCCCAGCACCTCGCGCATGAGCTTTCCCAGCGGGCAGCCGTCCATAAACGTGAGCGCACCGCCGCGATGGATCGTTCCCGTGACATCTCCCTCGTAAATACCGCCGGGTGCGCTCACGCCTACGGCGTTCACGCGCTCGCGGTACGGCTCGACGAGCCCGATCAACGCCGAAACGGTCTCCTCAGCCGTGGTAAAGCCCGTCGGCAGGCTCCCGCGCTCGCGGATGGAAAAATCCTCGCCCAGCACAGCCCATTTAACGGCCGTACCGCCCACATCGATTCCAAAGAACTCCTGCATATTCGCCCCTCACGTGCCATAGCCCCGAACGCGCATCGCCGCGACCACCACAGGGGCTGCCCTTATGATGGTCGTGCAGCAAATCGCGCCCGGAGCCGATTATCTCTATTATTACGCCTCTACTTTAGTCAGACGAAGCAACATATACTGCTTACTAGGGAGGTCGATGCGGAACTTGCCCTCAAAGGTTCCGGGAAGCTCTTCCTCCGTCATGTCCCATGTGTCCACGACATTCACCTTGTAACGAGCGCCCGCCTCGCCCTCAAACTCACGATACGCCGGACGGTTGAACCCAAAGTACATAAGGACATCGGCAGTCCCGTGGCCATGATCGTTGGACATACAGGTGACATCCCAGGTAAACGTACCGTCAAGGATGCCGACCTCATCGGGCACCCAGTCAAAATCGGCCGGCAGCGCCTCCATGTAGCGACGGCAAAAGCCAATGCGATCGGGCGAATCGCCGTAGAGCTTGCCGCCGTGCGCCCACCACAGCTTGGGTCCGCGGTCGACGTAGGTCTCACCGTGGGTCACATAACCGCCACGCAAACTGCCCTCCCAAAAACGACGTACGAGTTCCTGAGCGGTCAGGTTACCCCAGCCCCAGTTGATGTTGCCCTCATAGCCGACCTCGTCGATCAAAACCGGCTTGCTATACTGCGCGCGCAGCATGGTGACGTCCTCGGCTGTGTTCTTGAGGTCGCACCTCTGGTAGCTCACGTGCGTAATCCACGGATGACTGTGGTCAAAGATCTCACGGCAATTGTGGATACTGCGCAGATGACCATACGGGTCGTTCGCCATGATGATACGGGCATAGCGGTCCCAGTCCTCGGCCGGCTTCCACGGCATAAGGTCCCACTCATTGGCAAGGCTCCACCAAATGTTCTTGTATGCCGAGAAGCGACGAGCGACATACGTCAGGTAGAAAATATCCTCCTCGCGCGTCATACGAGAGAAGCCCCAGTCCTCAGGCTTGTCATACGGATGCAAAACGATGAGATCCGCCTGGATGCCCAGCTCGTCAAGCTGCTCGATGCGGTGCTCGAGGTTTTCCCAAAACGGCTCATAGAAGCGAAAATGGTCGAAATCGCCCTTCTCGCCTTCATAGGCATACATCGCTGGGTCCTCAACGTTATAGTCGTAGAACTTGGGGAAGACGCACATGCGGATCTTGTTAAAAGGTGCCTCTGCGAGCGTCTCGAGCGTCTGCTCCTGCAGCTGAACATCCTGGTTGGTCCAGGCATAGCATGTGGTGCCAAAGGGCAGGTAGCGCGTTCCATCCTCGTAGGCAAAGTTGAAATCCTCGTCAGTAATGAACGGAGCTCCGTGGGCGAGCACATCCTTTGCCAGCAGCACGCGACCATGATTGGCGCCCGTGGCGGGCACGGCCTCAAAAGAGCCGGCGGCACCATCGAGCTCGGGGTCATTGGAGCTCACCGTGTAGTTCCAGACACCGGCACTCTCGGGCATAAAGTTGATTCCGTAGCAGCCATTGCCCTTGTAGAAGCCATGGACCTCAAAGCTGTCCTGGCCATCCGCGCGGTCAAATCGCGCCGACAGCTCGACTTCGACATAGGGATTGCCGGCCGCAGTGCCCGCGAGCTCGAGCTTAAACACCTTGTACTGCTCGACGATAGTCATGATAACGCCTCCAAGTTAAGCGATTGAATAGTCGGAGTCCGTCGGGCAACACGAACGCAGCCCGACGGAATGAAAGAGAGTGGCAAATTACTTGGCGCTCTTGATGAGCATGATGGACACATAGCCCACGGCGATGAGCACGATGGAGATTGGGAACGCCATGAAATAGGAGCCAGTGGCGACAACGATTGCCGAGGTCACGATGGGACCAAGGATCTGACCGATGGTGTTGGCGATATTGAGGATGCCCAGGTCCTTGCCGGCGTTCTCCTTATCGGGCAGAACATCGACATTGAGCGCCTGGTCCACGGAAGAGTAGATACCGTAGCCAAGTCCGGCGAGCAGAGCAAATCCGTACATGCCGATAACGGACTTAAGTAGCCAGGGCAGGGCGATACCGATACACATCATAATCGTTGCGACGAGGATGATAGGCTTGCGGCGGCCGATCTTGTCGGAGATGGCGCCCGAGGTAAGCGAGGCGACAAGCGACACGACCATGATCACGACGGACATACTCGAAAGAACTGCGCCGGCTTCTGCCACGGGAAGACCGATGTACTTCTCGAGGATATAGAGCTGATAGCCGTTGATGCAGAAGTAACCGAAGATGAGGAGCAGACGGCCAAAGAGCGCCAGATAAAAGTCGCGGCAGTTCTTGGTGGGCGGAACGAACATGAGCAGCAGCGACTTGAGATTGAGCTTCTCAGACTTCTCGCCCTCGTCAAGAGCGGCAGACTTCTCGCGCGGCCAAATGATGACGGCGAGGATGCCGGTCAGCAACCAAGAGACCGTGCCGATGATAAAGCCAGGAACTGGGTTGGAGAGGAACTGCGTACCGATGATGGTGCCAATCGACTGGCCGGCCGTTGCGCCGCCGCCATAGAATGCGGAGAGCGTGCCGCGCTTGTTAAGCGGGATGCGGTCGGAAAGCACGGCAACAGCAGGGGCAAGCATGCAGTTGAGGCCAATCTGCAGCACGCACCAGGAGGCGACGATCATGGGAAGTGTGGTCGCGACCGAAGTGCTCCAGAAAGCACAGCCGCAGATAAAACCGCCGAGAACGATAAACGGCGTGCGCTTGCCAAAGCGGCTGTGGCAGCGGTCGGAAAGCGCGCCGAAAACGAGATTTGAGAACAGGGCGAAGATCGAACCGACCGAGTTCATCGCCGCGAGAATTGCCTCGGGCTGGCCAATATTAAGGCCGTTAAAACGCTCGGGGAACAAGACGTTGGAGCCGATTGTTCCCGACATCATCCACATGATTCCGAAGATGATAAAGCCGATCATAAAGCGCCATGTCTCGGTTTTGGTCATGGGCTTTCCGGTATCGGGGGCGATGGCGTTCTCGTCAATCGCCGCGGCGGTTTGATTTGCCATGGAATAGATCCTCTCTGTGATGGAATGCGCGAGGGCGCTCGTGCACCAAGGGTCAAGGGGTCAAACCCGCTGGATGCGGCGGCCGTGGAATGGGGTACGGCTGCTCGCGAGCGTCTGTTGAGTTGTTACTTACTAACTAGTAAGTAACTCCACGACCTGTATAGTACGCTTACTAAGTACTTAGTAACCTATAAGAGCGGTAAACGGTTGTTTTGAACCGCTGAACGGCTGAGGTAAGCTATGGGGGTATACAAAAGGCATTTGGCGGCAATACTCGAGCCGCCCTAAATAAGGCAGCGCGATTTATATGGACACTCAGAAAACTCCCACACCCGCGGCAAAGAAACGCAGCGCTGCGGCGCAGGAACGCCTTGACCAGATTGTTTCGGCGGCCGTGCGGCTTATCAACGCGCGCGGCTTTAACGGCATGTCGCTCCAGGCGGTAGCCGACGAGGTGGGCATCACCCAGGCGGGCGTGCTGCACTACGTGGGCAGCAAGCACGGGCTTTTGGTCGAGGTGATCCGTCGCTATTACGATCGCAGCTCAACCTTAGACGACTATCTCTCCCTCTTTCATCCTGGCGGGGCATTTGAGGGCCAGAGCCCCAAGATTCCCGAATACTGCCGTCTGCTCGTGGCGGAGAACAACAGTCAGCCCGAGCTCGTCATGCTCTTCCAGATGCTCAATACCGAGGCCATGAGCACGGAGAGCCCCCTGCACGAGTATTTCAACGACCGCTCGCGCGGAGTTATCGAGCCCGAGCCCGATGTTAACTGGAGCGTTCCCGAGGGAATCGACGCCACCGAAGCCATCTCGTGCGCGCTGGCGGCGATGTACGGATTGGAAGGCCGTTGGGTGGCGCGACCCGACGAGATCGACTATCCCGCCGAGTGGTCTAAGTTCGAGGACATCCTCTTTCCCCTTCCCCTCTGGGAGGGCTACCGTTAAGAGCGGCGGTATGCAATCGCCATTACCAACCGCAACGGCTGTGTCGATACAAAAAGGCCCGGGCTACCACCCGGGCCTTTTCTCTTGCGTTATTCCGTTTTCCTTAACGCGCCGGCGAGACCACGAGCAGCGCGTCGTGCTCAAAGGGATGCTGGGCCACGCGCACGGTGCCGTCACCGTTGTCGCGGACGGGCAGCTTGGCGATGCGCTTGTCCTCCATGTCGAGGACCGTCGCCGTCCAGTCGCGCGCACCGTCGAGCTTAAACTTGAGCGCCGTGGTACGCGGCAGGTACGTGACGACGCGATCGCCAACGCGCGCCACACGAATGGCCTCGCGCGCGTCATCGAGCAGCTCCTGCGCCGGAACCACGGCAAGTGCGTCGTCGCCAGCCGTAGCGCCCAGGCCAGCAAGCACGTGCTCGATCGCGCCAAAGTCCCAAACGCCCGCAAACTGCAGGCACTCCTGCCAGCGGAACGGCATATCGAAGCCCTCGCCCAGCACCGAGCCCTGGCTCTTGCTGGTCTGCCAGTTCCAAACGCCGTGCGCGCCATAGGTCACACCTGCACTGGCGCCGGCGAGGATCGACGACCACACGCTCGCGCGGCAGTCCTGCGCGGTGAACCGCCAGTACACGTTGCGCGAGGCGCCCATCTGCTCGTAACAGGGCTCGGAGTTGACCATCGGCTTTTTGGGATAGTTGGCGATAAAGTCCTGCGGCAGGCGCCAGGCCTCGGGCTGGCCCTCGTAGTTGTGGCCGGGCTGGAACATGTAGAAGTCCAGGCGGTCCAGGTACTGCAACGGAATGGTGCGGTTGCCGCGGTTGATATGCATGGTGCGCAACGCTTCGGGCGCGCGCTTGACAACTTCGTCGAGGGCATCCTCGTAATAGGCGATCGCCTCGTCGCTGGTAAAGTCGGTATCGCCCGTCACCACATAGACGGGGTCGAACTCGCCCAGGTTCTCGACGACGCGGGCAACGTGGGCACGGACCTCCTCGCGCGGCATAACCTCGGCACCGCAACGCTCAGCAATCTTGGCGCCCCAGGTACCGGGCACGTAGTTGCACCACATAAGCACGAGTGCCGGACGAATGCCGTGCTCGACGGCAGCGCGGCACATGGCAGCAGCACGGTCCCAGTACGCCTGGTTGGGACGGGACCAATCAAAATGCACGCCGTCCTCGCTGGCATAGGGCCAAATGCCCAGATCGGGACAGCAGCGGTCCCACTGCGGCAGCGTGTTGATCTGCAGCACGTTCATGCCCTGCTCGGCGCGACGGGTCAGATAGTAGTCCCAATCGGCCTCGGTAATGCTCGTAAACGCGCTCCAGCACGTATCGGCAAACCAAAAGAACGGTTTGCCCTCGCACAAAAAGCCGTCCTGACGACCGTTAACGGTCAGCTTTCCCAAACTCATCTGCATGCCCTTTCGTTTGATAAAGGAGTTGCGAACCGGCAGATTCTTTCGCGGTAACCCCGCGCGAAAGCCCCTGGCGCTTAGCAAGCCCCGGCGAGTAGGCGCCGCGCGCCCCCAATCAGTCTACCTTGTAAGAAGGGCCCCGCCGGGCTTGCGCCTGACGGGGCCCTGTCGTGTAGGTAAGGTCGTATGCGTCCGAATGGTTTGGCCTTAGGCCTCCATCTCGGCGAGCTCCTCCTTGGAGAAGCCAGTGGCAAAGACGACGGCAGCGGCGATGACAAAGGAGATTGCCATACCGACGATAGCCCAGACGGTGTTCATCTGGCCACCCTGCAGGTAGTTGGTGAAGACCAGGAAGTTGGAGGCACCGCCGGCCAGGTAGTAGGTAACACCCATGAGGCCGGAGAACACAGCGCCGATAGCACCGCCGATAAACATACCGAGCATGGTGCGACGGAAGCGCATGAGGATACCGAAGAGTGCGGGCTCGGTGACGCCGCCGGCGATGGCGGAGATGACGTAACCCAGAGCAAGACCCTTCTCGTCGGGGTTCCTCATCTTGAGGAAGGCACCGAAGGCGCAGCCCCAGACAGCGGCCATAGCGCAGTTGGTGGAAACGAAGACGAAGGGATCGTAGCCGGCAGCGATGATCTGAACCTGAGCGAGCAGGATGACGGGCATGTGCATGCCGCAGACCACGAAGAGCTGCCAGAAGGCGCCGAGGATGGCCATGACGATCAGGATACCGATACCGCCAAGGTCAGCAAGACCAAAGAGGGCGTTGGCGATGAGGCTGCCGATCTCGTTGCCGATCGGGGCAAGGACGATGAAGGCGATGGGGATGGTGACGATCATGGTGCAGAACGGCGTGAAGACCGTGGACAGCACGTCGGGCATGACCTTCTTAAAGAACTTCTCAACAAAGTACAGGACGGGCACCGAGAGGATGATCGGCAAGACGGACTGCTGGTAGTTGGCAGCGGCGATCTGGATGCCGTAGACGGAGATGATTCCGCCACCCTCCTGAGTCGCGACACTCACGACGGACGGGGCCATGAGAGCACCGCCGAGGAGCATGCCCAGAACCGGAGAGGCGCCGAGCTTCTTAGCAGCGGCATAGCCCAGGTAGATGGGGATAAAGGTAAACGTGGCCTCGTACAGGGTGGTGTAGAGGAACGTGTAGGTCGGATCGGTATCGGAGAGAACGCCGAGCATGGTGGGACCGAGGACCGCGGCGATGGTGCGGAACAGACCGCCGGCCATGAGCAGCGGGATCAGCTGGGTCATGGAGCCCGACAGATAGTCGAGGATGATGTTGGGCAGGTTCTTGAGCTCGAACTTCTCCTTAGGAGCGTCGAGGTTCTCGTCGACCGCGGCACCCTGCTTGACGCCGGACATGGCGACGAACTCGGCGAGCACCTTGGGCACGTTCTGGCCGATGATGACCTGGAGCTGGCTGCCGGCGAACTGGCAACCCAGAACACCCTTGACCTTCTTGATCTTCTCCACGTCGGCCTTGCTGTTATCCTTGAGCGTCAGACGCAGACGCGTCATGCAGTTGGTGGCGACGGCAACATTCTCCGCACCGCCCACGAGCTCGAGGACATCGGTGGCAATCTGCTTATTATCTACTGCCATGGGACCCCTCCCCATATCATCGTGTGCCTACCCGTTTGGACGTAAGCACGCCTTTGACCCGGCGACTATAACCCCTTACGGCTGCCGAGCCCTTGGATACGCTGTCGTAAACAATCTGTTTACTGAACGTTTACAGCACTTAGTTTACACGCAGCGTTGAATTTGTGGCAGTTTTGCCGTTTGCAGTCCGGTGAACGGTAGGAAATCGGGGGTGAGCGTAATTGAATGTCGAGGCATTGCATATAGTACGTTTATTTATAAATGGCCGTCTACGTGGGATTTTATATAATCTGGCACCCAAATGCCTTGTTGACTCATCAACAAAAGCCATGCTAGATAGTAGTAAACGAGTGTTTAGTAGTTCATTGAGCGTTTGATGTGACCGTTTACCGAGTTTTATCTGCTTATTCTCTAATTCTGCTTTACACTAAACATGTTTAGATTGTATTGCCGCGATTGTTTAGCACGCGCGGCGCAAGGGAGACAGCTCATGGAACTCAGATCGTGTACCTACGCAACCGTCACCACCTTGGGCGACTTTGGCCCCTGGATCAGCAAGGTCGTTCTCGACCTGCCCTGCACCGTGCGCGCCAACGATATCGATGCGAACGCTTTCCATATATATGTAGAGCGTCACGAGCGCACGGGCGAGATCCTGATGCGCAAGGAGCACGGCGCCGACCATGCCGCGCCCTCCGTGGGTTACATCGACGTTCTCGCCGCGTATCCGTGTGACGAGAACGGCCGCAAGCTTGCCGTGGGCACCCATGTGGCACTCGAGGTTGCCGAGCAGCGCCTGACCAAAAAGATCGAAGGCGGCGTCATGGGCTCGCGCATGCTCGATGACCAGCTGCGCATCACGCAGCTCGCGTCTCTTCCCGGTAACGACGGCGACGACCCCACCTGCGGCCTGGTCTTCGATACCTGTCGCGGCGACATCTGCCCCGCGCTCAAGGGCTGGAGCAATGCTGTGCAAAAGACCGCCGTTGATGGCATCGCGCTCGAGTACGGCTTCTTTGAGCCCAGCTTTAAGGCAGAGGACTCGGCCTGCTTCAATCCCTTCGCGCCCGAGGCCACGGTCGTGCCCCAAAAGGCCCCGCTCGTGGTGTACCTGCACGGCGCCGGCGAAGGCAAGGGTGCCACGCAGGGCGAAGGCGCCACGCGCGCCTATATCGGCAACCGCGTGACAGCCATTAGCCAGGCACAAATCCAGCGCTACTTTGGCGGCTTTGCCTGGGTGCTCGTGCCGCAATCGCCGACGTTTTGGATGGACAACGGCGTCGAGCAGCTCGGCCGCTCCAACCAGAGCATCTACTCCCCCGTACTCAAGGCGCTCATCGACGAGTTTGTCGCCGAGCATGCCGAGCGTATCGACACCGACCGCATCGTGGTCGCCGGCCTTTCCAACGGCGGCTTTATGACCCTGCGCCTGTGCGCCGACTACCCCGATTTCTTCGCCGCCGGACTTCCCTGCTGTGCCCCGTGGTACAACGCCACGGACGAGGACGTTGCCGCGCTCGCCAAGACGCCGCTGTGGTTTACGCACTCCAAGGGCGATGAACTCGTGTCTCCACAACAGACCGTGCTGCCGCTCACAGCGCGCCTGCGCGACGCCGGAGCCAACGTGCACCTCACCTACTTTAGCCATGTCGAGGACCTGACCGGGCGCTATCGCGAGGCCGACGGCTCGCCCAAGAAGACGTTCAACCACGGCGTGTGGATCCACCAATTCAACGACCTGTGTTATCAAGACTTCGACGGGGGCAACGTACTCATCGACGGCGAGCCGGTGGGCTGCTGGGAGTGGTCGGCCAGGGTCAATAGGTAATCCGTCCCTTCGCGGGCACTGGGGTTTACCTCTGCAAACGTCCTCGGGCATGCATGGTTCGGCGCTTTGCGCTTCGCGCTGCGCCGGACCATGCCCCCTGACGCTCCTATTTGGCAAGGTGTTTTTTAGAATCCGTTTTGCGCTCGGCCTCGAACGCCTGCCTGTCCCAATTGAGCGGGAGCCCCGCCTCGACCCACGCCTCGTAGGCCCTCCTTATTGGCTTGAGCTCCCTTTGGCCCCTCTCCAGCATCGAG
>CABUUD010000063.1 GCA_902494585.1 uncultured Collinsella sp. | reverse complement strand
GTCGGAACGAAGCATATAGACAAACAGCAACGCAAAGAGCGCGATGCCGACATAGCTGACAATTGTCTGTACCTTGAGTGGCAGCTCGCGACCGGCGACCTTTTGGATGATCTCGATAACCAGCTTTCCCCCGTCGAGCGGCGGAATGGGCAGCAGGTTCATAAAGCCCAGCGAGAACGAGATGAGCGCGGCAAACGTCAAGAATGTCGCGGGGCCGGCGGCAGCCGCCTGAGAAGACATGACGCTGATGCCCACAATCGAGGAGGACTGATCGAGTATCTCCATCGTATGCTGCGGCTGCAGCAGGCGCATCACGCCCTCAGCAGTCTGCTGAACATAGGAGAACGACAGCCGCGCCGACGTAATGGGGTCCAAATGGACCACTTGCGTGGAGGCATAAACGCCCAAACGCTCGTCCTCCTTGAGCGCGACAGAGGTCGAAAGTTTCTTGCCGTCGCGCTGGTACTCAATGGCGATATCGTCCTGACCGGCAGCCTTGCCGATCGCATCGTACACGTCCATCCAGGAAGAGCACGACACGCCATCGACACTAAGAATTGCGTCGCCGGCCTCGATGCCCGCCTTGGCGGCTATAGAGCCTTCTTCAACCTGACCGATCACATTGCTATCGACCGGCACCGATACGCCGGCGATAGAGTAGATACTCATAAGCAGCAAAAAACCCGTCAGGATATTGACGAGAATGCCCGCGAGCAGCATAAAGGCGCGCTTGAGAAAACTCTGGCCCAGATAGGTATGCGAACGCTCCTGCTCAAGAAACTCCGAAGCAGTGACCGGCAGCTCCCACACATCGCCCTCGGCAGTCGCATGCTCTCGATCGAACATGCGGCCGTCAAAGGTGGTATATCCTGCAGCGTCGCGCGGCAGCGTCTGGTACCTAACCGGATAATAGCTGGGCGAAGGCTTCTCCCCTTCCTCGTACCAAGGCGCAATGGAACCCCAGCCCAAAAGCAAGGCACAAGCCTCGAGAACATCCTCCTCGGGCAGCTCCAGCTCGACGGAAAGGTCTGCAACCGAAACGCGACCATGACGATAGATCGCCGCAAGCACACGGTCGGCGCACGAGACATCGGTCGGGTCCATACCGCAGATAGCGGCATAACCACCCAGCAGCAGCGGCGTCACGCCAAACTTGGTACCGATGCGACGCGACGTATGGTGAATGTCGAAGCGACACGGCAGGCCCAAGAAAAACTCGGTGACGCGCACGCCGCACGCACGAGCCGCTAAAAAGTGGCCGCCCTCATGTAGAAACACAAGGACGGATAGCATCAGCAGGCCCCAAAAGACCGAGGAGAGAACGCTCAGAACAGTATCCATAAAACGAAAAGCAATCCTTACGATGAGGAGCGGGTTGCAGCGAGCACCTTGGCGGCCTTGGCGCGAGCCCACGTATCGATATCGCGAAGCTGCTCAAAGGATGCAACCGTCTGCGCATCGTGTGCATCCATGCACGACTCGACGATACGATCGATATCGGTAAAGGTGCAGGCATCGTGCAGGAAGGCATCGACGGCAACTTCGTTGGCGGCATTCAACACGCACGGCATGGTGCCGCCTGTCTTGCCGGCACGCTCGGCCAGCGCCAGGCAGCGGAATGTGTCCATATCGGCCGCGTCGAAGGTGAGCTGCCCGAGCTCGCGGAAATCGATTCGAGGAGCTGGGGTATCCCAACGCTCGGGATACGAGAACGCGAACTGGATGGGAATGCGCATGTCGGACGCACCAAGATGCGCCATCACGGAGCCGTCCGCATACTCGACCATCGAGTGGATCTTTGACTGGCGCTGAACGACCACGTTAATGAAATCGAGATCGCAGCCAAACAGATGCATGGCCTCGATACGCTCTAGACCTTTGTTCATGAGGGTGGCGGAGTCGATGGTAATCTTAGCGCCCATGGCCCATGTGGGATGGGCCAGCGCATCGGCGCGTGTCACGCGATTGAGCTCGTCGCGCGTACGGCCAAAGAACGGACCGCCCGAGCAAGTAAGCCAGATGCAGTGGGCCTCGCGCGGATTCTCCCCCAGATAGCACTGATAGATGGCGGAGTGCTCGGAGTCGACCGGAATGAGCTGACCCGGTTGTGCCAACGGCATCAGCAGGTCACCGCCGACAACGAGAGACTCCTTGTTGGCAAGTGCGAGACGCTTGTTCGAGGTCAGGGCCGCATGGCTCGCTTCGAGCCCGGCAGCGCCCACAATGGCAACAAGGACACAGTCGACGTCATCGCGACGCGCGAGCTCACAAACCGCCTGCGCACCAACACCGAGCTCGGTGCCCTCGGGCAGCTCCTGCAGTACAGCGTCCGCACCGTGGGTGGTGTCGGCCACGGCAACGGCCGGAACCGAAAACTCGCGGGCGGCGGCAACGAGCTCCGATGTGCTGGAGTTAACGGACAGTGCCGTCACCTGCAGTCGATCGGCATGCTGACGGCATACATCGAGTGCCTGCGTGCCGATAGAGCCCGTACAACCCAGGATGGCAACGCGAAGACGTCCATCGGGGCCATACGTCGTCTGGAATGACATTACAGCACGCCTCCGATCATCAAAAGCAGCTGCGCGGTAATGCAGCCAAAGATAAGCGAGTCGCTACGGTCGAGCATGCCGCCATGGCCCGGAATCAGATTGCCGGAATCCTTGACGCCCACGCCGCGCTTGATGCGCGACTCGATGAGGTCGCCGATAACGCCCAAGATGGACACAACCACGCCGCAAAGCAGCGCATAGGGCAAGCTCAGCTTATAAAAATGCGTCGCCCACAAAATGAGCCAGATAAGAACCGAGCCCAAGATGCCGCCGACAAAGCCCTCCCAGCTCTTTTTGGGAGAAATCTTAGGGACCATCTTGTGCTTGCCGATACGGCTGCCCACGATGTAGGCAAACGAATCGGAGACCCAGAGAGACGCGCAAACACCCACCGAAAGCAGGGCGCCGGCAAAACCGGGCACCGCATCGCGCAGCAGCACGATGGCCGACAGCATAAAACCGGTGTAGATGGGACCCATGAGCGTCACAGCTACATCGGATATGCGGGTACGCGCCGACCAGACATACCAAATACCCACCGCAAGCATCAGAGCAAAAAGCAGGGCATTCAACAGCAGCGAGTCGCCCAGCGCCGAGAGCGGAAAGAGCACGGCAGCAGCGATACCCAGGCGCTCATTGGCCACCTTGCCATCGAGCTTCGTCATGCGGAAAAACTCAAAGCAGCACAGGCCGCTCATGACGGAAACGAAGATGGCGGTGGGAACGATACCCAAAACCAGGCAGAGAATAAATACAACGGCGTAGACGATACCTCCAGCGGCACGGGTAATAAAGCCGGCCAGCCACGAAGTCGCAGCCGCGCCGCTTTTGGCGGCAGGCGCCTTGGGAGTTGACGCCTTGGGAGCAGACGCCTTGGGACGATCGGACACGATTAAGCCTCCTCGGTCTTGCTCAGTCCACCAAACCTACGGTCGCGGCCCTGATAGGCCAAAATGGCGTTGACAAGACCCCAACGATCAAAGTCGGGCCAATAGGTATCGGTGACATAAAACTCGGAATAGGCAACCTGCCACAGCAGATAGTTCGAAAGGCGAAGCTCGCCGGAGGTTCGAATCACAAGCTCCGGATCGGGCAGCCCAGCGGTGTACAGGTGCGAAGCAACCATATCATCGTCAATAGCGGCGGGATCGATCTTTCCGGCAGCGGCATCGAGCGCGATCTGACGGACAGCACGGGTGATCTCGGCACGGGCACCGTAGTTGACGGCAAGCGCCAGCGTCATGCCGGTGTGGTCGGCACACTCGGCAAGACCCCGCTCAAAGACATCGCGGGTCTTCTTGGGCAGTGCGGAAATATCGCCCAAAAAGACAACGCGCACGTTTTCGCGCTTAAGCAGCGGCAGCTCATCGATAAACGTCTTGGCAAACAGATGCATTAAAACGTTGACCTCATGCTGCGGACGATTCCAGTTTTCGGTGGAAAACGCATAGGCCGAAAGGACGTCGACGCCCAAGCGCACGCATGCGGTAATGATCTCACGCAGGGAGACGATACCGGCCTTGTGTCCCTCGGTGCGGGCAAGCCCGCGCGCCGTGGCCCAGCGACCGTTACCGTCCATGATGCACGAAATATGATGCGGGATCTTATTGAGGTCAAGGTCGGAAAAACCGACGCCCGCAGGGGCGTCGGCAAAGTACTCGACCAGTTTATGCTCGTCGTATTGCACCTTAGATCTCCATGACCTCGGCTTCTTTTTCCTTCAAAAGCTCCTCGACCTTGGCGACATACTCATCGGTGTGCTTCTGAACCTTGGCCTGCTCGCGACGGACATCGTCCTCGGTGAGCTCTTCGTCGCGCTCGAGCTTGTTGTTAAAGTCACGACGAATGTTGCGAATGGAAACCTTGGCCTGCTCGGCATACTCGCGGCACTCCTTGACGAGCTCGCGACGACGCTCCTCGGTGGGAGCCGGGAACGGCAGGCGCACGACGGTACCGTCAGAGTTGGGAGTAATGCCCAGATCGGAAGCGCTGATAGCCTTCACGATGGCGTTGACGAGCGCCTTGTCCCAGGGCTCGATAAGCAGCATGTGAGCCTCGGGGGTCTTAACGGCGGCAACCTGGGTAACCGGCGTGGGAACACCGTAGTAATCGACCGAAATGTCGGACAGAATGTTAGCGTTGGCGCGGCCCGTGCGGACCTTGGAGAAGTTGTGCTTGAGGGACTCGAGCGACTTGTCCATGTGGGCGGTGATGTTCTCTGCCATGCTTAATCCTCCTGATAGACGAGCGTGCCGACGGGCTCACCCGAAAGCGCGCGTTTGACGGTGTCCTCGCCATCAATGTTGAGGACCAAAATCGGCATACGGTTATCCTGGCACAGTGCCGTGGCCGTGGAATCCATAACCTGCAGACCGCGGACGAGAACCTCGTGATAGGTAATCTTGTCAAAACGGACGGCATCGGCGCACTTGACAGGATCCTTGTCGTAGATGCCGTCAACCTTGGTGGCCTTAATCAGAATCTCGGCACCGATCTCGCAGGCACGAAGAGCCGCGGCGGTGTCGGTCGTAAAGTACGGATTGCCCGAACCGGCGGCAAAAATAACGACGTTGCCCTTGGAAAGGTGGTTGATGGCGCGACGGCGAATATAGGGCTCGCAGATCTCGTTCATCTGGATAGCGCTCATCACGCGGCAGGGAACATCATTATGCTCGAAGGCATCCTGCAGGGCGAGCGCGTTCATAACGGTTGCCAGCATGCCCATGTAGTCGGCCTGAGCACGCTCCATGCCACCGGCAGCGCCGGCCATGCCGCGGAAAATATTGCCGCCGCCGACAACGACGCCGACCTCATGACCAACGGCGAGCAGCTCCTTGACCTGCTTGGCAAGATGGTCGGTAACCTTGGGGTCGATGCCATATTGGCCGTCGCCCATCAGTGCTTCGCCAGAAAGCTTAAGAAGCACGCGTTTATATCGCATGTCGGACAAAGCGATCCTCCTTTAGATTGAACTCTCAACATTCTATCAAAGGCTCTAAGAAGAGCCATGAAAAAGCAGGCTGTGAGTAAAACCCACAGCCTGCTCATTACCAGCTACAAGAGCTTATTTACTCTCCACGGACCAGACGGTCAAAGGCAACGACGGTAATGGTATCGCCGAGCTCCTTGGAGACCTGCTCAGCGTACTTCTTGATAGTGAGGGAGCTGTCCTTGATGAACTCCTGCTCGGTGAGCACGGACTGCTTGTAGAACTTCTCCAGACGGCCGACAGCCATCTTCTCCTGAATGGCCTCGGGCTTGCCGGACTCGGCAGCCTGAGCCATGTAGATCTGCTTCTCGTGCTCGACGGTCTCGGCCGGAACCTGATCGCGGGTAGCGCAGATCGGGGCGACGGCGGCAACCTGAAGGGCAACGTCGTGAGCGAAGGTCTTGAAGGACTCAGCCTGAGCGGTCTCGGCCTTCTCGAAGGCAAACTCGACGAGGACGCCGATCTTACCACCCATGTGGATGTAAGAAGCAAGCGCGCCGTTCTCAGCCTTGCGGGCAGCGAAGCGGGAGATCTTCATGTTCTCGCCCATGATGTGAATCATCTCGGTGAGCTCGGAGGAAACGGTCTCCTCGCCCATCGGCTTCTCGAGCAGAGCGTCGACGTCAGCCGGCTCGGTGGTGGCGACAACCTCGGCGACCTTGGAAGCAAAGCCGGTGAACTTGGCATTGGAGCCGACGAAGTCGGTCTCGCAGGAGAGCTCGAGCAGAGCGCCGGTCTTGCCATCCTCGGAGACGAACGCGGCGACAGCGCCCTCGTTGGTCTCACGGCCAGCCTTCTTGGCAGCCTTGGCGAGGCCATTTTTGCGCAGAACGTCGACAGCAGCGTCCATGTCGCCGTCAGCCTCAACGAGAGCCTTCTTGCACTCCATCATCGGGGAGTCGGTCATCTCGCGGAGCTGCTTGACCATAGCGGCGGTAATCTGGGCCATTGTGGTTCCTTTCAAAGAGATGAAAAAGACTTAAATAGGACTGATTTACTCGGCCTTGGGCTCGGCGGCCATCTCGGCCTCGGAGACCTGCTCCTTGCCGGAGCCAGCGAGGCAGGCGTCAGCCATGAGCTCGCACATAAGGGTGACAGCGGAGATAGCGTCATCGTTGCAGGGGATGCCGTACTCGACCTCGTCGGGATCGGAGTTGGTGTCGATCAGAGCGACGACGGGGATGTTCAGGCGCTGAGCCTCCTTGATGGCGTTCTCCTCGCGCTTGGTGTCGATGACGAAGAGAGCCTGGGGCAGACCCTTCATGTCGCGAGCGCCACCGAGGTTGGTCTGGAGCTTGGTGAGCTCCTTGCCGAGAACAGCCTGCTCCTTCTTGGGCAGAACAGCCATGCGGCCGTCCTCGACCATGGCCTCGAGCTCCTCCATGCGGTTGATGCGGGAGCGGATGGTGACGAAGTTGGTCAGCATACCGCCGAGCCAACGCTGGTTGATGTAGGGCATGTTGGCGCGCTCAGCAGCGTTCTTGACGGCCTCCTGAGCCTGCTTCTTGGTGCCGACGAACAGCACGTTGCCACCCTTGGCGACGTTCTTGACGAAGGTGTAGGCCTGGTCGGCGTCGAGGATGGTCTGCTTGAGGTCGAGGATGTAGATGCCGTTGCGCTCACCGAAGATGAACGGCTTCATCTTAGGGTTCCAGCGACGGGTCTGGTGACCGAAGTGGCAGCCGGCCTCGAGCAGGGTGCGGATATTAATCTTGGTAGCCATGTTAAACCTCCTGTGGTTTGCCTCCGCGCGGGGTCATCCTCCAAAACCAACCCGGACATGTGCTACCAAAGCCCGGGCACCACGGTATGAAGTAGCCGCGCGTGCGTGATAAAAACATGTTGCCGTGAAGCAACCCGATGAATGATAGCAGGAATGCATCTTCCTGCCAACCCGCAATCAAAACCACACACCTGAGTGCGGCGCGGGACGTCCCAGCCACTATTCGCCGCGGGGATGGGCTTGAGCCACGGCACGTTTGAGCCGATCGGGCGTGAGGTGCGTGTAGATTTGCGTCGTGGACAGGCTCGCATGACCCAGCAGCTCTTGAACCGAGCGCAGGTCCGCACCGCCCTCGAGCAAGTCGGTCGCAAAGGTATGGCGCATCGCATGCGGGGCGATGTCGGCCGGAATGCCGGCGAGCGTCGCCAGCGTATGGAACCGCCGCCTGAGCATGGCGGCACTCATGCGATTGCCGCGCGCCGATATAAGCAGCGGATGCGGCCCGGTAGCGAGGTCACGGTGCTTTGCCTGAGCGAGCAACTCCGGCCTCCCCTCCTCAATATAGAGACGCGTCGCCTCGAGCGCACGACGATACAGAGGGACGATACGTTCTTTGCTCCCCTTGCCCCACAGGCGCAACGTGCGTTCGGACCAAGCGATGGACTCCACATTGAGTGCTGCGAGCTCAGAGATACGAGCACCCGAGGCATAGAGCAGCTCGAGCATCGCCGCATCGCGCAGTCCCGCGGGCGTCGAGGTATCAGGCGTCTTGAGCAGCGCCTCGACCTGCTTGGTCGTAAGGACGCCCGGCAGGTCACGCGGCAGCTTGGGCGATGCGATCGCCGAGACCGCATCGCCCTCGACAATCCCCTCGGCAGCCATCCAGCGATAGAGCGAGCGAATGGCAGACAGATGCGCCGCGAGGGTCCGAGCCGACACCTGGTCACGCGACAACTCGGCCAAATAGGAGCGAACGGTCCGCACGTCGGCGGCGCGAGCGTCGACGTCCTCGCGCTCGCACCAGGCAGCAAAGCGCTCCAGTCTCGAGCCATAGGCCGTCACCGTGTTGGGAGAAAGTCCCTCGACACGTGCGATATAGGCGATAAACGAGTCGACGGTGTCGTACAGGTCAAAGGCTATGACCGGTCGCCTCCAAACAGATCGGGGCGAGTGGCCAGATAGGCATCAAGGGCCTCGAGCGCACGGTCCGCATAGGCCTGGTAGCGGTCGCGCTTGCTGCGGCGCTTACCGTCCTCGAGTGGCGGCACCAGTCCAAAGTTGACATGCATGGGCTGATAGCCCACGGTGGCAGGATCGGTCGCATAGCCCACGAGCGCACCCAGGGCGCCCACACGCGGCAACTCGACGCCCGCGGCACCGATAGCCTCGGCATAGGTGTTGAGCGCCGCGAGCAGACCTGTCGCCACGGCTTCCATGTACCCCTCGGTGCCGGTGATCTGACCGGCCAGGCGCACGCCGGTACCGGGCACGGCAAAGGTGCCATCGAGCACGTGCGGGGCGTCGATAAAGGTATTGCGGTGCATGACACCGTAGCGGAAGAACTCAGCGTTCTCCAGGCCCGGCACCATATGGAAGACGCGCTTCTGCTCGCCAAAGGTCAGGTTGGTCTGGAAGCCCACCAGATTATAGGCGGTCTTCTCCTTGTTCTCGGCACGCAGCTGAATCGCCGCCCAGGGGCGACGTCCGGTACGCGGGTCGGTGAGGCCGACGGGCTTCATGGCGCCAAAGCGAATAGCATCCTTGCCGGTGCGTGCAACCTCCTCGGCAGGCTGGCAGGCCTGGAACAGATCGCCGCCCTCAAAATCCTTGAGCACCACGCGGTCTGCCGTGGTAAGCGCCTCGATAAAGGCCTCGTACTCCTCCTTATTGAGCGGAGCGTTGAGATAGTCGCCACTCCCCTGCTCCTCGTAGCGCGACTGCGAGAACAGCACGTCCATATCAAGCGTGGAGGCATCGACGATCGGCGCCGCCGCATCAAAGAATGCCAGGGCATCGCCACCGACGAGCTTCATAACCTCTTCACTCAGCGCCGGTGAACACAGCGGGCCCGCGGCAATGACCACGTGACCCTCGGGAATCTGCGTGACCTCGCCGTGCACGACCTCGATATTGGGTCGGGCGGCTACCTCGGCCTCGACAAGCTCGGAAAACTTGACGCGGTCGACCGCCAGGGCACCGCCAGCGGGAACGGCCGCACGATGAGCGCAATCGAGCAGCACAGAACCCATACGCTCGAGCTCGGCCTTTAGCAGGCCAGCAGCAGAATCCGGACGGGTCGACTTAAACGAATTGGAGCAGACGAGCTCTGCCAGGTGATCGGTATGGTGGGCCGGGGAGCTCACCTGGGGGCGCATCTCGCACAGCTTTACGGCAAACCCGCGATCTGCCAGCTGGATCGCACATTCCGAACCCGCCAGACCGCCACCGATAACCGTCACCTGATCGAACTGCATCTGCAAACACCTTTCTAATTGACACGCTTTCCATTGTGACCGAAGGGCGTCTGGGCGTGAAGCGCAAACTTTGAGGGCGCATACCTTCCATCCATCATGCGTTCGATAAGGCCCTCGAGCTCGAGCGAGCCCAAGAGCTTGAGCACGCCGACAGCATCAAGCGAGACGAGCGCGGCAATGTCGTCGACCTTGAGCGGCGAGGCGATAAGCGCGTGCATCACGGCCTGCTGCGTGGGGTCAAGATCGGCAATACCGGGTGCATCGGGACGCGAGTAGCGAAGCGTGCCGTAGATGCGCGAGATGGCCATCTCGATTGATTCCTCGTCGATGATGCAGCAGGCACCGTTCGCAATGAGGTAATTCGTGCCACGCGACTCAGGCGATAGGATCGAACCCGGCACGGCAAGAAGTTCGCGCCCCAAATCCATAGCAGCCTCGGCTGTAGAAAACGTCCCGGAAGGCATGCCCGCCTCGGAAACAAAGAGCGCCTGCGACAAGGCGGCGATTACGCGATTGCGCCGTGGAAAGGCGAACTTACGCGGTCCCATACCCCACGGCGAAATCGAAACGACCGCTCCGCCCGTATCGAGT
>CABUUD010000062.1 GCA_902494585.1 uncultured Collinsella sp. | reverse complement strand
CTCGACGCCGTAACCCTAAAGCTCCGTTACTTCAACGTTGTTGTAGATCTCGTCCCAGCGGTCCATGACCAGGTGGCCGGTCTTGGGATCCATGGCGTTGAGCTTGCCGCAGGTATTGGCGGTCTTGAGCACCGTGACGTCGTCGGCGCCAGCAGCAATGGCATGTGCAAAGCCGGCGATGGTCGAGTCGCCGGAACCCGTTGCGTTCACAGCCGCAATCGCGGGCGTCTTGGCGCGGAACGCGCGACCCTCATGGAAGCCCACCGAACCGGCAGCGCCCATCGAAACGACAACCCAGGGGATACCGGCAAAACGGTCATCGGCGGCAAGCGCCTCGCGCAGGGCATCGACATCATCGGTCGTAAAGGACGTACCCAGCAGGCCGTTGATCTCGGTCAGGTTGGGCTTTACGAGCTCAGGCTTAGCGTCGGACTCCAGCGCGGCTTCCAACGATGCACCCGAGGTGTCGAGCAGCACCTTGGCGCCCGCCTCCTCGGCAATCTTGACGAGCTCGGCATAGTAGCCGGCATCGACACCACGCGGCAGCGAGCCCGAAAGCGTCACAACGTCCGCTTTCGCTGCAAGCTCGGCAAACTTGGCCGTAAAGGCCTCGAGCTCGGCCGGGGCGATCTGCGGGCCGCTCTCCAGCAGCTCGGTCTGATTGCCCTCGTGCAGAATATTCAGGCAAATGCGCGTCTCACCGGCGATGGGCACAAAGTCATTCTTGACGCCGTCGGCATCCATGAGCTCGGCCATATAGGCACCCATGTGGCCGCCGAGCAGACCGGTCGCGAGCACGTCATCTCCCAGCTGCAGCAACACGCGGCTCACGTTGAGGCCCTTACCGCCAGCGGTCTTTTCGGGCGTCACGCGGTTCACGTCGTCGATGATCAACTTGTCGAGCTGATAGCGCGTATCAATCGACGGGTTCATGGTAACGGTCAGAATCATGTTGGACTCCTGTTTCCGGGGCACGACACGCGCGGCCCCAAACATACGATAGCTCGTTAAAGGATCTCGATATCAAAGCCGCGGGTAACGGTCTCCCCCGGCTTGGCCACCAGGCAGCCGCGCTTGTGCTCCAGAATATCGTCCTCGTCGGAGCAGGTGGACAGGCCGCCCCACGGTTCCACGGCCACAAAGTCCCCCTCGGGCTTGCTCCACACAATCAGGTACGGCATATCGGGGAACGTCAGGCGCACGCCCTTGTCCTCGGCCTTCTTGGTCAGCGTAACCACGCGGCTCTCGAGCACGTCAAAGATGGTCTCTGCGAAGTCAAAGAGTTCGTGGGTCAGCGGCAGGTCATGGCCAACCATCGGGTTCTTGCTGCGATGCTCAACATCAATCAGGCCCGTCGAGGGAACGGCAGTACAGAGCTCGGCGGCCTCGCGCTGCTCAAAACGGAGCTCGTAGTCGTCATAGGACTCGCCCTCGTCAAGCGGGCACTTAAAGCCAGGGTGACCGCCCACAAAGAACGGCATGTCTTCGGTGCCCTCATTGGTCACCTCGTACGACACGGCCACCTTCTCCGCATCGATCGTGTAACGAGCAACGATCTTAAACGGATACGGGTACTGATCGAGCAACTCGGCATGGTCGGCAGAGCTTAGGCTCAGCGCGACCATGTTGTCGCCCTGCTCCTCGAGCTTCCACTCCTGTTTGCGAGCAAAGCCGTGACGGGCAAGCTTGACCTCGCGGCCGCCCATGGTCATTGCGCGACCGTCACGAAGGCCGCCGCAGATCGGGAAACAAATGGGTGCCTGGCCCGACCAGACCGCCGGGTCACCCTGCCACAGATACTCGCGACCGTCGGCCACAATTGAGGTGAACGAGCCGCCAGCCGTGCTCAGTGCTACGCGAATAGAACCGTTATCAAGAACAAACTCCATAGGAGCCTTCCCTTTCTTACGACAGCCCGCCAAGTCAATAGGGCTGATAGAAAACCGGCCCGCGCCCCCTCACAGAAACGCGAGCCGTCAACGGACTAGTTAATTACGCCGGATACCCGCTAATCATGGTATTCGCCGCGGTCCCACTTCTCGAGGAACTCGTCAAAGAAGTGCGGGTCGGCCTGAGCCTCGGCGTCGGCCTTGTTGCAGGCATCGATCTTGGCGATCAGGGCATCGTGCTCGGGGGTCTTCTCGTAAGGCTCCTCCAGGAAGGCAAGCATGATATCGGCCATCAGGAACTCGCCGGTAATCTTGCCGCCAAAGCCCACGATGTTGGCGTTGAGCTCGCGACGGGCATACAGGGCAGAGGTCATGTCGCGAACCAGAGCGCAGCGGGCGCCGGGAACCTTGTTGACGGCGTTGGTGATGCCGATGCCGGTGCCGCACAGGGCCACGCCAAAGTCGGCCTTGCCGCTGGCAACAGCCTCGCCCACGGCCTTACCGTAGATGGGATAGTGCGTACGGGTGTGGCTGTAGGTACCGCAGTCGAGCACCTTGTAGCCAGCCTGCTCCAGGCGGTCGGCCAGATAGATCTTCTCGTCCGTAACGATATGGTCGCAACCGATTGCGATGGTCTTCTTCATCAGAACGTCCTTTCGTCTGAATTCACAAGTTGAGGTAGAAGTTCGAGTTCTCGGTGGCTCTCGTTAGGCCATCTTGTTGAGCATGTCGACACGGATCTGGTGACGGCCGCCTGCGTACTGGGCGCGCAGGAACTCGCGGGCGATCTTCTTGGCGACCTCGGTGCCCACAACGCCCGGGCCCATGGTGACCATGCGCGAGCCGTTGTGCTCGCGGGTCATGTAGGCGGAACGCTCGTCGGAAATGTTGGCGACGACCATGCCCTTAATCTTGACGGCGGCCATATAGGAGCCGACGCCGTACTTATCGAATGCGAAGCCCTGGGAATCCTTGTGCTCCAGCAGGTCCTTGGCAACGGCGGTCGCGGAATCGACAAAGTCCGCGGCAGGGGTCTCGGAATAGTCGACGACCTCGTGACCGTCGGCGATGAGCATCTCCTTGATGGACTCCTTCATCGACATACCGTCGGCATCGGAAGCGATTACAACCCTCATGACATCCTCCTTGAGAGATACGCAGGTGCGTAGTTTCTGTTTGGAAGTGTTGAATCGCGTTCAGGTCCGGGCATCTGAATGTGCGGTTCTTCACTGTTCATGTTTATTTGAACACATTCGAACAGTAACTGCAACAACTATTTGTTTATCTTTGTTCTTTTTTGAACAAATACCGTTTACGGATGATTGCTGACCGTTTGGATTCAGGGAATGCCCAGCTTGTCACGTATTCAACAAACAAAAAGGGCGGCCGAGAACGCATCTCGGCCGCCCTTCTTACGGTTGGTTTTCCAAGGATCGCTTTGCCGCCTACTCGGACTGTCCGCCCTTTTTGGCGTGCTTGGAAGGAGCGCTCAGAAAGCGGCCCGTCAAATAGTTCGCCGGGCCGGAAATATCGATCCCCAGCAGGGTATGGCCCAGCCACAGAAACGCCACGAGCACCAGCAGCGGGATAACGCACGAAGTCACGATCATCACGATGACGCCTTCAATCAGATCGGTCACCTGCCGCACGATCTCATCGGTCATCTGCTTGGCGCCGCTGGTCACCGACTTAACAAGGCTCGATGCCCCATCAGTCAACTGCTCAAGTACGTTTTTGGACTCCGTGGTCTCGGATTTATTCTTGTTCGATTTTGAGCTGGTCTCGGCTGACTTGTCCGTGGTGTCGGCCGCGTCCGCAGCCTTTTGCTCAGCTTGCTCAATACTTACGCGATACGTTTCATCGACCTTCTGCGACACCCAAACGCTTGCAGGCACCAACGCCATGCCGATCACGGCAACTACCAGCACGCGTGTCGCCACACGGCGCAGGACAGCGCTCGTGCTCCAGCGCCCGTGAATGCCGAGCGACACCGCAAAGAGCACCAACGCAAACGGGATTAAGATGCCCAAGCCAACCGACCACAAAATGGTTAGCAGGTATTTCTCGAGGTAGAGCACGGCAAGCACGATACCAAGGTTGCCTGAAAGCTGCGCGAGCTGCTCGGCAACCGGCGTTCCCGTATCACCCGGCAGCGCGGTAATGCCCGCAGACAGCGCCACGCACGAGGTCGTGAGCGCCAGTACGTTACCCTTCTTTTGGTCGATGACCTCGATGGTGGAGTCCCAAGTTTTGGTATCGGCGAAATGCGGACGAGCTACAAAGCCCGACAGCAGCGCCAGGACCACGAGCGCAACGATAAAGCCAATCTGCAGCTTTTTGTTTGCGCACACGACATCGGACAGACTGGGCTGCAGCTCGGTTACCGCCGTGTGCTCGGTTATCTGGACAGGACGCCCATGAGCCATCTCGTGCGCATCTTTCTTTTGAATCAATCCGTTGTCCGGCATTTGGATACCTCCTCATTCCGGCCTGTATTGCGGATGGAAGTATACCCACCGAGCAAAAATCGAACGGGAGGACGAACGGAGCGCACCAAGACTGTCCCCAATGACCAGTCGTTTAAGAACGTCCCCAATGACTATCTCGGGATGAGTTGCGGTGGAATAGGGATTGTTTTGCGCCCGCCGGCCCCTATTCAGTCCCTATTTCACCGCAACTTGGAGGAGGACAGAAAAAGCCCTGTCGCGGGTGCGGCAGGGCTTTTGGAAGGGAACTTGGTTGTGAGGGCTCGTTAGGCGAGCTTGGCCTCGAGCTCAGCGATGCGCTTGTAGGCATCGATGGTAAAGCGGGCCTGCTTCTCCAGGATCATAGTGGTCATGAGAGTGTCCTGAGCGTGAGCCATGATGAAGGTCATCTCCATCTCGCCACCGCCGGCCTCCTGCGAAAGCAGCTTGGTCTGCGTGTCGTGGGCGCCGATAAGTGCATCGCTGGCATCCTTGTGCAGCTGTTCGGCCTTCTCAAAGTCACCCTCGCGAGCAGCATCGAGCGCTGCAAGCAGATCGGTCTGGGCGTCACCTGCGTATGCGACAATCTCGAATCCAACCATCGAGATTTCTTCTTTGGTTGCCATATTGCGTTCCTTTCACATATGAACCAATGGAGAGCATCGCGTCCGGGCATACGCGCTGCGTTGTGTATGACAGAAACAATAACATTCAAACAAAAAAGAACAGCGCAAAACGTAATTTTGAGCTATGAACGGTCACTATTCGCCCGTGAACGGTTTTTAAACCAATCTGAACAATATCGAACACAATTAGCGGCAACCCAAACAGACCCGCGCCCTAGCGTACATCGCGCACCGTATCGCCCTCGACGAGCACGCCCGGAAACAGCATGTGCTCCACACCGGGTGCAGTGCCCTCGGCGCCGGCAATCTTGTCGACCGCCCACATGCCGACGCGTTTGTTGTCAAAGCGCACCGTGGTCAGGCGACGATCGGGCACGATATCGCCCAAACTATCGTCAACACCCACCACGCTTACGTCCTGGGGCACGCGCTTCCCGCGCGACTCGAGCCCACGGATGCAGCCATATGCCATGGCATCGTTGGAAGCATAAATGGCCGTACAGGTCGGATCGTCCGCCAGAGCCTGACCGGCAGCATATCCACTCTGCGCTGTCCAGTCGCCGCGCACGAGCTGCGGTGGCTCGATGCCATGCGCACGCAATGTCTCGCGCCAGCCTTCCTCGCGCCGCATGCCCGAAAGCGAGCGCTCGGGACACGAGATAAAGTGCACGGTCTTGTGCCCCTGCCCCAGCAAGTACTCGACCACTTGGCGCGAGCAATCGAACTGGTCGTTATCGACCGTTGAACAGAGCGGGTGCTCCAGCATGGTAACGAGCACCGTCTGCATACCGGGCAGCGGCTCAAAGGTGCCAAAGTCCGCCGGCATGCGGTTCATAATCACAACCATGCCGTCCACCGGCAGTGCGCTCATGCGCGACGATGCGCCCTCGAGGGTATACGGATGCCCGTCTACTTTAGTGAGAGTGATGGCATAGCCGTGCTTATCGGCGGCGGCGGCAAAGCCCTCCATACGGTCGAGGTTGCCGGTGCCGGTAATATTGAACATGGCGACGCCGACGGTCTTAAACTTACCGCGACGCAGCGATCGACCGGCAAAATTGGGGCGATACCCCAGCTCGCGCATGGCGGCACGCACGCGCTCCTTGGTCTCGGGGCGCACGCTGGGCGAATCGTGAACGGTGCGCGAGACCGTCTGTTCCGAGACGCCCGCGAGACGCGCCACATCCTTAACGGATACCGATTTTTTAACAGCGGCCATAGGTCGATCTTTCTATGTCAACGATGCCATTGGTGACACCCTACGCAGTCATTTTTAACGCCTTCAAGTATATCCAACGCCTCCCCCACCATACGCTCACCACCCAAAACCTACCGTTCACCGACATTTTTGCTTCCCCGAACAGCTTTTGTCGACCAAATGTTAACGTTGCCATTGTGCAAACACAGAGCCACCGGGCGGCTCAAACGTTTACGCGCAAGGAATCGACGGTCCACAGGCACAGGGGCCATCGGTTCGCGTCTTATTTTGTGTCGCAAAATGGCAACGTCAACATTTTGGCAACCAAACGTCAAAAGCTACCATCGTTGCCAACCCACCGACTCTTAGGAGCTTTGCATGGAGCAACTCATCGCCATCATCGAAAAGGGGCAGCCCTTTTTCAACGCGATCGCCCGCAACAAGTACCTCAAGGCGATCCGCGACGGTTTTATCTCCGTCATCCCCATCATCATCTTCTCGTCCATCTTCTGCCTGGTAGCCTCGGTTCCCAATATCTGGGGTTTCTACTGGCCCGATGACATCAACAACGCCCTATGGAAGTGCTACAACTACTCCATGGGCATCCTGGCCATCGCCTGTGCCGCCACCACGGCCAAGCACTTCGCCGACGCTCAGAACCGCGATCTGCCCAAGAACAACCAGATCAACTTCATCTCGTGCATGTGCGCGGCCATCATCGGCTTCTTGCTCCTTTCGAGCGACACGATCGCCACGGACGCTGCCAGCGGCTTCAACACCACCTACCTTGGTTCCAAAGGCCTGCTGACCGCCTTTATCGCTGCGTTTGTGACCGGCATCATCTACAAGTTCTTCATTAAGCGCAACATCACCGTCAAGATGCCCGAGCAGGTTCCGCCCAACATCTCGCAGACCTTTAAGGACATCATCCCCTTCTCCGTCTGCATCACCGTCTTTTGGGTCTTTGACATCGCCTTCCGCGCTGCTTTTGGCTTCTGCTTTGCCCAGGGCGTCATCCAGGTGTTCCAGCCCCTGTTCACCGCTGCCGACGGCTACATCGGCCTCGCTGTGATCTACGGCGCTATGAGCCTCTTCTGGTTCGTGGGCGTCCACGGCCCCTCGATCGTCGAGCCCGCCATCGCCGCCGCCCTCGTTGCCAACATGACCGACAACCTGGCTGCGTTCCAGGCCGGCCAGCACGCTTCCGCTGTCCTGACCCAGGGTGCCCAGTACTTCGTCGTCTGCATGGGCGGCACCGGCGCCACGCTCGTCCTGGTCTTTATGTTCTGCTTCCTGGCCAAGTCTCAGGAGATGCGCGCCGTCGGTAAGGCCGCCATCGTCCCCGTCTGCTTTGCCGTCAACGAGCCGCTGCTGTTCGCCGCGCCCATCGTGCTCAACCCCGTCTTCTTTGTCCCGTTTGTCTTTGCCCCGATCGCCAACATCTGGATCCTCAAGATCTTTATCGACTTCTTGGGCATGAACGGCTTTATGTACACCCTGCCTTGGACCGTCCCCGGCCCCATCGGCACCATCATGGGCCTGGGCTTCCAGCCGCTCGCTTTTGTGATGCTCGCCCTTATCCTGGTCGTCGACTTCGTTCTGTACTACCCGTTCTTCCGTGCCTATGACGCCCAGAAGTGCGCCGAGGAGGCCGAGATTTCCGAGGAGGAGCTCGCCGCCAAGAACGCCGAGAAGACCGCCAAGCTCAACGATGCCTTCCAGGGCAAGGCTGACGCCAAGAGCGTTGCCGCCGGCGCTGCTGCCGAGGCCGTGAAGGCCGACTCCCCCGCCGCTTCCGCAGCACCCGCTGCCGAGACAACGACCGCCAGCGACCTCAACGGCAAGCGCGTGCTCGTGCTCTGCCAGGGCGGCGGAACCTCGGGCCTGCTCGCCAACGCGCTGGCCAAGGCCGCCAAGGAGCGCGGCATTAACCTCGAGACCGCTGCCGAGGCCTATGGCAACCACGTGGACATGCTCCCCGACTTTGACCTGGTCGTCCTGGCCCCGCAGGCCGCAAGCTACCTGGCCGACCTGCAGAAGGACTGTGAGCGCGTGGGCAACAAGTGCGTCGCCTGCCGTGGCAAGCAGTACATCGAGCTCTCCCAGAACGGCGACAAGTCTCTCGCCTTCGTGAGTGAGCAACTTTCGAAGTAAGTAACGCCCAGGGCCAGCCGACCATCCAAGACCGGCTGGCCCTTCGATTTAGACGATTGGATCATCATGTCCGTTAATCCTGCTAGCGTCACCAACCCGCCCGCGCAGTTTCCCGAGGACTTTGTCTTTGGCGGCGCCACCGCTGCCTACCAGGTAGAGGGCGAGACCCGCACTCACGGTAAGGGCAAGGTTGCCTGGGACGACTTTCTGGAGGCCCAGGGGCGCTTCTCCCCCGATCCCGCTTCGGACTTCTACAACCAGTACCCTGTCGACCTGGAGCTGTGCGAGGAGTTCGGCATCAACGGCATTCGCCTCTCCATCGCCTGGAGCCGCATCTTCCCCAACGGCACCGGCGAAATCAACCCCGAGGGCGTCCAGTTCTACCACGATCTCTTCGCCGAGTGCCACAAGCACCACGTTGAGCCGTTCGTCACGCTGCATCACTTTGACACGCCGCTTCCCCTCTTTGAGAAGGGCGACTTCCTCAACCGCGAGACCATCGACGCCTTTGTGGACTTTGCCACCTTCTGCTTTAAGGAGTACGCCGACCAGGTGACCTACTGGTTCACCTTTAACGAGATCTGGGCCGACGCCTCCAACACCTACATCGAGGGCACCTTCCCCGGTGGCGTCAAGGCGCATCTGGCCGAGGCCTTCCAGTGCGAGCACAACATGATGCTCGCCCACGCCAAGGCCGTGCTGGCCTTCCACAACGGCGGCTTTAAGGGCAAAATCGGCGTCATCCAGTCGCTGGAGTTTAAGTACCCGCTCAACGAGAACGACCCCGCCGACATCAAAGCCGCCAACAACGAGCACGTGCTGCAAAACCAGTTTTTGCTCGACGCGACGTTCCGCGGCGAGTATGCCCCCGACACCCTCGAGTGCGCCAACCGCCTGGCTGCCGTCTCGGGCGGCACCATCGAGATCTTGGACGAGGACCTCGAGATTATGCGCGAGGCAGCGCTCTACAACGACTACCTGGGCGTTAACAACTATCAGTGCCGTTTTTTGAAGGCTTACGATGGCGAGAACGACCTGCACCACAACGGTACGGGCGAGAAGGGCACCGGTCGCTGGCGCGTCAAGGGCATTGGCGAGCATGTGAACAAGCCCGGCATCCCCACCACCGACTGGGACTGGATCATCTATCCCGAGGGCCTGTTCGATCTGCTCGTCTACATTAAACAGCGCTACCCCAACTACAAGCAGATCTTCATCACCGAGAACGGCATGGGCTACAAGGACCCCTACAAGGACGGTTTTGTGGACGACCAGCCGCGCATCGACTACATCGAGCAGCACCTGCGTTGGCTGCTCAAGGCCATGGAGGTGGGCGTCAACGTGGGCGGCTACTTTCTGTGGAGCCTGCAGGATCAGTTCTCCTGGACCAATGGCTACAACAAGCGTTACGGCTTCTTTTACGTTGACTTTGAAACCCAGAAGCGCACGCCCAAGGCAAGCGCCTACTGGTACAAGCACGTGGCGCAGACCCGTCGTCTGGACTAGTGGCTGGCGGGGTTGCCCGCTCACACAACCTGTCCCCATTTCTCAGCCGGGGGCGGCACGTCACACGGCGCGCCGCCCCCGGTCTTTTTGTTTTTGGGCTGGTCGGGAGCCGTTTGTCTCGATCTGTAACATCTGGCCGAGTTTTTTGGTCCTAGCTGTTACAGATTGAGACGAACAGGATTGCTCTTTCCGAAGAATCTAAATCTGTAACACGTAGCCCGCTTTTGACCGTCTACCTGTTACAAATCGAGACAAACGGAGTAGGACCTAACCCCGTATGTCCCTAACAGTCGAGCGTTCGACCAGCGTACTCGGCACATGAATCGCCTCGATAGACGAGCTCTCTCCAATCGCCGCCTCAAACGCAAGCTTACCGACACCGCGCAAATCAAATCGCAGCGTCGTCAGCCGATTGTGAGGAACAAGTCCCTCGAGTGCGTCGTCGATACCAACCACGCTCACGTCGTCGGGCACGGACAGGCCCGCGTTCTCGAGCGCGGCGATAACGCCCAGCGCCATCTGGTCATTTGCCGCAAGCACGGCAGTCGGCGCCTG
>CABUUD010000061.1 GCA_902494585.1 uncultured Collinsella sp. | reverse complement strand
TTCGAACCCGACAGGGTGCGGAGCTGAGGAAACGCGAAGCGTTTTCCAGCGCAGCACGCGAGGAGCGGAGCGACGAAGCGGGGCGCGGGCGGCGCCAGCCGCACGCGGACATCCCTCATCGCCCACCACTGATTTGATAGGCCCCCAGCTATGGGGGCCTTTCTTTTTTGGGCCCATCACAGAGGGGTTCGAACCCGACAGGGTGCGGAGCTGAGGAAACGCGAAGCGTTTTCCAGCGCAGCACGCGAGGAGCGGAGCGACGAAGCGGGGCTCGGGCGGCGAAATGGACCCTTGGCGAATACCCGTGTGCAAAAAATGCCAAATATGAGTACTGCTACCTTTTTAGTAGCAGCGTTTTCGAAGTCATAAAAGGCAAATCCGGCATTAGAACGACGATCGATAGTCCAGTTAAGCCAATTTGCCAACTACAAAACTGGACATATGTGGCCCAACTCGTCTAAAAACAACTAATTTATATGTTACGAAGTTAGTGCCCGTACTCATATTTGCCACTTTTTGCACACGGCCTATCCCAGCCATGGTGAATCGATAGCAAAACGGGCTCCAGACCGCTGAATCGTGCCGCATATGGCACGTCCGCAGTCCGGAACCCGGTCCAAATTAAGTTATTGCGCCGTGTTAGGCCAAAACACCCGCCAGGATCTCGATCAGGCTGTCCACATCGGTCTCCTCGCACACGAGCGGCGGAAGGAAGCGCAGCGTATGTGCGCCTGTAGCGTTGATCACGGCACCAGCCCCCAATGCACGGGCCACGACGTCATGTGCATCACCCGCGGCATCATCCAAATCGCAGCCGAGCATCAGGCCGCGACCACGCACCTCTACCACATGCGGAAGCTTAGCCAGCGCCTGCTCCATATAGGCGCCAACCTTGGCAGCATGCTCGGCATAATCGCCGTGCACAAGCGCGGAGAGCGTCGCGGCACACGCCGCGATGGCCAAGCAGCTGCCACCGAAGGTCGAACCATGATCGCCGGGCTTAAAGACGTCGGCGATTTCCTTCTTTGCCACCACGGCACCCATAGGCACACCGTCGGCAATGCCCTTGGCAAGGCTCATGATGTCGGGCTCCACGCCATAGGTCTGGAACGCAAACGGCTTACCCGTACGAAAGATTCCGCACTGGACCTCGTCGGCAATAAGCACGGCACCCACCTCGTGCGCCAAGTCGCGCGCCGTAGCCATAAACTCCTCGGTCATGGGATGCACACCGCTCTCGCCCTGGATTGGTTCGAGCATCACGGCACAGATTTCACTGCCCAACTGCTTAAAGATTGCACGCAGCTCATCCACATCGTTGGGTGCGCAGGCCACAAAGCCACCCGGCAGCGGGCGGAAACTGTCCTGCAGCCAATCCTGCATGGTCGCGGCAATGGTCTCGAGCGTACGACCGTGAAAGCCGCCGCGCATGCACACGATGGTGCTGCCAGCGTTGCCGGCACGCTTGGCGTACAGACGCGCGAGCTTCATAGAGCCCTCGTTGGCCTCGGCACCGGAATTGGCAAAGAACGTCTCCCACACCTGCTCGCCCGCAGCCGGAGCGCCAAGTGCTGCCGCCGTGGTCTCGTCGCCAGCGGCAATCGCGTCGGCAAGCACGCGTGCACCGTCCGCATCATCGTTAGCGAGCTTGGACAGCAGCGCCGCGACCTGGCCGCGCTGCTCGATGTAGAAATAGTTGGAGACATGCAGGAGCCTCTTGGTCTGATCCTCGAGCGCCGACAGCACTGCCGGATTGCCGTGGCCCAGGCTGCACACGCCAATACCGGCAAGAAAATCGAGGTATTCGCGACCATCGTCGCCGGTGAGCTTCATGCCGTGGCCTTCGACGAACTCGACCGGCGAGCGACCAAAGGTGTGCATGACGTAGTGGGATTCGAGCGATTGTTGTGCTGCAAGTGACATGAGATACCTTTCGTTAAGCGCCAGGTAGCGCGGACTATGGGCGTAATGGCGTAGCAATTTCGAGCCGGCTAGACCGTCTGGAGCTTCTCGACCTCGTCGAGGTTCTCGGTCAGGCGCGCCGCAAAGGTCGAAAGCGGGTGCGGGTGCGTATCAAACTCGTAGGCCGTCTCGGTGGAATGGATCACGGTACCGACGCCGGCATCGGTCAGCAGCTCAAGCAGCAGCGAATGCGGCGTGGTACCGTTAATGATGTGGGCGCGGAATACGCCACCGGCAAGCGCATCGACGGCCGCGCGCAGCTTGGGAATCATGCCCTTATCGACCTCCCCGCCATAGAGCATCTCGTTAACCTCGTCGAGCGTTAGGTTGGAGATAAGCGAGTCCTTGTTGCTAAAGTCCTTGTACAGACCGTCGACGTCAGTCAAAAAGATCGCCTTATGCGCGTGGAGCGCCGCGGCAACGGCACCGGCGGCGGTATCGGCGTTGATGTTGAAGAAGCCGCCGTCCTCCCCTGCCGCGACGGTAGCGATGACGGGGATGTACTCGCTATCGAGCAAGCGCTCGATATAGTCGGTGTTGACGTGCGTCACTTTGCCCACGCGACCGAGCTCGGGGTCGAGCGGCTCGGCGATGAGCGTGCCGGCATCGCTGCCCGACACGCCTACGGCCAGGTTGCCGTGGTGGTTGATGGCAGCGACCAGCTCCTGGTTGACCTTGCCGCCCAGTACCTCGCGCACGATATCCATAGTTGCCGGCGTGGTCACGCGCTGGCCATTCTTAAATTCGACGGGAATATCGTAATGGCTCAGCGCCTCGTTGATGGCCTTGCCGCCGCCATGCACGATGACGGGGCGCATGCCGATAATCTTGAGCAAAACGATGTCGCTCATCACGTCGCGGCGCAGTTGCTCATCGACCATGGCCGCTCCGCCATACTTGATAACGACCGTCTTGCCGGTCAGGTTTTTAATCCACGGCAGCGCTTCGAACAGCAGCTGCGCGGTTGCTTCGTTGGATTCGCTCGAACGACAATCGCGTGCGAATTTCATAATCTGCCTCGTCTTTCGTATCGTTATCACGCCGTGCTTCACTGTCCGCAATGCGGCAAGATGCGCAGCGTGCCTGGAATCTAGGAACGGTAGTCGCCGTTGATGGAGATGTACTCGTGCGTGAGGTCGCAGGTCCACACGGTCGTTGCCGCGTCGCCTGCACCCAGGTCGGCCGAGATCACGATCTCAGGCGCCTCAAAACGTCGCAGGGCCTCGTCCTCGTCAAAGGGAACGGTCAGGCCATCGCGGCAGACGGGCATGCCCATCATGTCGATGGAAACGTCTTCCTGATGAAACTTCACGCCGCACTTGCCGAGCGCCATGGCAACGCGGCCCCAGTTGCAGTCGTGGCCGGCGATGCAGGTCTTGACGAGCGGCGAGTTGGCGACGGCACGGGCGGCGATATCGGCTTCCTCGTCGTTGGCGGCGCCGGTGACGTTAACCGTCACGAGCTTTGACGCGCCCTCGCCATCGGCCGCAATGTTGCGCGCCAGGCTCTCGCACACCTCGTGCACGGCAAAGGACAGTTCGTCAAAGGCGTCAGTGCCCTCGACGATAGCCTCGGTATCAGCGGCAGCAGCGCCAGAAGCAAGCATGATGCAGGTGTCGTTGGTCGAGGTATCGGAATCGACCGTCACCTTATTGAAGGTCTGCTTAACGGTCGAGAGCAGCAGGGCATGAAGTGCCACCGGCTCGACGGGGGCATCGGTAGTAATGACCGCGATCATGGTGGCCATATTGGGCATGATCATGCCCGAGCCCTTGCACATGCCGCCCACCGTATAGGCGTTGCCCGCATGGCCCGCAGCCTCACTGCGGTAGCGAACGGCATACTCCTTGGAGTGCGTATCGGTCGTCATGATGGCACGGGCCGCATCGGCACCGCCATGGGCAGAGAGCGCCTCGTAGGCGGACGGAACGGCCGTCTCAAACGTGTCGATCGGCAGAATCTGTCCGATCACGCCTGTGGATGCAACTAGAATCTGCTGGAGTTCACAGCCGATGACCTGCGACGCGATGTTGCATGTCTCTCGGGCGCAGGCTAGGCCGGTCTCGCCCGTGGCGGCGTTCGCGTTGCCGGAGTTGATTGAAATACCGGCGATGATGCCATAGCCCTTGTCCGCACCGCCTAGGTTGGCACGGCTCACCTGCACGGGCGCCGCGCAAAAGCGGTTGGTCGTAAACACGCCGGCGCCTGGACAGGGCTTATCGGGCACGACGAGCGCATAGTCCAAGCGCTCGGGATTCTTCCGGAATCCCGCATGGATGCCTGCGGCCTTAAAGCCGGCCGCTGCCGTAACGCCACCCTTGACGGCGCGTATCTTAATATCAATCAGGTCGGTATTCATCGTCCCTACGACTCCCTATATCAAATAAAAAAGCGGGTATCGGCTGGCACGCCATACCGGTCGCAATTAGTAGACCAGCTTAAAAGTGGCGCCCAACTCGATACCCGACTACCAAATCGTTAACAATCGAATGTGCTACACCGGGCACGCCACTGTGGGCAAGCCTCGTCGCTCGTCAAAGCCAAAAACGATGTTGGCGCACTGGACCGCCTGGCCTGCTGCACCCTTGCACAGATTGTCGATAGCACCCGTCGCCACCAGCACGCCCGCGCGCTTGTTGAGCGCAAGACCGATCTGGGCAGCGTTGGTGCCGACGACCGCAGCCGTCTTGGGCTGCTGGCCGGCATCGAGCACGCGCACAAAGGTGCGACCGGCGTAGAACTTCTTGTAATGGTCGACGACGTCCTCAAGGGCCAACGTGTCGAGAGCCCGCGGCGCGAGCGGCATCGTCACCGTGGAAAGCAGGCCGCGCTTGAGCGGTGCCAAGTGCGGAGTAAAGACGACACGATCGGTCAGACCCAGAATCTGCTCGATCTCTGGTGTGTGGCGATGTTTGCCTACGCCATAGGCCTCTAAGTTCTCGTCTGCGCTACAAAAATGGGTGCGGGCGTTGCAGGACTTACCGGCGCCCGTCACGCCGCTAATGGCATCGACGATTACGGGGCCGTTCTCTGCCACCCAGCCCGCACGCACGGCAGGAGCGGCAGCAAGGCTCGTTGCGGTGGGATAGCAGCCGGCGCAGGCGACCAACACGGGCCTGCCAGCGGCATGGTTGGAAGCAGCGGTCTCTAAGTCCTGGCAGAACAGCTCGGGCAGACCGAAGGCGCGGGTCTTGAGCAACTCGGGGCTCGTGTGCTCGGCGGCATACCAGGCCTCAAAGGTGGCCGGATCGCTCAGGCGATAGTCGGCCGAGAGGTCAATGCAGGAGACTCCCGCGGCAAGCAGGGCGGGCACCTGAGCCATGGCAGCCGTGTGCGGCACGGCCAAAAATACCGCGTCGCAGTTCTTGAGCTCGGGGGCATCATGCGTCGTGAAGACAAGATCGCTTACGCCGGTGAAGCTCGGGTACACCGCAGACAACGGCTGGCCGGCATCGGCGTTGGACGTAATGGCAACAAGTTCAAACTCGGGATGACCGAGCACGAGGCGAATGAGCTCGGCTCCGGCATATCCAGCCGCGCCGACGATTCCAACCTTCAAAGACATATCAGACTCCTTGTCTGCGATTTATGCACCGATGCGCATTTCGCAGCGGTCGTTATGAAGTGGGTTGAAACTTTAGCACCAAAAGATGCATTAACACGTAAATGGTTTACATATTCATGCATTGAAACATTCCCGACACATTCGCTTGAAGGAATTGACAAATGGAGCGGGCCCCGTATTGACCGGCACTCCTTACGGTGCCGGGCAACACGGGGCCCGCCCATGCGAAAACTAAGTTGTTAGGATGAGCCAGCTGGCTAGAGCTCGACCGGCACCCATTCGTCGTGATTGCAGATAAAAGCCTCGGGATCCTCGACGCTAAAGAAGACGAGCGTGGGGTCGTTAGGCCCCTCATAGTGCTCGCCCAGGCGCTCAAGATGCTTCCAACCGGCCTCGCGCATTTCACTCGAAGCCCGGTCTTCCAGCCCCGCACGCCCGCGCAGGATCAACCAACCATGGCCCGGCCACCAACTCGTGGCCTCAAAGCGCTGGTTTTGCAGAAGCTCTTGCCACACATCTTTGGTGCGCGCCGTCACAAACCACAGCTTGCCGTCCTGAATCTGTGCAAACGAGAACGGACGCACATGTGGCTGCCCGTCCACGCTTGTCGCCAGATACCACGCCGGCACCGACGTCAAATACTCCAACACCGTATTCAATCCGTCCACGTTTCCTCCTGTACTAGCCAGTTTGAGAGCCTGGTTTGTGTGAGCTAGAGCTCCAGGCGCTCCTCGCTGCCGTCGATATCACAAAAGCGCGCGGCAATGTTGCGGACCGAAAAGAAAGCAAGGCGGCCGTCGTTGACGCTCTCGTGTTCCTCACCGATGCCCACCATGTGCTTAAAACCCGCTTGACGCACCTTGTCGCTCGCAACTGCGTCGTCCTCAAGTGCGGCCTCGCCGGTCAACACGATCCAGCACTCCCCCGGCTTCCAGCCCGAGAGTTCAAACTTGGGATTCGCACTCAGCTCCGCCCACACATCCTTGTCGCGCGATGTGCAAAACCACAGCTTACCGTCATCGACCATGGCAAACGAAAACGGCCTCACGCGAGGCTGATGCCCGTCGGCCACATCGGTCGTGGCCAGATACCACGCCGGAATGCGCCTGAGATATGAACAGGCGCGCTCAAGCTGAGCCGTGCGGTCGTTGTCGGTCATAGGGACCCCTTTCTTGCGCTCGAATCGCGCCTAAACAAGTTGAAGGTTGATGACGATGACGCAGATGAGCAGCAACGCCGTCACCACCGCCGCCAACGCATCGCTGCGGCCAAATGCAAGCGCATGCAGACGTGTGCGGCCCTGCTCGCCATGATAGCAACGGGCGTCCATGGCGGCTGAAAGCGTCTCGGCATGACGGAACACGCCCGTGAACAGCGGAATCGCCACACTGCCGAGCATACGCACGCCGCCGAGCGGGCCTCCCGTCACGCGCGCACCGCGGCTCGCTTGCGCATCGGCCGTCTGCTTCATCTCGGTGGCAAACTGCGGCATAAAGCGCAGCGCGATACCCATAATCATACCGAGCTCGTGCGCAGGGAGCCCCACGCGCGCAAATGGTGCGAGCAGACGTTCAAAGCCCGCGGTGAGGTCGAGTGTCGGCGTGGTGAGTGTAATGGCGCTCATGCCGGCCATCATCAAGCTCAGGCGGCACGCCATAAAGGCGGCGGAATGCAGCGAACCCTCGCTTATCCGCAAAAAGCCAAGCTGCCACAGAATGCGCCCACTCTGGTCGGAAAACAGGTTGAGCACTGCGACCACCACGACAATCGCCAGCAATGGTGCCATCGATGATAGGACCCGGCGCAACGGCACCCGGGACACGGTATAGATCAGGACAACGAAGATTGCGACCGGGGCCAGTCCGCGGAAGCTGCTGACTGTGAGCGTCGTGATCAGAAACACAAAGCCCAAGAGCAACTTAGTTCGCGGGTCCAGGCGGTGGATCGCACTATCGCCGGGATAGTAGCTACCAAACGAAAACGCCTCCATTAGCAGCCCTCCTCTCGCGCGACCGTCTTGGATTTAGCAATGTCCGCGACGTTAGAAGGACCGCCCGAGCGACCGATTAGCAGGTCCACCAACTCGTCTGCCAGCGACTCAACCGTATAGAGCCCGCCGCGACGCAGCGGCACGCCCGCCTCCGTAAGCGCCAGCGCCATACGCTGGGCGGCGGGAACGCCCAAGCCGATCGACTTGAGCTCATCGGCATGCGCAAACACCTGCGCGGGGGTTCCCTCGGCAAACACCGCGCCTTCGTTCATTACGACAATGCGGTCGCAGCAATTGGCCAGGTCATCCATACTATGCGAAACCATGACAACGGTCAGGCCATCGCGGTGAAGTCGATCGATAAGCTCAAGGAAATCCCTGCGCGCAGCCGGATCGAGCCCCGCCATGGGTTCATCGAGCACCAGGACTTCGGGCTCCATGGCGAGCACGCCGGCGAATGCCACACGCCGTTGCTGACCGCCCGAAAGCTCAAAGGGACTCTTGTCGCCGACCGTAGAAAGGTCGAGGCCCACGCGCGAGAGCGATGACTCGACACGACGGTCGACTTCATCTTGCGGCAAGCCAAGGTTGTGCGGACCAAACGCCACGTCCTGCGCCACGGTTTCGGCAAATAGCTGGCGCTCGGGATACTGAAACACCACGCCGACCTTGGCCTTAACAGCGGCGGCGTCTTTCTTGTTTGATAGGTCGAGCCCCAGCGCGCAAACGCTTCCCTCCTGGGGACGAATCAAACCGTTGAGATGCTGGACCAGCGTCGACTTACCCGAACCGGTATGACCTGCTAGCCCCAGGAACTCGCCGCGACGCACCGTCAGCGATACATCGCGCAGCGCCCACGGGCTGCTTGGGTCGTTTCCCCAGAGAGCCTGTTTGCTCGATTTGCCCGCAGTGGCCGAGCGCTTATGCCAGCAGCGGCGCTCGCGGGCGCTCAGCGAGTAACTATGTGAGAGATGCGAAATCTCGATGACGGGCTCCGACGCTACTGTTCCATCGTTTGCAGAGGATGCGTTGTCGAGCATACGAGGATCGGACGCAAAGGGCCGCTCTACGATGTCTACCCCACTTCGCTCGGCATAAGCCTGCGCAATCTCAGCGACCATATCCGCCTCACGCACCTGCGCGCAAACGGGCACGCCCTTCTCACGAAGTGCCCTACCTAGACAGCACGACGCCGGCATATCCAAGTTGAGCTGCGCAAGTTCGTCCGCCCGCGTCAAGATTTCCTCGGGCGTGCCCAGCATGGCAACTCGCCCCGTCTGAAACACGGCGACACGATCGGCCTCGGCGGCCTCTTCCATAAAGTGCGTAATCATCACGATGGTCATGCCGCGATCGTGCAACGCGCGGCAAGCCTTCATGAGGCCCTTGCGCCCACGCGGATCGAGCATCGAGGAAGCCTCGTCCAATATGAGCACGCGCGGTTCCATGGCGAGCACGCCGGCAAGCGCCACGCGCTGCTTTTGGCCGCCCGAAAGCGCATGGGTCTCGTGGTGCTCAAAGCCCACCAGGCCCACGCCTTTCAGCGCCTCGCGTACGCGCTGCGCAATTTGCGCCGATGGCACGCCTAGGTTTTCGGGACCAAACGCAATGTCATCTTCGACAAGCGTTGCCACCAGCTGGTCGTCGGGATTCTGGAATACCATGCCCGCGGTCGAACGAATGTCGTAGACCAGCTCGGGGTCGGACGCATCCATGCCGTTGATGCGTACCGTGCCCGCATCGGGCTGCAACAGCGCATTCAGATGCTTGGCAAACGTCGACTTGCCCGACCCATTGCCACCGAGGATGCAGAAAAACTCCCCGTCCTCGATGTTCAGATCGACGCCGTCGAGCGCCGGTGCGGCACCGTCATAACTAAAGGAAACGCCCCGACACTCAATCATGCGCGGCCTTTGACCTGGTCCTTTTTAGGCGTGATGAGGTTGGAAACCGCCTTGTACACCGCAAGCGTCAATACCGAGTTAAGCACGGTCTTGATAAGGTTGAACGGCAGTACGGCAGGAATCATGAGCGGGGCGATCACATCGACCGAGCCATACCAGAACCATACGCCAATGGTAAGGTTTGCGACCATAGACAGCGCTGTAGCGGCAATGACGCCAAGCACCAGGCCAATCACGGCACCCTTATAGGTGTGCATCTTCTGGTAAACGATAGCCGCGGGCAGAATATAGCCCAGCGTGGCAACCAAGTTCATAAGCGCGCCGACCCAGTCACCCGTGGTGAGCGCATGGATAACGATAGCCATAGCGGCAACAGCGGTACCGGCGCCGGGACCATACGCAAACCCGCACACCATCGCCGGCACCAGCGACGGGTCATAGGTCAAAAACGGCGCCGAAGGAAGGATGGGCAGCTGCACGTACATAAACAGGGCGCCCAGGGCGCACATCAGCGCCATGGTAACGAGCTGTTTGGTGCTCCACCTATTCGTGTTCTCAAAATGGATATGCTGCGACTGTTCAGACATAAGATCACCTGCCTCTTTCATCCGGACTCTAACCGTTGGTACTGGGATCTCACCAGTTCAGCCGGCATGCGAACCAACACACGCACGGGTCGCGGACTCATCGGCTCAGTCGCAGGCACCTCGCCTGCTCCACGGCGTCCCTTTGACACCGCCCGATTTACCGCCAGTGGGGAATTCCACCCCGCCCTGAAACAGCAATTGCAAGTGTAGCACGAGCAATCGTTCGCGCAAGTATGCCGAGGGTAATTTATGGTGGGGATCAGTTGCCGCAACAACCACGCTCCCCACCCATCCCAAAGTGACGCGCCTTTCGCGGCAAAGCCGCGAAACAGCGACCGGGACACGTATCCCCAACAACCACTTTCTCCGCCCGCCGACCTCAAGGCCGTAAACGCAGGGAATCCGGGGGCGTGACGGGGCTTCTCTCCGGAACATTCCGCACTGATATCTTCTGTATTGAAGACGTCGATGATGCACCCGTATACCATTGACGTCGACACCATCAGATGCGGACCGCGCGGTGACCCCACATTCCGCTGGCGCCCACA
>CABUUD010000060.1 GCA_902494585.1 uncultured Collinsella sp. | reverse complement strand
GGCGCCCACGGAAACGACGCGGACGACGTCGCCATACTTCTCGCCAAACAGGGCGACGGCGCCGGCGGCCTTGGCCTCGTCGATGCCCATGACGCGGGTCACGACCGGCTTAGATGCAAAGATCTGCTGGTTGACCAGGTCCTCAACGGCCTTGAGTTGCTCGGAGGACAGGGCCTCAAAGTGCGTGAAGTCAAAGCGCAGGTGCTCGGGCGTCACCAGCGAGCCAGCCTGGGAGACATGCTCGCCCAGGACCTGCTTAAGGGCGGCGTCGAGCAGGTGCGTGGCGGTGTGGTTGCGGCGCAGGAATCCACGGCGCTCGGCGTCGAGCGCGGCGGTCACGGTAGCACCAACGGTCAGCGTGCCCTCGGTGACGTGCGCAACGTGGGCATACAGGCCGTTGTGGTTCTTGGTATCGAAAACGGTCAGCGAAACGCCCTCGGCGGAAAGCTCGCCGGCGTCACCCTGCTGGCCGCCCATCTCGGCATAGAACGGGGTACGGTCGAGCACGACCTCAACATCATCGCCCGCGGCAGCGGACTCGACGGACACGCCGTTGCGCACGATGGCGACAACCTTGGCGCCCTCGATCACATCGTTGTCATAGCCGTCGAACTCGGTCGCAGCGACCTTGTCCGAAAGCTCGACCCACACGTCGTTGAAGCTACCCCAGGCATCGCCCTTGGCATTGGCGCGAGCACGGGCCTTCTGGTCCTCCATGCAGGCGGTGAAGCCGTCCATGTCGACGTCATGGCCAGCGGTGCCGGCAATCTCGACGGTCAGGTCGATGGGGAAACCAAAGGTATCGTGCAGCTTAAAGGCGACATCGCCCGGAAGTACGGCGCCCTCGGCAAGCGCTGCCAGGGCCTCGTCCAGGTAGACGCGGCCGTTGTCCAGCGTCGTGGAGAAGCGCTCCTCCTCAGAGGCGACGATGCCCTTAACGAGCGCGACGTTCTTGAGCAGCTCGGGATAGGCCTCGCCCATCTGAGCGTTGACCTCGTCGATGAACTTGGTCAGGAAGGCGCCCTCGATGCCCAGCAGGCGACCGTGGAACACGGCACGGCGGAGCAGGCGACGAAGGACGTACTCGCGACCCTCGTTACCGGGCAGGATGCCGTCAGAGATCATGAAGTCGACGGCACGGGAGTGGTCGGCGATGATGCGCAGGGAGCGGCTGGCACCGGAGTAATCGTCGGCGTCATAGGTCTTGCCGCTGATCTCCTCGCCCAGCTTGATGAGGTGCTGCATCAAATCGCCGTCGTAGTTGGCGGTCTTGTGCTGCATGATGGCGGCCATGCGCTCCAGGCCCATGCCCGTATCAAGGTTGCGGTGCGGCAGCTCCGGCATGGAGCCGTCCTCCTGGCGGTCGTACTGGGTAAACACGAGGTTCCAGAACTCAAGGAAGCGGTCGCAGTCGCAGCCGGGCTTGCAGTCGGGGCTGCCGCAACCGACCTCCTCGCCCATGTCAAAGTAGATCTCGGAGCACGGACCGCAGGGGCCGGTGGGGCCAGCGGCCCAGAAGTTGTCGTCCTCACCCAAGCGGGAGATGTGGTCCTCGGCAACGCCCAGGGAGCGCCACACGTCATGGGTCTCGTCGTCCTCGGTAAAGACGGTGAAGTACAGGCGATCGAGCGGCAGCTTGAACTCCTTGGTGATGAGCTCGAAGGCCCAAGCGCAAGCTTGCTGCTTGGAGACGCCGCCAAAGGAGAAGTCACCGAGCATCTCGAAGAACGACAGGTGACGGCCGTCCTCGCCGATGCAGTCGATGTCGTTGGTGCGGACACACTTCTGGCAGGAGATCGCGCCGATCCCCTTCATGGTCTTCTTGCCCTGGTAGTACTCCTTAAACTGGTTCATGCCGGCGTTGGCAAGCAGCAGCGAGGGGTCGTCGGGAACAAGGGACGAAGAAGGATAGAGCTTAAGACCGCGCTCCTCAAAGAAGTTGAGGAACTTGGAGCGGATCTCGGCCGTAGTCATTGACGGGTAGTCAGCACTCATAGAGGGAATCTCCTCGGTTTCACATCGAAACAGTTCAAACGTAACGATATTACCATCCCGCCGCGCAAGTGCAAAAAAGAGGGCCGACATAAAGCCGACCCTACAGCGAAAGTGCACGTTATTTAGGAGTATGCGATGCTTTGAAAAAGGCTACTGTAGAATTACATATAAGATTCACCCGGAAGGAGCGATCGATGAAAAGCAAACGATTTGTCCTGAATGCACTTCTGGTTGTAGCACTTTTAGCGCTTTTGGCTTTCTCCTGCTGGTACGCAAACCAACCAGTATTTGGCTACGTATTGTATGCAGTAATGTCCGGCGATAAAGCTTATTACACTCTACGCGCAATTGACGTTCTCTTTTTCTATGTAGCCGGCCCCTTATCAATCGCTTTGCTCGCGTTTCTTGTCATTTACAACTTCAAGAAACGCTAGCGGTGCCTATTTGGAATCCGAATCGTCCATGGAGCCGTCGATGCCGGTTTTGGTATCGTCGTCCGAGTTGGAGTCATCGTCCTTGGCGAAGGGATTCTTGAAAAAGCCCGTCGCATCGGGCTGCAGGCCCGAGAGCTTGATCCAGGGATTCTCGAGCTCGGGCTTGGGCATCGCCTGGGCCTCGGGCGCGGTCTCATTGCCGATGAGCTCGGACTCGTAAATGAACGTATCGTCTCCAAGCGCGTCATAGGCGGCGACCGGGTTGCCCTCGGCATCGCGATACGGCGTGCCCTTAAACACGGCGCCGTCGTATGCCACGAGCTGACGGCCGGTCTCGTTCTCAAAGTAGTAGACGAAAATGCCCTTGAGGGCCGCGCACAGCGGAATGGCGATGACCATGCCGATGGGACCCATGAGTGCCGAACCAATAACGAGGGCCGTCAGGCTCATGATGGGATGCACCTGCACCGAACTCTGCATGACCTTGGGGGAAATGACGTTATCGGTAACGTTTTGGGCCACCATGGTCACAACGAGCGTCCACAACGCCAGCATAGGGCTGAACATAAAGCCGAGCACCGTGGCGATCGCCGCGCTTACCCAGGGACCGACAACCGGGACCAAGTGCATGATGCCGGTAAAGATGGCCATGAGTGCCGCGTAGGGATGGCCAATGAGCCTAAAGCCGATAAAGGCGAGGATGCCACCGCAGATGGACGTCACGACCATGCCGCGCATATAACCGCCGACCGAGCGCGAAAGAATCGCGACCATAAAGCGGTACGAAGTCTCCTTTTCCTGGCCAATGATGGTGCAGACCTCGTGGTGCAAACGGGGATAATCGCAGGCAAGCCAGTAGGCAAGCACCAAACCCAGGAAGATTACGAACAGCTGAGAGGCCGTGTTGCTGATCAGCGGGAACACGCCGCGACCGAGCTCAGCGGCGATTTGCGATACGTACTTGGACGCCACAGTAACCAGCGAGGACAGATTATCGTCCAGGTACTCCTTGAGCGGCGTGTTGTTGAGCGTCTTAGCGTGCGAAATCATCTCGTTGAGATCACCGCCCGCAACGCGAAGCTGCTCAGGCAGACGGCTTAGGACTTCCATAATCTGACCGAGCAAAATAGGCGACAGGATGCAGACGACGCCGACGAGCACTGCCACAACCACGATCAGCGCGATGAGCGAACCAATGCCACGGTTGACGCCGTGATGCTCGAGCCAGTTAGTGATCGGCGACATCACAAAAGCGATGATGGAACCGACAGCGAGAAACTCGATAACCGGCGCCAGGATGCCCATAAGGCTAAAGATGACGGCGGCGATGACAATGCAGCCGACGACGCCCCAAATGCGCAGCGTCAGAATGCGGGTATCGCGCAGCGTGCGGTCGGTTTGTTGGGGGTGCTCACTCATGAACGAACCATCACTCCGTCGGGGTCAATCTTGTCTTGAATCTTCTTAAGGGTACGGCGCAGCAGGCGCGAGACCTGCACCTGCGAGATACCCAACTTCTTAGCGATCTCGATCTGGGTCATGCCCTTCACAAAGCGCAGTTCGATAACCTCACGCTCGCGCGGAGAAAAATCGCGAATGGCCTCCTCAATCACCAGGCGGTCATCGGTAAAGTCAAGCTCGTTGTCGTCATCGGCATAGCGGTCGAGAATCGAGGGGGCATCATCGGAATCGGACGCGCCAGGAGCCTCGATGGGTACCGAGGTATAGGCCGAAGACGATTCCATGGCCTCCAGCACCTCGTCAACGGTCACGCCCAGGTACTCAGCGATTTCTTCAACCTTAGGCGAGCGCTGCAATTCGTTAGTAAGCTTGTCGGTAGCCTGGTTGACCTTGGCAGAAAGCTCCTGCAGACGGCGCGGCACGCGCACGCTCCAGCCCTTGTCGCGGAAGTGACGCTTGATCTCGCCCAGGATGGTAGGCGTGGCAAACGTGGTGAACTCGAGTCCGCGCTCGGGATCAAAGCGGTCGATTGCTTTAAGCAAACCCAGGTATCCGACCTGCATCAGGTCGTCGAGCGGCTCACCGCGGTTCTTAAATTTGTTGGCAAGAAACCTTACCAGGTTCATATGGGACATAACGAGCTGCTCGCGTGCGTCCGGGTCACCGGTCTCTTTGTAGCGACGAAACAGCTCGCGGGTTTTCTCCTTGTCCCAAGCGGTCTTACCGCTCCGGGAACGTTCGGCCATATTAGATATCCGCCTTGAGGTCGAGGGAAAGCGTCAGAGGCGCCGCAGTCTTTTCGTAGGAATCGCACACGCTCGCTAAAATGAGCTCGGCATACACGGCAGCCTGGTCATCCTCATCGACAGTCGCCTGATCGCCAAAGGTAAAGGTCATGCCCACATGCGATTCGTCGACATCGAATTTAATCGAGATATCGTCGGAATCAACGGCCGTGCAGCCAAAGATGAAGGCCTCCTCGGCAGCCATACGGATATCCTCGATGCGATCGACGGACATGGAACACAGCGCGCCGACATTAGCCGCCGTCATGCGCACGAGGCGCGCCAGACGCGGATCCCCGGCAACAGTCAGCGTGATGGGGCAAGTTGCTTCGCTACTCATCGCAGGACTCCTCGGAGGTCTCGTCGGGCGTATAGGTGTAATACTGAGCAGGCTTGGCTGCGGGCTTCTGAGCCGCATCCGCACCATCGGCGGCCTCGTCCTCAGCCTCACCAATCAGAACGCGCTCGGTAGGCTGCTCGGCCTCGGTGGCGGCAGCGGCGAGCTTGCGATCGGCGTCGGCTGCAGGAGCCTTCACCTTGTTAAAGAGTTTCTGCACGGCACCGGCCGCAGAGTCGGTCACACTCGACACAGCATTGCTGGCCTCGGCCATGCTGCCCGTAACCTCGGAAATGTCGCGAACCACGGCTTCAACCTCTACGAGATTAGAAGTCAGGGCGTCGACGGCGGTCTTGCTCGACTTGAGGAGCGGCTCCATCTGGGCAAGCGCCGGCGTAAGCTCGTCGACAGCGCCGTCGAGTTTTGCCACCACGGGCTGAGCCTCGGCGATAGTGTTGTTAAGGTCGGTCACCGTCTTGTCGAGCGAATCAACGACGGTGCGGGTCTTTCGCAGCGTGAGCGCGAGCTCGATAACAGCCCACACGCCGGCAACGGCGAGTAGCAGAAGGGCGATTTGAATGGGACTCATACAAGCCTCCCGAAGGAATCGAAATACAGACGCTGTTCATGATACCCCAAAGAAGTGGAAAGATACCCAAAGGGAAATTGCGAAGTCCCAAGGACCTACTTGGGCGCATTGCCGCTACGGTCGCGCTCGCTTTGCTCTACACGCCACTCTTCCCAGCCGCGGCCGGCAGGCTGCCAAAACGCACCGCGCTCCAGCCCCTCGGGCAAATAGCGCTGATCGACCCAGCCTTCGGGATAATCATGCGGATACTTGTACACACCGTATTCGTCGCTGCCCGGGCGATGACGATCGCGCAGATAACTCGGCACCTCGCGGAGCCCACTTGAATGAATATCGGCCAACGCCGCATCGATCGAAGCCTCGCACGCGTTGGATTTAGGCGCCAGGCACACATAGAGAGCAGCCTGAGCCAGATTAATGCGGCACTCGGGATAGCCAATGACCTCGGCAGACTTAAACGCGGCATGTGCCACCAAAAGCGCCTGCGGATCGGCGTTGCCAACATCCTCAGAAGCCTGAATCATAATACGACGAGCGATAAACTTAGGGTCCTCCCCCGCGTCAATCATGCGCGCGAGCCAATAGATCGTGGCATCGGGGTCACTACCGCGCATGGACTTAATAAACGCACTGATAATGTCGTAGTGCATGTCACCGTTTTTGTCGTACGAAAAGCCACGACGCGGGTTGGCAATCTTTACGTCATCCACGGTGATGGGATAGCGCTCCCCCGCAGCCGGCGCTGGCGTTCCCTCGGTATCGGGGCGCGTGACGGCAATCTCGCTCGCAAGCTCGAGCGTCGTGAGCGCCGAGCGAGCGTCGCCCGCAGCCAGCGTGCAGATGGTCCTAACCGTATCCTCATCGGCCGAGAACTTGCCGTTCAAACCCTGCGGTGCCTCGAGCGCACGCTCAATCAGCGTGGCGATGTCCTCGTCTATAAGATGCTCAAGCTCCACCACGCGACCGCGCGAGAGCAACGCCGAGTTGACCTCGAAGTACGGATTCTCAGTCGTGGCGCCAATCATAATGACGGTACGGTTCTCAACCGCATGCAGCAAGGCATCCTGCTGCGACTTAGAAAAGCGGTGAATCTCGTCGATGAACAGAATGGTGCGACGGTCGTACGTATTCAGGCGCGTCTTAGCCTCGTCAATCACGCGACGAAGATCCTTTACGGTGCCCGTCACAGCGCTGACCTCGACAAACTCGCTCTTGGTATGATTGGCGATAATGTGGGCCAGCGTCGTCTTGCCCGTACCGGCCGGCCCGTACAGAATCACACTCGACAGTACATCGTGCTCAATCGCGGCACGCAACCACGAGCCCTTACCGACGGCCTTTTGCTGGCCCACGTACTCATCGAGCGAATTGGGGCGCATGCGCACCGCTAGCGGCGCATTCTGAAAGGAACGCTCGCGCGTCGAAGCAGAAAAAAGGTCGTCCATAGCCATCCCGTGCATCAATCAAAAACGTTTTCCACGAACAGTATACCGAAAATATACGAACTACCGTTCGTTAATATAGGTACGGTGCGGAAACTTCAGTCCCGGGAACAGCTTGCTCGTGAGCTCACAGAAATAGCCATCCGTCATGCTCGAAATGTAATCTACTACGGTCTGATCTATATCGTCCTGCCATGCATAGGCGCGATCGTAGTAGGAAAGCTGCTGCTCAATGCGAGAAATGTGGTGCTTAAAGATATACGAGGACTCGTCTCCTTCGTTTATGTCCTGCAGGCAACGGTCGTAGAGCTTTTCGAAGGCCTCGCGCAGCTCCGCTTCGGAGTCGCCCTCGATACCGCCCTTGCTATAGATCTTCTCGTAGTTTTCACGCTTGGCCCGGCGGATCTCCTCAAACAGGTCCTCGCTCATCTCGATGCGCGACTTGCCATAGCTGTGCTCGACGATATCGATAGAGGCATGCGTAAGGATCCAGCTGTTGTATGCGCCGCCCAGGTCATCGTCAAAGGCGTCGGGTGACAGCAGGCCTGCCGCAATGGCGTCTTGGCGATCGCGCCCCACATAGGCAAGGATATCCGAGATGCGAACCACGCAGCCCTCGAGCGTCATGGGGCGCAGGTGCTCAATTGCGCTGTAACCTGTGGCAATGCAATCCTCAACCGTAAGGTCGAACTGGTCAAAGGAGCTCATGTCCGAAAGCTCAAACACACGCTGTTCGTACTCACCGTTGTGGCATAGCACGCCGTCGAGCGTCTGGAGCGAAACGTTGCGGCCGTACAGCGCGTCGAGCACGCGGACCGACTGTACGTTATGGAAAAAATAGCGGCCCGTGCGATCGTGATAGATATCGTTGAGGAATCGCTCACCCGCATGGCCAAAGGGCGTGTGACCCAAGTCGTGGCCTAAGCCAATCGCCTCAATCAGATCGCAGTTGAGCCCCAGAGCACGTCCGATATCGCGAGCGATGCGCGAGACAAGCTGCACGTGCAGGCCGCGACGCGACAGGTCATCGTTGCTGCGAAAACTGAAGACCTGCGTTTTGCCTGCATAACGCGTGTATGCGGGCAGATGCAAAATCTTTTCGGTATCGCGCATAAATGCCGGACGCATGAGCGTGCCCTCGTCTGCAGCCCGATCGACACGTCGGATGACCTGGTCGTCACCGCATCGATAGGGATTAACGACACCTGAGGCGCGGTCGACGGCGATACGCTCGACCAGCTCGGGCGACAACGCCGCGGGAATGCGATCCATACGCGCCTTGATGGCGGCTGTCTGTTGATTGGTTGCCATGGCATGCTCCTTAAAAAGGGCGCGCAAACGGTTACAGCGTACTACCCACAACCTCGATTATGGCAAATATCGGCACCAAAAACGGCAGCAAAGGCAGGGAGCGTGATTTTGCGATGAGACAGGCGCCAGCAAGGGCCAGGAGCGCAGCCGCAAACGCGACGATACCACCCAAGGGATCGAAGGTACAAAGGGCAAAGAGCGCCTTGGCGTCCCCCATACCAATGCCGGGAGCGTGGCGAACACGACGCCAAAGCGACTCAGTAAGCATAAGGGCAAGGTAGGCGATGGCAGCAAGACCGGCATGGTCAAGCGCCGTGTTTACGCCCTTGTCGAGCCAAACCCCTGCAAACGCCGCCACCGCACACGCGACGGCAAGCTCATTGGGAAACCGTCGCTCACGGGCATCAATCGCCGCGCCGGCAAAGATGCAAATCCAAAACGGAATATAGACCATCGAACACCTCCTTGGGCAGCAGCTCAAACGCAAAAACCACCACAAAGGTGCCTGTCCCCTTTGTGGTGGTTTTGGTGGTGGTTATTTGGCGCCTTGCATGACTTCGTCGAGGCTAACGCTCACGGCGTGCTGCGTCGGCACCCAGTCGACCTTTAGGAACAGAGCAGCCACCGTAATGGGGATATAACTGAACATAAAGATCGGGAAGGTAAACAGGTTGGTCACCAGACGCCACTTTTGCGCGCAATGAATGTGCTTGTACTCAAAGATGGTCGTGAGCAGCGCCAGGATAAAGAACGTCTGATACATCATGGCGAAGGTCATAATGAGCGAAGCGGCACAGGCTTGCATCTCGACTTCGGTAGCCAAAAAACCATGCGAAAGACCGCCCACGATGAGGAACGTCGCATTGGCGAGCATCGAGATCAGCGATAGCAGCATACCCGGAGCGATCGTCATGAACATGTCGTAGGCGGCAAAGCGATGGTAGCGGAAGGTCGACTTGACCAGGTGCTTACCATACGTAAAGAACACCTGGTAGAAGCCCTTGGTCCAACGCATACGCTGTTTCCAAGACGCCTTAAACGTCACGGGCTGTTCGTCAAAGAACTCCGCCGGCGCATAGCCAATGCGAATGCCGTGGATAGCGCAGAACGTGGTGAACTGAATGTCCTCAGTCAGCGTGTGGAACTGCCAGCCGTGCATGCCTTCGATAACACTGGCAGAAATGAGATAGCCCGAACCCGATACAGCGCAGGAAGTCTTGCAGATGTTGCGCGCATTGTTAAGGAAGCGCGCCTCGCGCAGATACCACGTGGCGTTGGCCGCAGAGATCCACGAACTGCCGAAGTTCTTAGAGTTGCGATAGCTGGTGACCACATGAAAGCCTTGGTCAAAAGCATCGTTCATCTTGGATACGTAATCACGGGAAATGACATTATCGGCATCGAAAATAAAATAGCCCTCAAAGGTATCGGGATACTCGTTGAGAATGCGGTCGAAGCCAAAGTCCATGACCCAGCTCTTACCCTTGCGGGCAAGGTCATTACGCTCATAGACAATGGCGCCCGCCTCGCGCGCGAGCTGCGCCGTGTTGTCGGTGCAGGCGTCGGCGACCACGAAGACCTCGATAAGCTCGGACGGATAGTCCTGATCCTTGATGGAGCGAACGAGGTTGGCGATCACGGCCTCCTCGTTATGCGCAGCGATAAAGAAGGCATAGCGGTGAAGTTTTTTGGCCTTAGGGGGCGCGACCTCGCCACGAAGAGCGCCAATGACAAAGAAGACCACCTGGTACAGAAAGCAGACCGTGAGCAGCGTGACGACAATCTGGTTGAAGATCACGATGGGTGTGTTGGTTTGTAAAAAGGCGAGCATGCAGTCTCCCGAGAACGCGTTACGTAAACAATCGTATATCTTACCGCAGGCTTACCGAGTTCAAGAAACCACCTAATACTGGCTAGGCTTCGAGCAGACCGAGCTGCGGGACGATTTCGTCACCGGCGGCAGTGCGGCCGAGCGAACGCGGGGCCAGGTCATCCAGAACCGCGGCAAGGTCCCACGGCAGCTCGTCACGGCACTCAATGCGCTCCCCCGTCACGGGATGATCGAACGCCACGCGCCAAGAATGCAGGAACTGCCTGGTCAGGCCCTGATCGGCACGCGCATCGCACTTGCCGTAGAGCGGATCGCCCACGCAGGCGTGGTTGATATGGCGCATATGCACGCGAATCTGATGCGTGCGGCCGGTAAACAGGTGGCACTCGACAAGCGTGTAGCCGTCGTCGAAACGCGTGGAATCAAAGCGCTCGAGCACCTTGAAGGTCGTGATGGCCTGGCGCGCAAAGGGGTCATCGGAAACCGCCATCTTCACGCGGTCGCGCGTCGATCGGGCAATACCGGTGTTGATAGTGCCCTCGTCCATGGCAATGTGCCCGTGAACGAGCGTGATATAGCGACGGTCGAGCGT
>CABUUD010000059.1 GCA_902494585.1 uncultured Collinsella sp. | reverse complement strand
CCCGCCGGCAAGCACCTCGGCCGCAATCCGCTCGCCCATGGCGTACCCACTGTCCGCACTCCAATCGCCACGCAGCATCGGAGCGGCATCGACATGAGCACGACCCAGCGTATCGCGCCAACCGGCCTCACGAAAACGCGAGGAAATCGAGTTTTCCGGACCCGCCACAAACCGCATATTCGAGTGACCATGTTCCAGCAGATAATTGGTCAACAGCTCGCACGAACCATACTGGTCGGAGTCGATCGTCGTGCAGCGCGGATGCGCATACATGGACAGGATGACCGTTCGCACTCCCGGCTGGGGAACAAACTCCTCAAAATCGGGAGCCATGCGGTTCATGTTGAGAATCATGCCGTCGACGGGTCGCTCGACCATGCGGCGCGAGGCATCGGCAAGTGTATAGGGCTTGTCGCCGCCCATCTCGATCATAGTGACGGCAAAATCGTGCTCGCGCGCCGCTTGCATGATACCCTCGAGCGTCGCCAGGTTACCGACACGTGTGATGTTGTACATGCACAGGCCAATAGAACGATACGACCCGCCGCGCAACGCCGCTCCAGCAAAATTGGGACGAAAGCCCAGCTCTTCCATGGCGGCCAGCACACGCTTGCGCGTCTTTTCCGTCACGTTGGGCATACCGTTGACCACGCGAGACACAGTCTGGCGGCTCACGCCAGCGAGCGCCGCAACCTCTGCCGCGCTCGCCGAATGACCATTCCTTGTCTGCTGAGCCATGCCTTCCACGCTAACCTGCTTCCCAACTATTCCCCGCGCCCATGGCGCATCGTACATACATCGATAACGTGCTCATGATACCCGAGCCATATACCACAACATGAAAACTTCTGTCAATCAAAACCGCTTACCGAACAAATACAACCGTTCGCGGCTGTTTGAAGTTGTTTTGTTTCTATACATCCCAGCCGGATGTTAACGTGCTCATTGTCAAATGTTCACGTGCTCATTTTGGTTCTAATCATTTTAAGATAGTGTTTATCGGGCTTTTTCACCGCTGAACGCTAACCAGGGAGCCTCCTGAGCGCAAACGCACAATATCGAACAGCGAGACGAGAGGGTGTATGCATATGTCTTTGCTAAACCGCGTACAGCAGCTGCCGAAGGGCTTTGTTTGGGGCGCCGCAACCGCCGCGTACCAAACGGAAGGTTCCACGAAGGTGGCAGGCAAGGGTAAGACCATGTGGGACGATTACCTTGTCGCCCAGGGTCGCTTTTTGCCCGACCCGGCCAGTGATTTCTACAACCGCTACGAGGAGGATATCCGCCTTTCTGCCGAGCATGGACTCAACGCCATCCGTGTGTCCATCGCCTGGACCCGCATCTTCCCCAACGGCGACGATGCCGAGCCCCTCGCCGAGGGCGTTAAGCACTACCACGAGCTGTTCGCCTGCTGCAAAAAGTATGGCGTCGAGCCCTATGTGTCCCTGCATCACTTTGACTCCCCCGCCGCCCTGTTCAACCAGGGCGACTGGCTCAACCGCAAGACCGTCGACGCCTATGTGCGCTATGCCGAGTTCTGCTTCCGCGAGTTCCGCGAGGTCAAGAATTGGTTCACCATCAACGAGCTCATCAGCCTCTCGCACTCCCAATACATCCAAGGCAACTTCCCGCCCAACCATCACTTTGATGTGACGAGCGGCATCCAGAGCCAGCACAACGAGCTCGTTGCCCACGCCCGCGCCGTCAACCTGTATAAGGATCTTGACGAGACCGAGCACCTGGGCGGACGCATTGGCATGGTCAACGTCCTGACGCCGGCATATCCTGCCACAGACTCGCCCGCCGACCAGCACGCCGCCGACCTGTACAACGCCTTCTACACCGACTTCATCATGGACGGCGCCTTCCTGGGTCACTACTCCGCGCGCACCCTCTCACTCATCAACGAGATTCTGCGTGCCAACAACGCCACGCTTACGGTTGAGGACAGCGACATGGAGGAGCTCGCCAAGGCGGCGCCCCGCAACGATATTTTCGGCCTCAACTACTATCAGTCGGCGTTTATCGCCGCCTACGATGGCGAGTCCACCAACAGCTTTAACGGCACCGGAGACAAGGGCACCTCGTGCTTTAAGTTTAAGGGCGTCGGGCAGCAGGTCGATATGCCGGGTATCCCCACCACCGACTGGGATTGGCTCATCTACCCGCAAGGCCTCTACGACACGCTCAAGCACATCAGCGCCACCTATCCCAACCTCCCCGTCATCTATATCACCGAAAACGGCCTGGGCCACAAGGACCCCGAGCCCGACGCAAACGGCATCGTCGCCGATCCCGAGCGCATCGACTTTGTCGACCAGCACATGGAGAAGGTGCTCCGGGCGCGCGCCGAGGGCGTCGACGTCCAGGGCTACTTTATCTGGAGCCTGCAGGACCAGTTCTCGTGGGCCAACGGCTATAACAAGCGCTACGGCCTGTTCTACATCGACTTCGACACGCAAAAACGCTACATCAAGCAGTCGGCACTCTGGTACAAGGAGCTCGCCGACACTATGGCGGACGCGCAGTAGCGCATCGCCTCGCTTTCCCCCGAGAGGGGAGCGGCCCTATGCGATACAAACCCAGCCGCTCCCCTCTCTCCCCCTGGGACCGACCCCGCCTGCACCCGGGCTTTTAGCAAGCGGGAGACCATATAGGTTTTCAACGTCCATGCCATTAAGATTTCATGCAAAGAGGAGCGTGAACTATGGAATCGATCGTTAAGTTCTTGGAGAAAGGTCAGCCGTACTTCGACAAGGTCTCTAAGAACATCTACCTTCAGGCCATTAAAGACGGCTTTTTGGCAGCAATGCCCATCATCCTGTCTTCTTCTGTCTTCCTGCTTATTTCGACCCTGCCGGGCGTTGTCGCCACGGTCGGCGGCTTTACGCTGCCCGACTGGTGGAACGTCGACGTCGTGAACTTCTGCAACAAGGTTTACAACTTCACGATGGGCGTCGTGGGCATCATGGTCGCCGGCACCACCGCAAGCGCGCTGACCGGCTCCAAGAACCGCCGCATGCCTGCCGGCAAGGCCATCAACGCCACGAGCACCATGGTCGCCGCCATGTGCGCTATGCTCATCTTGGCCGTTACCCAGACGAGTGCCAAGATCGACGGTGCCGATGTCTCGGTGTTCTTTACCGACAACATGGGCACCAAGGGCCTACTGAGCTCCTTTGTCGCCGCATTTGCCACGGTCAACATCTATGCCTTCTGCATTAAGCGAGACATCACCATCAAGCTGCCCAAAGAAGTCCCCGGCGCCATCGCCCAGAACTTCCGCGACATCTTCGCCTTCAGCTTCTCCATCCTGTTTGTCGCCGTCATCGACGTTATCTGCCGCACCTGCTTGGCCGTCCCGTTTGCCAACGTCATCTCCACGCTGGTGAGCCCGCTGTTCGCCGCTGCCGATTCCTACGCCGGCCTCGCCCTCATCTGGTTCATGATCCCGCTGTTCTGGTTCATGGGCATCCACGGCCCCTCGGTCGTTAAGCCTGCCCTCAACGCCGCGCTGTTTGGCAACATCACCACCAACCTCGCCACGCTGCAGGCCGGCGGTCACCCCGCCCTCGCCCTGACCGAGAACTTCGGTAACTACATCGGCGAACTCGGCGGCACCGGCGCCACGTTCATTGTCCCGATCATCTTCCTGCTCTTTATGCGCTCCAAGCAGCTCAAGGCCGTCGGCAAAGCCTCTGTCGTACCCGTGATGTTCGCCGTCAACGAACCGCTGCTGTTCGCCGCGCCCATCATCCTCAACCCGTACTTCCTGATCCCGTTCCTGTTTGCCCCCGTGGCCAACGTCCTCATTGGTAAGTTCTTCATCGACTTTTTGGGCATGAACGGCTTTATCTATGCCATGCCGTGGGCACTCCCCGGACCGATCGGCACCTTCATCGACACCAATTTCCAGCCGATCTCTCTGGTCCTGGTTGTCGTCCTGCTGGTCGTTGACTTCTTAATCTACTACCCGTTCTGCAAGGCCTACGACAACGTCCTGTGCAAGCAGGAGGCCGAGACCCTGGCCGAAGAAGAGGCCGAGGAGACCAAGACCGTCAAGACCGCTGACGCCCCCGCCGTTGAGGCTCCTGTTGTCGAGACCGCTTCTGCCACTGAGGCCTCCGCAGCTCCGTCCGCCCTTAAGGGCAAGGATCTGAGGGTTCTGGTTCTGTGCGCTGGCGCCGGCACCTCTGCACTGCTCGCCAACGCGCTTAAGGAAGGCGCCGACGAGCTGGGCATCGACATTACCGCCAACGCCGGTGCCTACGGCAGTCACTACGCCATCATGGACCAGTACAACGTCATCGTCCTGGCTCCGCAGGTTCGCACCTATTACAACGAGATGAAGGCCGACACCGACCGCCTGGGCATCACGCTGCTGTCGCCCAAGGGCAAACAGTACATCGACCTCACTAAGGATCCCAAGGGTGCCGTCGCCTGGATCGAGGAAAACCTCGAGGCATAAGACGCTGACACCACCTGCCGCTCGCAGACAATAAATGGCCCGTGCATCGATGTGTGATGCGCGGGCCATTTTGTTTAGACCGCACCCGTCCTCCTGTTCATCTCAATCTGTAACATCTAGCCGAGTTTTTCGGTCCTAGCTGTTACAGATCGAGATGAACGCACAGGCCAAGCCGAAAATCTCAATCTGTAACATGTAGACCACTTTTGACCGTCTAGTTGTTACAGATCGAGACAAACGGAATAGGCCGAGCACGTCTACGCCCGCAAGTCCTTTACGCTGGAACGCTCGACCAACACGCCCGAGACGAGCGTACGGCTTCTGGAGCTCGGGGCTTCCAGACCTGCGACGACCTCGTTAAGCGCACGGATGCCCAGCTCGCGGTGGCGAAACTTCACCGACGTCAGAATCGAGTTGGGAATCGTCTTGTAGAGCTCATCGTCGAAGCCGATCACGGACACGTCGTCGGGCACACTGAGCCCTTTGTCACGTAGAGCCATCATCACGCCGTTTGCCATGCAGTCGTTAGCAGCGAGGACCGCCGTGCAATCGGGTTTATCGGCAAGCACAAGGCCCGCGGCATAGCCACTATCCGCATTCCAATCGCCTTGCAGAGGCTCGGGCGGCTCAATGCCACGCGCCTCGAGCGCCGCACGCCAACCTTTCATACGGCACTGGCTCGACAGCGACTCTTCCTTACCAGAGACGAAGTACACGTTCTTGTGCCCGCGATTCAAGAAGTACTCGCACGCCATACGAGCGCCGCCCTCTTGATCGTCACTGACGGTGGAGCAGGTAGGATGCTCCATCGGCGTAATAATCACCGTCTTGAGGTCTTTCGGCGCCTCAAAGCTATCAAAGTCATCGACCATCTGACGCAGGTTGAAGATCATGCCATCAACAGGCAGCTGCGACATCCTACGCGCCGCATCGGCAAGAGTCATCTTCTCACCTCCGCACTTCTTAATCATCGTGAGCGCAAAGCCGCGTTCTTCGGCGGCATCGGCGATACCGTCAATCATGTCCACGGCACCGCCCGACAAGTGGAACAGCGCCACGCCGATGCACCCGTAACGGCCCAACTTGAGCGAACGCGCGGCAAAGTTGGTTCGAAACCCGAGCGCCTCCATTGCGGAATGAACCTTATCGCGTGTCGACTCTCGCACGCTATCGGGCTCGTTGATCACACGCGAAACCGTCTTGAGAGAAACGCCCGCAGCAACTGCTACATCGTTCATTGAGATATTTTTCTTGTCCATCGTTGCCGCTACTTCTCCAGTCGGTTTTGCATCGCTTGTTTTTTGTGTTCTAGCATACACTACCTGCCCGACTGACAAATCAGCCGTTTATCGGACGATATCGACCGTTCACCTGTAAATCCTTGTTGCTCTTCCAAAAATGTCTTACGTTGTCATTAACGAAATGACAACGTTGTCATTTCGCAATGCCTTCCTTAAGCAGGAAGGTTTCCGGGCAGTCCTGACCATCCATCGACGACCAGTTCCATCCACATGCATCGCGCATTAAGTAGCAAAGGAGCTCTATGGACGCCATCGTAAAGATGCTCGAAAAGCATCAACCGTTCTTCGAGAAGATCTCGAGGAACGTCTACCTCCAAGCCATTAAGGACGGATTCCTTGGGTGCATGCCCATCGTCCTTACCTCTTCGATCTTTCTGCTGATCGCCACCCTTCCTGGCGTAGTTGGCATCACGCTGCCCCAGCCGCTCATCGACTGGTGCAACAAGCTGTACAACTTCACCATGGGCGTCATGGGCATCATGGTTGCCGGCACCACTGCCAAGAACTTCACGGCGTCCATGAACCGTCGCATGCCCGCCGGCAAGGTGCTCAACGACGGCTCCACTATGGTTGCCGCCCAGTGCAGCATGCTGCTGCTCGCTGTTACGCAGTTCACCACCAAGTTCAACGGCTCCGAGCTTTCGGTCTTCGATTGCACCAGCATGGGCACGCGCGGTCTGTTCTCCGCCTATATCGCCGCGTTCATTACCGTTTGGGTCTACAAATTCTGCGTCTCGCGCGATCTGACCATTAAGCTGCCCAAGGAGGTCCCGGGCGCCATCGCTCAGAACTTCCGCGACATCATCCCCTTCGGTGGCGCTGTCATCATTTGTGGCATCATCGATGTGGTTGTGCGCAACCTCATGGGCGTTCCGTTCTCCGAGCTGCTCATCAAGCTGCTCTCCCCGCTCTTCACTGCGGCAGAGACCTACCCCGGACTCATCCTTATTCAGGCAGCCACCGCGTTCTTCTGGTTCATCGGCGTCCACGGCCCCTCGATTGTCCAGCCGGGCATCGACCCCATCCGTCTTGCCAACCAGGCCGAGAACCTGCAGGTTCTGCTGGCCGGTGGTCACCCCGCCCATTCCCTCACCTTTAACATGTCGCTCGTGGGTGAGTTCGGCGGCACCGGCGCCACGTTCATCGTGCCGCTTCTGCTGATTCTCTTTATGAAGTCCAAGCAGCTCAAAGCCGTCGGTAAGGCCTCGATTGTTCCTGTTGCCTTCGCCGTCAACGAACCGCTGCTCTTTGGCGCACCGATGATCCTTAACCCTTACATGCTCATCCCCTTTGTTGCCGCCGGCTGCGTCAACGTAAGCGTTGCCAAGTTCTTTATCGACAACGTGGGTATGAACGGCTTCTCCTTCGTGGTGCCTTGGGCCACCCCTGCCCCCATCGGCATTTTCATCACCACGAACTTCCAGCTTATTGCCCTGGTATTTGTCGCGATCATCATCTTGCTGGACGCCATCATCTACCTGCCGTTCTTGAAGGCATACGATAAGCTGCTCTGCGACCAGGAGGCCGAGCGCGCCGCCGAGCTGGGTCTTGAGTCCAATGGTGCCGCTGCCATCGCCGCCAACGCCTCTGCGCCCGCTGTCGAGCAGACTACCGCTTCCGTCGAGACGACCGCCGCTGCCGCCGACAGCAAGCCTGTCGCCGATCAGCCCAAGCCTGCCGCCGACGCATCCGCTAAGAAGGATGTCGACGGCCTGAAGGTCCTCGTCCTGTGCGCCGGCGCCGGCACCTCTGCCATGCTTGCCAACGCCATCAAGGAAGGTGCTGCGCAGACCGGAGAGAACATCGCTTCCTCCGCAGGCGCTTATGGTCAGCACACTGCCATCATGGATCAGTACGACGTCATCGTGCTCGCCCCGCAGGTTCGTAGCTACTACAACGACATGAAGGCCGACACCGATCGCCTGGGCATTAAGCTGCTCGCCCCGCGCGGCAAGGAATATATCGACCTTACCCGCGACCCCGCTGGCGCCATCAAGTGGCTCCGCGAGAACCTCGACTAGTTCCTCCCTCTGTTGGTGCCCGGATCCCCAGTTCGGGCACCTCTCCCTATTCGTATCCCACAGAAAGGATGACTCATGACCAACCCCATGCAGTTCCCCGACGGCTTTGTGTTTGGCGGCGCCACCGCTGCTTACCAGGTTGAGGGCGAGACCCGTACGCACGGCAAGGGCAAAGTGCCCTGGGACGATTTCCTGGCTGCTCAGGGTCGCTTCTCCCCCGACCCCGCAAGCGATTTCTACAACAAGTATCCGGTCGATATCGACTTGTGCCAGCGCTTCGGCATCAACGGTATTCGCGTCTCCATCGCTTGGAGCCGTATCTTCCCCAGTGGCACCGGCGAGATTAACCCCGAGGGCGTCGCTTTCTATCACGAGCTTTTCGCCACCTGCAACAAAGCTGGCGTTATCCCCTATGTCACGCTCGATCACTTCGATACGCCCGAGGCCTTTTACCAGAACGGCGGCGAGGGCTTCCTGACGCGCACGACGATCGACGCCTTTGTCGAGTACGCCAAGTTCTGCTTTGCCGAGTTCGCCGAGGTCAAGCACTGGTTCACGTTTAACGAGATTCCCGCAACCGCCGAGGGCAGCTTTATCGTCGGCAACTGGCCGCACGGCGAGAAGTACCGCCTGGACAAGGCCTTCCAGCTCATGCACAACATGATGGTGGCCCACGCCAAGGCCGTCGTCGCCTTCCATGAGGGCGGCTTTGAGGGCGAGATCGGCATTGTCCAGAACCTGGAGCCCAAGTATCCCCTCGATCCCAACAGCGCTGCCGACTGCGAGGCCGCCCGCATGGCCGACGTCATCAACAACCGCTGGGTGCTCGACGCCACTTTCCGCGGCCACTATGCAGCCGACACCATGGAGGCTGCGACCAAGCTGGCCCATATCGCCGGCGGCGAGCTCGACGTCCGCGACGAGGACATCGCCGCGCTGACCGCCGCGCTCCCCTACAACGATTGCCTGGGCGTCAACACCTACAAGTGCCAGTTCCTGCGTGCCGCCGAAGGCGAAAACGACATCAACCACAATGGCACCGGCGACAAGGGCTCCTCGCGCTGGTTCCTCAAGGGCGTGGGCGAGTCATGCGTGCGCGAAGGCGTACCCACCACCGATTGGGACTGGATTATCTATCCCGAGGGTCTCTACGACCTGCTGCTCCGCATTAAGAACGATTACCCCAACTACAAGAAGATCTACATCACCGAGAACGGCATGGGCTATAAGGACGACTTTGAGGACGGCTTTATCGACGACGCCCCTCGCATCGACTACATGCGTCAGCATCTCGCATGGATTCTCAAGGCAATCGACGGCGGCGTGAACGTCGACGGTTACTTCGTGTGGTCGCTGCAGGACCAGTTCTCCTGGACCAACGGCTATAACAAGCGCTATGGCCTGTTCTACATCGACTTTGAGACCCAGAAGCGCTATCCCAAGGCGAGCGCGTACTGGTACAAGAACGTCTCGGAGACCGGCCTGCTTATGGCCTAACTTTTGCCGCATACCCCCTGTCGGCCGCATGTGAATCCCTCCGCGGGTTCACATGCGGCCTTTTTGCTCGGCTTGAACGAATCTTTTGTCTCAATCTGTAACATCTAGCAGGGATTTTCAATCCTAACTGTTATAGATTTAGACGAACGGGCGACCAGGGCTGAAAGATCTCAATCTGTAACACGTAGCCCACTTTTAACCGTCTAACTGTTACAGATCAAGACAATAAGATAGTCAAATCCGAACTTTCCAAGCAGTTATGAACCATGGTTTCCAGTTTTCGGTATCACGAACATACTTTCGGTATCATTTAATGATATTATGATATCGAAAGTATGTTCGTGATACCGAAAGGAGCCGCATGCGCCAGTTCGATTACACCACAGTCCCAGCGGAACTCGAAGCAACTCCAATCACCAACCTCCTCCTCTCGATACGCGAGCATAAAGGCCGTCAGCTTGCTCTGAGTCAAGTCAAACCCGAACTTCTATCGTCCCTTATGGAGGAAGCTAAGATCCAAAGCACCCAATCCTCCAACGGACTTGAAGGAATTATTACCACCCAAAAAAGACTCAAAGCGATCATGGCGTATTCCGCCAAGCCAAGCTCCCGCGCAGAGGAAGAAATCGCTGGATACCGAGATGTGCTGTCGCTTATTCACGAGCAACACGATTCCATTCCCGTAACGCCATCGGTCATTTTGCAGTTGCATCGTGACCTCATGGCGCACACGGCAATCTCGTATGGAGGCCATTGGAAAGATAGCGATAACGAAATCGTCTCCATTGACGATCAAGGTAATCGATTTGTGCGCTTTAGGCCCCCTTCGGCTCTAGCAACCCCGGGACTTATTAAAGAAGCCTGCCAATCCCTCAACGATGCTTTATCTCGCCAAGTTTGCGATCCCCTCCTTATATCGCTCCGCTTTATCTTCGATTTTGTTAGCATTCATCCCTTCAACGATGGCAATGGCAGGATGAGCCGGCTCCTTACAACGCTGCTGCTCGAAAAGACTGGATACGACGTTGCGCGTTACATCAGCATCGAACGACTTATTGAAGACAACAAAGCGCTTTACTACAACGCCCTCGCTGCAAGCTCCACTGGATGGAATGAAAATCTAAACACCGAAGTACCCTTTATCCGTTTCATGCTCGGAACAACCCTGGCCGCCTACCGACAGCTCGAGCAGCGTACCTTAATTGAATCAAGCACTCGTCCCATGTCGAAGCAAGCGCGCATCGCTGTTCTATTTCAACAGAGACCCGGCGTCATTAAGAAATCCGACATCCGGTCCAGCTGCCCCGATATCAGCGAGGTAACCGTTAAACGAACCCTCGGCCAGCTTGTTAGTTGCAGCGCAATCGAAAAAACAGGAGCGGGTCGTTCGACGGGCTACATACTCAAAGACGTCCATGCTCTAGAACTATTCTTGCAAGCCGCAATACCCGATGGCGAGGCCGCAATAACAAAAGAGGCTCCAAAGGATAAACTCCTTGAACGTGTAAACCACGCCGAGGATGAAAGCAGAGAAGGGCTCTATGAAGACTACGATTCATTCTCAATGGACATAAAGACGAAATACGGAGTCTAGTCATATCTCAGAATAGCCTCATCCTTGTTGCCCAAAGT
>CABUUD010000058.1 GCA_902494585.1 uncultured Collinsella sp. | reverse complement strand
TACCTGTCCGTGACGGTCGGGATATTCCCTCAAAATCGTCCTCGCGCATGAAGGCCCCCTGTCCTGCTCCTACGGAGCAACGGACAGGGGGCCTTCGCGCTGCGGAATGATTTTGAGGGAACACCCCGACCGTCCCTGCGCTAACTTTGCTGAGGATGTCTACAGGGACCCACGCTTTGAAGGGGCGCCGGACTGATAGTTGCTTTTTATTGATAGGGGCTCTTGCTAGGCTGGGGCACTTATTAGAGGCAGGCTTCGGCGATGCGCTTTTTGAGTTCGTCGATGCCGGCGCCGGTCTGGGAGCTTGTGATGATTACGTTCTCGGCCGGGACGTTGAGCTGCTTTTTGATGGCTGCTGCCTGGCGGGCCTGCTGGGTGCGGCTGAGCTTGTCGGCCTTGGTGAGGCAGACGATAAAGTTGAACTCGTTGCCCTGCAGGTAGTCGATCATGTCATGGTCGAGTTTGCTGGGGTCGTGGCGAATGTCCACCAGCGACACGACCAGGTTAAAGCTGCGCTCGGAGTCAAAGAAGTCGCCGATAAGCTCGGCCCAACGGTCGCGCTCGGCCTTGGAACGGCGGGCGAAACCGTAACCCGGCAGGTCCACAAAGTGCACGTCGTCGGCCTCGAAGAAATTGATATTGCTCGTCTTGCCCGGCGTACTCGAAACCTTGACCAGGTTCTTGCGGCCGAAGAGCTTGTTCATGATCGACGACTTGCCCACGTTGGAGCGACCAACAAAGCTCACCTCGGGACAGGTGGACTCGGGAATCTGCGAAACTTTGCCGTAGCTGGCGACGAACTTGGCAAGCTGGTAGTTAATGGAATCGGCCATGGACACTCCTTGGTCGTAGGATCTTGCAAAAAACGCGCTATTGCGCAGCGGCAATGCGTCGAACGATATCGAGCGTGATATCGCTTGCGGCACGCGCATACTCGAACAAATCGAACTCGCGGTCGCAAATCGCATCATACGCCTCGTCACAATTATCGCTGATAGCACGCAGCACCAGGCAATCGACACCATTTTTGGTTGCGACATGGGCAATTGCCGCGCCCTCCATGCCGACACAATCGGCATGCGTCGCCTCGATGGCATCATTGCGCATAGTAGCGCCCGTCACAAAGCGGTTACCCGTGGCAATCGTGCCGACCAGGAACTGCTTTGCGCCCTCGTTCGAAGCGGTCGTATTTGTCGAAGCATCAACAAACCCACGCTCAGCAAGCACATCGGCGGCAATATCGACCAGCGCAGGCGTCGAGACAAACTCCTCGAGCCCTGGTGCAGACTCGGCGATAAGCGCGGTATCGGTATCTAGATAGCGCAGGCATTTGCCAATGACGACATCGTCGATATGGAGCTTGGGATTCAGGCCACCTGCGATACCAGAAAACACAACTGCCTGTGGAGCATACTTGCTAATGAGGTGCTGTGTTGCGGCGGCAGCGTTTACCGTGCCCATACCCGCCGTCGTGGCGACAATCGACAGGCCGTCGAGCCCGCCGGTCACAACGTTCAAGCCCGCCTCCTGTACCATGCAAACGTTGCTCAACTCTTCCTTAATCTGCATGATCTCTTTTTCGAGCGCACCGATAATCGCGATGGTAGCCATGCCATTCCCCAAACCTATACGAAATTCTCAACCACGGTATGGTACCAGCATTTTGTTTGACCTCGTCAAACGAACACGTTAGGCCAGCGCAGCTCGCGTATCAAAGAATATCTTAGCAATCGCAGCCACCAGCTCACTCGAGCGATCACTCCATGGCATCGATGTCATGATGCTCATAATGTAGGTGTCGCCATCGACATCGATGAGGCCCGCATCGCATGTCGAATAGCAACCATCCTCGCTAATCCAGCCGGCCTTGTTGCGCACCAGGGCTTGGTCGTCCGCAATGCCGTCGCGGATAAAGGACCGGGTCGTAGAGGCCAGAAGATCCGATAGCCATTGCGACGTCTCGGTATCACGGCTCAAATACTCGCTCATCTCGCGCCACAACTTGGCCGAGGTGCGCGGGCAATAGGTGGGAAAATCACTCATCGGATCGAGTGCGGTATCGTAATCGATGCCAAGACTGGCAATCCAATCCTCGTAACCGACACGGTCAAACGCCGCGCATAACGCAATAAACGAATCGTTGTCCGAATTAACGACCGCGGCATCGATCAGGTCGCGCACCGTCTGCCAACCCATGTTGTAGCCACCATAGGTGCCAAGGGAATCATCGAGTGAAACCTGACCCGTCTCGACCAGAGATTCGCAGATGTACAACGCATAGAGCGCCTTGTAGCTACTCGCGCCGTAAACCTCGACATCGGGGTTATACGTCACGCCCTTGCCGCTTGACAGGTCGTAGAACACCACGCCCACATCGCCCAATTCCTGGGCTTGATCAAGGGCATCTTGGAGTGCGGCGAGGCTCTCATCCTCCAGGGCGGGGATCTGCTCATCAACCAGTGAGAAGGTCTGCACCGTATCGTCTGAGGGAATATCGTTAAAGTCCGCCTTCGAAAGCCTCGTCTTGAGGCTCGCTGTCGACAGGGTTTGACTTGCGGTGGCTTTAGATTCAGAGACCTTTTTGTTTTGCGTCTGTACCGTTGACGCATCTGAGTGTGCCATTCGCTCCGACGCGTAGGTTTTGGCGGTAATTCCGAGGATAATAATCGCCAACGTTAGCATCCCAATGGCGGCAATCTTCGTCACGCGGACGCGAGCGTCGGCAAGGTCACGCGAAGACGTGCCCTTCGTCTCATATCTGCTGCTATGCTGCGGCATATACTCGTCCCGCGATGCGTTGTTTCGCACGTGGTCTCCTGACTGCTACCGTTCATATACGAGCAGCATAATACCGAGCAGGCATTTCTTTCCAAAGATATTCAGCGGCGTTTAAGGCGTCTTTAAAGAAACCACAAGCGTATTTATCCAAATGGCGCGATTCTGTTGCGCATCTCCGCCCAAAACGCAGTTGCGGTGGAATAGTTCCTATTTGGGCGGCATAAGCCGAAAAACAAGAACTATTCCACCGCAACTTGACGGGGCTCTTCGGCAATCAACTTGGTGCCCAGGGGCACTCATTTAAGTCTGTCCCCAATGAGTGCCTTTGGGGAGCGAAAATGGCTCGCTAGCCGATAGCGTTTTTGAGTTCCGCGCGACGCTTTTTCATGCCCGTCATGACGGCGTTGCGCAGCTCGGGCATGCGCGCGGTATCCATCTGTGGAACGCCCTCGAGCTTATAGGGAATGCCCAATTGCTCGTACTTGACGACACCCATCGTGTGATACGGCAGCATTTCCAGGCCCACCACGTTGTGCCATGGAGCGATGAGGCGGCCGAGCGCCTCGCACTCCTCAACCGTATCGGTAATGCCGGGCACCACCACGTGGCGGATAACGACCTTAATCTTGCGACGGGCAAGCTCATCACCAAACGACAGAATGCGTGCGGGATCGCAACCGGTCAGCTTTTTATGCTCAACGGGATCGGCATGCTTGATGTCGAGCAGCACCATGTCGGTCTCGTTGAGAACAGTATCGAACTTCTCGGGATGGTTGGGGTCAAACGCATAGCCGCAGCTGTCGAGGCAGGTATGCACGCGGCCATCGGGGTTGTTGTGCATTGCACGGAACAGGTCGGCTAAAAACGCGGGCTGCAAGAGCGGCTCGCCGCCGGACACCGTAATACCGCCGCTGCGGTAAAACTCATGGTTGCTCTGGAACTCGTCCATCAGGTGCTCGACGGTCACCATGGTGCCGCCGCTAACCGACCAGGTATCGGGGTTGTGGCAATACGCACAGCGCATGGGGCAGCCCTGAACAAACACCACAAAGCGGATGCCGGGTCCATCGACCGTTCCCATCGTCTCAATCGAATGTACGCGGCCCAGGGCAAACGCAGAGTCCTCGGGACGAGCGTCCACACCCTCGAGCGTCATCTCAGCCATTCCCGCTACCTTGCCTCTCATTGGTTTTAGCTACATAAATGCCAGAATCATTCTAGCCCATACGCATGATGGCGAAACGGTTTAGCGGTCAATTGGGTTGTCCTATTTGGCCCTACGCAAGAGCGGCGGGAAGGTTATCGCAACCCGCCCGCCGCTGAGGCAATAGAAATCGATAGACGTCAGACCTTACGCCTTAAGCGTGAGCACCGCACCGAAGGCGGTCGGGCCGCAATGGCTCGAGATGACACCGCCGACCTGAGTCCAGGTAACGTCCTTAAAGCCCAGGTCGTGCGCATAGACTTCCATGTCGTCGCGCAGCTCCTGGGAAAGGCCTACCGAATACGCCAGGCCAATATGCGAGTAGTCAATCTCGCCCTTCGCAACCATGTGGTCAATAAAGGCGCGGGCGCACTTGAGCATAGAGCCGCGGAACTTCTTGGTTGCCACGAACTTGCCGCCCGTTACCTCAATGCAGGGCTTAATCTTGAGCAGATGGGCACCGAGGAATGCCACGTTGGATAGACGACCGCCCGCCTTAAGGAAGGCTAGGTCGGTAGGAACAAAGCCCAGCAGCACACGGTCCATGACGGAATTCGTAAATGCAAAGATTTCGTCGACGGTGGCATCGGGGTGAGCCTCGATGTATTTGGCGGTCTCGACGGCAACAAGCGACTGGCCCACCGAGACAAAACGCGTGTCCATGGAGTAGACGTAGTCGCGACCCTTGGCGGCGATCTTCGATGATTGATGCGAGCAGGTCGTGGCCTCGGAATACGCAAGGTGCAGAATAGTCGCATCGGGCTGCTCGGCATGGATGCGATCGTACACGTGCGCAAAATCTGCCGGCGCGCAGCCGCTGGTCTTGGGCATCACGCCAAACTCGTTGCAGCGCGAATAAATCTCGAGCGGATCGATGGAGCCGTCCTCGACGGTCTCGTCACCAATCGTGACATGCATAGGCACGCGCACGATGCCGTAGCGTTCGCAGAGCTCTGGCGTCACATCCGAACCAGATTCAACCACGATTACGTACTTGCCCATTATTATCACGACCCATCTCGACATTGGCTTTTCAATACATGGCACGCGCCGCCGCACTGTTGCACAACGGCGGCAGAGCGCCAAAGAGACGCCGCCCCTTGCACACAACAAAGGACAGCGTCTCCCTGGAAAACTCCGTGCTTATCTGAGATTCTACACGGTTTATTAATAGGTGTTACTTACTCCGCAAACGGTAGCTATACGCGATAAACGGTAGTTCGCTGCGGCAACTGCAACACATTCCGCCCAGCAAGTCCAATCGTGCTCCACGCACGGTTAATGCGCGAGGCGGTAGAACTCCATCGACGCCGCACCTTCGGCATGCAACCCCATCGCCGGAACCGCCGGCGAATAGGTACGGCTCGTAAGTGCCGCCTCGCCGCCATTTGCAAAAATCTCGACCATCGTAGTGTCCGAAAGCACGCGCAGGTCGCGAAGCTCGCTGAGCTCGATCGACCTTTGGTCGCGCCCATAGCCTTCGTCACCCATGTCGAGGGTAAGCATCCCGTCCGCATAACGTACAAAGACACCCTTGCGGATTTCGAGCTCGACCATCTTGGCGCCCTCGCAGGAAACCACAAGATCAAACAGGCGGCCCGGCTCCTCGACGGTCTCTCCGCCTACAGTACGAACGCAGCCGCCGCGCATCCTCTCAATCTCGTACGCCGGCTGCTGGCAGAGCTTACCATCGCGCATGCTCAGCTCTCGCGGCACCGTCAACGCGCACTGCCACCCGCGCGCCACCGTCGGGTTTTCTGCCGTCGCGTCGGGGCAACCCGACCATCCGATCATCAAACGCCGGCCTGCAGCATCCTCAAAGGACTGCGGTGCGTAGAAATCAAAGCCGGCATCGACCATCGGGGGCATGCCCTGCCCGGTGATCTTAAAACTCGGTGCCTCCCAATCGGCCTCGATGGGAAACCACACGCACTGGTGCGGATTGCGGTAACGCCAACCATCGGCGGGCACGCCCTGCGGACAGCAAACGAGAATAAGCTCGCCATCAAGCTCAAACAGATCAGGGCACTCCCACATAAAGCCAAACTTCTCGCCCAACTCAATGCGCGTCGCATAGCTCCAGTCCTCTAGATCGCTCGAGGTATAGACAAGCACGCAGCCGCGGTCGTCTTTCGTACGAGCGCCGAGAACCATGTAGTAGATACCGTCGTGTTCAAGGATTTTGGGGTCGCGCACGTGCGTACCGATATCGTCGGGGTAATCGACCGGCCCAACAGCTATGCGCTTCTCGCCCAATTCGTCGGGGTTCTCGGCAACCACATGAATCTGGTTTTGCTCACGGCCCGTCAACACGTAGTCGTAATCATCGCGGTCAAAATGCTTGACGTTGCCGGTATAGAAGTAGTGAATCTTGCCGTCGTGTACAAAGGCAGAACCAGAATACGCTCCGCTCGAATCCAAATCGGAATCGGGGAACAGCACAGGGCCGCAATTCTCGTACGTCACAAAATCCTTTGTTGTCAGATGATTCCAAAGCACTGGACCGCCATGCGCAGCATCGAATGGATCGTATTGGTGATAGATGTGATACGTATCACCGATCTGCACCAAACCGTTGGGATCGTTGAGCCAGCCAAGCTCAGGCTCCACATGGAACAGGAGCCTATCGGGGTCGGACGCGATGCGACCCGCCGTCTCATCCTGTCCGGCACGCCACTGCTCATAGTCCGCGCGTGTCACCTTATTTTTTTGATTAAACATCGCCGTTGACTTTCTCGTCTATGGGAAAGGACGCTCGACTCACACGAGTCGAACGCCCTTCCCCAAATGGACTTACCCTCAGATTACGCTGAACGGCTCAACTAGAAGCTAACGTCGAAGCCAGCGCCAGTGCCCTCTTCATCGGTGGTCGGAACGCCCTTTGCCTTGTTGTAGGCAAAGATCAAGACGATCGGCACGATGAAGGCGATGAGATTGCCAGCCACATACCACACGAGCGTCTCGGGCGTGACGATGAGCAGGCCAAGCACGCCGGTCAGGCCCTGACCGATGGCGCGCACCTCAAAGAGCTTCACGAAGGCACCGCCGCAGCCTGCACCGATGCAAGCGCAGATGAACGGGATGATCGAGTAGCGCATGTTTGCAGCAAAGATTGCGGGCTCGGAGATACCGACCAGCGTCGGGATAAAGGACGACATGCAGATGTTGCGCTCTTTGGAATGCTTCTTGTGAATGAGGTACATGCCGATGGCGCCGCCGCCCTGAGCGATGATGGAAACCGACCAGATTGCCTGGATGTAGTTGAAGCCAGTAGTGGCAACGAGGTTTGCCTCGATACCCTGGATGAACTGATGCGTACCGGTAACGACGAGCGGCTGCAGGAATGCGGCGAAGACAAAGGCACCGAAGACGCCCATCCTGTTGTACAGGATATCGATTACGCCGGCGAGGACGTCGCCGATCAGGTTGCCGAGCGGGCCGAACACGGTGAACAGGGCGACGTTAGCAAGAATCAGGGTAACGGTCGGGACAAAGACGAACGAAACGACCTCGGGGATGTACTTCTGGGCAATCTTCTCGACCTTGGCCATAAACCAGGCAGTCAGGATTGCAGGGAACACGCCGCCCTGGAAAGCAACCATGGGAATGGAGAGCGGACCAAAGTTCCAGTACTCAGCACCCGTCGGGTCCATAACGAACGTGTTACGGTTCATAAGGCTCGGGTGAACCATGACGATACCGACGAGGATGCCCAGGATCGGGTTACCGCCAAAACGCTTGACTGCGCTGTACATAACCAGGACAGGCAGGTAGTCGAACGTGGTGGCGATAATGGCAAAGAAGCTTGCGAGGTTCTTGAGGAACTCGCTGTGATCGGCGAGGCTGCCCTCCATGCCAAAGAGGCCGTTGGCAACGATCAGCGACTTAAGGCCGATGATGATTGCAGCGCCGACGAAGGCGGGAATGATGGGGATAAAGATGTCCGAGAATACTTTGAGGACCGAGAAGAACTTGCCCTTCTTGTCCGCCTCGGCGCCCTTGACCTCGGAAGCACTGATCTCCTTAACGCCCGTCAGAGCCATAAACTCATCGTAGACCTTGTTGACGGTACCGGTACCGAAGATGATCATGAGCTGGCCGCTGTTGTACAGCACGCCCTTGACGCCATCGATGTTCTCGAGCTCGGCCTTGTTGTACTTGCTCGTATCCTTGAGCACCAGACGCAGACGCGTAACGCAATGCGTGGCACCCTCGATGTTCTCCAGGCCGCCGACGTTATCGACGACTTGCTGGGACACTACTTTGTAGTCCATGTTCCTCTCCATTCCCTTACGAAATCATAAGACGATTTGATGCCATTACAGAGACGCGATCGTTGCATTTGCGCACTTGAGCGTACCGTCGGTGACCGTCAGCGCCACACCCTGGCCCTGTTTATTGCAGAAGCGAGCGTTAAGCGCAACATCATCGACAAAGATGGTCGCGATGTCGTCGTCGACGACCAGACGCACATGGTGAGTGCCCTCGCCCTTAAAGAACAACGGACGCTCGAGGCCCATGTTGTTGACCTGGAACCACGGGTACTGGGGAGCCGGCGTGAACTCGAGCTTGCCCTCGCGCAGGTTGGCGCGGAACTCATAGGCAAGACCGGTCTCGGCGTCCTCAGCGAACTTGACCGAGAAGCCGGCAGCGTTACCGCCGAGCTCAATGTCGGCATCGAGCAAGTAGGTGGAGCCGGCATCCGCGGCGAGCACCTGCTCGACCTTGCCCGACTCGCAGGAAAGCTCAAAGGTCTCGACAGCCTTGCCCTCGCCAAAGGCGCCAAGCATGCTGTCGGGGAGCTTGGTGCCGAGCGTTCCGTCGGCACGCTGAACGATCTCGAGGGGCATAAAGGTGCCACCCCATAGGTAAGAGCTGGGGTCGCCGCCCTCGTCACGCGTAGGAACCCAACCAAAGAGAACGCGACGCTCGCCATCGAATGCGGTGCGAGCGGCGTAGTACGCGCGGCCGTCGAAAGAGTCGTCAGCGGGGGTAATCCAAGGACCGTTGATGGACTTGGACATGCGGTAACGGGTCTTGTTGCCGTCGCTGTACTCGGAAAAGACGAGGTACCACCAGTCGCCCATCTTAAAGAGATCAGGCATCTCAAACATGGTGTACAGGCCCGGGTTCCACCAGTCGCCCTGGAACTCCCAGTTGGTCAGATCCTTGGAGGTGAACTTGACCAGGCGGCCGGTCATCAGACGCTTGTCCTCGCCCACACGCGTTCCGAGGATGAGCATGTACTCTTCGTTCTCCTCATCCCAAAGCACAAAGGGATCGCGCCAGTTGCGGTCATCGTAACCCTCCTGGGGCGGAAGCAGCGTCTCGGCGATGTTCTTCTCCCACTTGACGGCGTCGTCGCTCGTTGCGTGAAGAAGAACCTGCTTCATCAAACGTGCGCGGACCTTATCGCGATTGCAACCAGTGTAGAGCGCATGGTATTTGTCGCCCACCTTAAACACCGTGCCGGCATAAATGTACTGGTCGACTTCCTCGTCGCCGCCGCGCTCAAGGCTCTCGCCAAAGTCCTTGTAGTTGACGAAATCCTTGGTCGTGGCGAGTGCCCAGCCAAACGGCTCTCCGAAAGGTTCGGGGTTACGCGTGTCACGCTGATGATAGAGATAGAACGTGCCGTCCTCGCCGTACGGCATGATGTCGCCTACCCAAATTCCCTCAGGCTGGTAATACACCTTGTGCATCCGAGACTTCCTTTCCACGACATACTAACTCGGTACAATGGCAAGATATGTCAATCGTTTTCATATGTCAAACGTTTTCACACCAATACGTCTTTTCGCAGTTCCAGTCGTCGGCAAACGGTTGACATATGCCGGTGAACGGTCATCAGAGGCGTTTGAGGAATTCTTTTGGCACGGGATGAACTATGCGGTTTTGCCCTCAATGAGTTCAACGGGGAGCTTGATATTCGATTCGGGATTATCGCCGTTAATAAGAGCGATGATGGATTGCGCCGCGAGCTCTCCGATGCGATCGATATCTTGACGTACGGTTGTTAAGTCAGGCATAAACGTCATAGTTCGGCGGGCACCATCCGCGCCCACGACCTTAATATCGTCTGGAGCGCTCAAGCCGCGCTGCTTCATCACGTTGAGACAGATGGCCGCCATCGTATCGTCTCCCGCAAAGATGCCGTCAATATCGGGGTTCTCATCGAGGATCTTCGCAACGACCGCGCCCTTTTCGTCGTCGGGCTTAACGAACTCAACCTCACGGACAAGCGCGGACAAACCGGCCTGCTCAACAACATCGAGGTAGGCATCGGTACGCTTATTGGCAGGCATGCGCATGCGGCTATTGCTGCGCAGGCACAGGATACGCCTGCAGCCGTCATCAATCAGACGGCGTGTGGCGAGCTCGCCAATGCCATAGCTGTCACTTGCAATCTGGACAGAGCCCTCGCCAAGATCGCAGTCGATGCCAACCAGGCTCAAGCCCATCTCGGCATATGCCTCGGCACCGATATTGAGGGAGTTGACGATGACGCCGTCGACCATATTGCGGCGGAGCATGTCAATATAGGAACGCTCAAGATCGGGTCGATTGGCGCTGTTGCACAGCAACATCTTAAAGCCGTTTTCCGCTAACGTGCGCTCGACCGCCTGCACAACCTGAGCATGGAACGGGCTGCTCACAAAGGGAACGATCATACCGATAAGATTCAGGCGACCGTTGAGCATGGCACGGGCGATATCGTTGGGCGTATAGTTGATGCGCTCCATCGCGGCATGGACCTTATCGCGGGTCTCTTGGCTAATATAGCCGCGATTATTAAGCACGCGAGATACCGTAGTAGGCGAAACCCCCGCCACCGCTGCAACTTCCTTGATGCCAGGCTTAGCAGAATCCTTAGAACGAGCGCCCTCGCGAGCCATAGCACCCTCCTCCATCAACATGTCAAACGTTTACATACGAACAAAGCATACCCCAACAACAGCGGGAAGACGGTAACAGCACAAGTAAGTAAACGACTCATCCAAATAATTAGGAGAGTTCCGCCTAAAGGGTGACTACACAGGACCCCGCGAGGGCGTAATGGGCTTCTCCCCAGAACATTCCGCACTGATATCTTCTGAATTGATGACGCCAATCGCGCACCCATATACCATTGGCGTCGACACCATAAGATGCGGACCGCGCGGTGACCCCACATTCCGTTGGCGCCCACAG
>CABUUD010000057.1 GCA_902494585.1 uncultured Collinsella sp. | reverse complement strand
TGCTGCTCTACAGTCCTGCGCAAGACGGAAAGCACATTAAGTGCTTTCCTTTGCGTGCGGAACTCGCGACAAACTTAACCGCCCCGCCCGGCAGGCAAGCTGCGGAAACTTGGTCGGTCCAGAGTAATATCGTGAGAACGGAATTCTGGCTGAATATTTATCCGCACGGACGATCCGATAGACAGGCCGCGCTATCCCCTTCTTCTAAGTTGCGGTGAAATAGGGACTGCATTTGGAGTTGAATCGTTTAAACAGTCCCTATTTCACCGCAACTTGTGGGAGGGGTAGAAAAAGGGGGAGGCCCTGGAGAGGGTCTCCGCCTTTGTTACAAGGGGCGATATTATTCGCTAACTGCTGGATTAGACCAGGCGAGCGTTGATCGTCTTGGCGATCTCGGCGGCGTCGGTGGAACCCTTGACGGTGGCACGGAAGTCCTCGTCCATGAGCGCCTCGGCGACCTTGGACAGGATCTTGAGGTGCGTGGTGCCAGCCTGAGCGCCCGGGATGAGCAGGGCGATGGCCACGTTGACGGGAGCGCCGTCCATGGTGTCCCAACCAGTCACGCCGGACTCGTCCTTGACGACGATGACGGCAGCCTCGGTAATGGCGTCGGACTTGGCATGCGGAATGGCGAAGCCCTCCATCATACCCGTGGTGCCCTCGGCCTCGCGGGCCAGGAAGGCGTTCATCACGGCGTCGGCGTCGCCGGCGATACCGGCCTTGACGGCCTGGTTGGAGACAAAGCTCAGAGCCTCGTCACGAGAAGCGAAGTCCTCGGCGACAAAGACGTTCTCGACCTTCACGAAGTCGGCAGCCTCGGCCTTGGGGGCCTCGACAGCAGCGGTCTTGGGGGCCTCAACCGGCTTGGCTGCAGGAGCGGCCTTATGGTTCTTCTCGAAGTCGTACTTCTTGAAGGCCACGAACAGGATGCCACCGACCACAGCGCCGATGAGGATCGCGAGGACCCACAGCGGACCGTTCTCGACAACGGGCAGGACTAGGAAGCCACCGTGGGGCGCCGGATCGTGAACGTTGAACATGATGGTCAGGATCGAAGCGATGGAGGAACCGAGCATCATGATGGGCATGACGGGCCAGATGTTCTTGGTCATGAACGGAATGGCGCCCTCGGTGATGTGGGTGCAACCAAGGATGAGGTTGACGACACCGGCGTCGTGATCCTCCTGGCTGAAGTACTTCTTGCCGACAACGACGGCGAAGGTGGTGATCAGCGGCGGAACGATGCAGGCGGCGGAGACGGCAGCCATGAAGTTGGTGCCGAAGTTGTAGGTATCGGTGCCGACACCGGCAGCCAGAGCCTCGGTGAGCATAGCGGTACCGGTGACGTAAGCGGCCTTGTTGACCGGGCCGCCCATGTCAAAGGCGCACATGCAGCCGATGGCAAGACCCAGAACAACGGCGCCAGAGGCGGACAGGCCCTTGAGGAAGTCCATCATGGCGGTGTTGATGGCAGCCATGGGGCCGGAAATGCCGAGCATGACCAGACCGACAATGGCGGTCGAGAACAGCGGGTAAAGGAAGATAGCCTTGAGGCCGTCCAGGTTCTTGGGCAGACCGGCAAAAACCTTCTCGAGCAGAAGGATGACATAGCCAGCGAGGAAGCCGCCGACGATGCCGCCCAGGAAGCCGAAGCCCACGCCGGCGCCACCGGCGTCGATCATGCCGGTATCGGCGTTAACAGGCAGGCCCTGGATGGCGATCATACCGGCGACGAAACCGGGGACGAGCGCCGGACGCTTGCCGATGGACTCGGCGATATAGGCGGAAAGCACCGGAACCATAAGGTTCATGGCGATGCCGCCGATGATCTTGAGCATAGCGGCAAAGGTGTTGTAGTCGGCAGCCGTCGAATCGAAGGACGTGATGCCCCACAGGAACGAGACGGCGGTCAGAACACCACCGGCGACGACGAAGACCAACATGTGGCTGACGCCATTCATGAGGTGCTTGTAGATGACGTGGCCGATGGACTCCTTCTCCTCGACCTCGTCCTCGACATCGGCGGAAGCGGCAACCGTGTCGTCGCCCTTGGCGGCGAGCGCGCGGTCGATCAGCTTACCGGCAGCCTCGACAGACAGGGCCTTGGAAACACCGACGGAAACCATGGGCTTACCGGCGAAACGCTCAGCCTGGACATCCTTATCGGCTGCGACGACGACGGCCTTGGCACCGGCGATCTCACCCTTCGTGAGCTCGTTCTCGACACCGACCTGGCCATGGGTCTCAACCTTAATGGTCAGACCTCGCTCGGCAGCTGCCTTCTCCAGCGCCTCCTTCGCCATGAAGGTGTGCGCAATGCCGGTCGGGCAACCGGTCGCGGCGATGATGTCAAACTTAGCCATGTGTCCCTCCTTCTTGAGTACAGCGCCCGCGGGCGCTCCCCTATGCGCGCTTCAATGCGCGTTTTTCCACACTTGAAAGATACCAACCTACCGTCCGCGTGAGAAGAGACAAGGGGCAATTCTCCGGTGAAAGGTTCTTTCATAACCGTAAACGGTAAGTGAAAGTTTACCATCAACACTTGAAACGGCAAGGTGTATCTTGTAATTGAAACTGCCCGTATACTATGGCATTAAAAACGAGTCCGATTTTCATGCCAACCAGGAGCCATCCATGACCGATAGCAGCAAGAGCGCGCTCTCCCTTATTAGCACGCACAAAGGGTACAGCGATTCCGAGCAGCGCATTGTCGACTATATATTGGAGCACCAGTCCGAGGCGCCGCGCCTGACGGCCGCCCAGCTCTCACGAGCCGCTGCCACGTCCGAGGCGACGGTCTCGCGCTTTTGCCGCAAGCTGGGCTTTGGCAGCTTCCGCAGCTTTCAGTTTTCGTTGGCGCGCGACTTGGAGAGTCAGCGCAACGAGGGCCTGACCGACGAGGTCTCGCTCGACAACATGGAGCAGAGCCTTAAAAATATCCTTGCCGCCAAGGTGAGCGAGCTTAATGCGACCATCGACGGCATTGATCACGACACTCTGGCCGCAGTTGTGCACGCACTTAAAAATGCCGGCGTTATTGAGTTCGCCGCCGTGGGCAATACGAACGCGGTCGCGCTCGACGCGACGTTTAAGTTTTCGCAGCTGGGCCTGCGCTGCATGGCGAGCACCATTAGTGAGACCTCGATTGGTTTCGCGCTCACGTTGCGCCCTGGTGATGTCATCGTGCTGATCTCGAACTCTGGCAAGTCGCGTCGACTGAACCGCATGGCAAAAGCAGCTCGCGATTGCGGCGCCACCGTGGTCGTCATCAGCAGCGACAGCAAGTCTCCACTTGCGCGCCTAGCCGACTACACCTTTAATACCGTCAATCACGAGGCGCTGCTGACAACGGGCGACTTCGCGTTCTCCAAGATGAGCGCCACGATGATCATAGAGGTTATCTACAACTTCCTGCTGCCCGAAATTGAGGACGCCCGAGAGCACATCAGCTACTATGAGGAACTCATCCAGCCGGATAAGGTCGTGGAATAGACATTTTGGCGAGCCGACAAACACCACTCGCCACGAAACCGGCCCATCTACTACGTTTTATCCGTATGGCCCAACCACATACCAAAAATAGAAAAAACCGCAGGCATTCTACCTGCGGTTTTCTTTTTGCAATTCTTGGCGTGCTTGCCGATAGCCTATTAAACGTAGTAGATAGGCCGGTTTCGTGGCGGCCGGGCCGAACATACATGTAACGGCTCGGCCTAAGCACGCGCTTCTTCGAGCATCTGCTTTGCGTGGGCCAAGCTTGCCTCGGATTGATCGCCGCTCAGCATGCGGGCGATCTCGGCGGTACGGGCATCGCCGGTCACCTCGTCCAGGTGCGTCTGGGGAACATCGCCCGGCTCTTTACTGACCACGTAATGCTTGTCGGCCATGACCGCAACCTGCGCCAGGTGGGTTACGACAATAACCTGATGCGTGGCGGCAAGAACGGCCAGGACACCGGCCAGCGCACGGGCGGTGGAGCCGCCGACACCGGCATCGACCTCGTCGAACACAAGCGTATCCACGCCGTCCGCATTACCGAGGACAACCTTACTCGCCAGCATGACGCGGCTCAGCTCGCCACCTGACGCAATGCGGCGCAGGGGGCGCGGCGTCAATCCGGCGCCGCTGCGATACAAAAGCTCATAGCTTGAAGGGCCCGCCGGCGTCCACTCGGCACGCGGAAGATCGCGCGACTCCCAGACGAGTTCGGCGCTGCCCATTTCCAGACGCGCCATTTGGCGGCCAACCTCGTGACAAAAACGCGGGGCTGCCGTATGGCGCGCACGCTTGAGCGCCTTGGCGGCGGCGAACAGTTCGCGCTCCGCCGCGCCAAGCGCTTCGCGCGCCTTCTTGATCTGCTCATCACCATCGTCTACCAGCGACAACAGCTCTTGCGAGCGATCGCGCATGGCAAACACGTCATCCATGGTAGGACCCCACTGGCGCAGCAGGCCCTTGAGGTCGGAATACCGCTCGCGCATACGAGCCAGCTCACGAGGGTCAAACGCAACGCCATCGCGATAAGCACGCAGCTCGTTGGCGCAATCCTCGAGTGAGATGCAGGCGTCCGAAAGGGCATCGGCGATGTCGCCTAACTTGCGGTCAACGGTCGCCATGCGTGAAAGCTCGGCCACGGCGCTGTTCACGGCATCGAGCGCACCCCGTTCGGCAGCAAGGGAGGCATGGGCTTCGTTAGCCGTCGCCACCAGCACTTCGGCATGCTCCGAGCGCGGCAGCAGCTCCTCGAGTTCCTCATACTCGCCTGGCTTGGGGTCGACCTCGGCGATACGCTCGAGGGCAAAACGCGCTTCCTCGACGCGACTCCCCTGCGCGCGTGAGGCTTCCTCCACACGGCGAAGCTCCTTGGCGGCGGCACGCGAAGCCTTAAAGCAAGCACGATACTTCTCGAGCGCTTCGAGCGCAGAGCGACCAGCCCAGGCATCGACCATGGCAACATGATGCGCCGGGTCGAGCAAGCGCTGGTGCTCGTGCTGACCGCACAGGTCCATCATCACGCCGACGCGCTCCGAAAGCTCGCGCACGCTGGCGATGCGGCCGTCAATCTTGACACGGCTGCGGCCCTCGGCAGAAAGGCTGCGTTGAACGGTGAAGCCCTCCGTGTCGTGCGGGCCGTCGAACAGGCGCGCCTCGACGCTAGCGAGCGCCTCGCCCTCGCGCACCGTCGACGAATCCGCGCGCTCGCCCAAAATGAGCTTGAGCGCCGAGAGCAGTGCGGTCTTACCGGCACCGGTTTCTCCGGTCAGAACCGTTAGACCCGCGCTCGGAACCAACGTCGCCTCGCGAATGAGTGCAATGTTGGAAACCTGCAGCTCATCGATCATGGCGCACTCCATAGAACACGCGGCTCACCGAGTTATAGAAGCTCTCGGGACCGTAATCCAGCAGCAGCACATCGCCGGGACCACGACGCACAGCCACGCTCTCGACCGTGCCGTCGCAGGTAATAAACTGTCCGTCGATGGCGATGGCCGGAACGCTTGGGCGATCATCGGACATAAAGATTTCGACGACATCGCTTGGCGAGGTCAAGAAGGCGCGAGCCTGAATGGTATGCGGGGCGATGGGCACGCAAACCATACCCGTGTAATCGGGGCTCACGATAGGACCGCCGGCAGAAAGCGCATAGCCCGTAGAGCCGGTCGCCGTGGACACAACGACACCGTCACCGCGCAGGCGATCGATATGATGTCCGGACACCGTGATGTCGAACTCAACCATATCGGACAGGGGCCCGCGCGTAAGCGCCATATCGTTGAGGGCAAACGTGCGCACGACGTCCTTCGAGCCGTCATCGCGCACCGAGACGATATCGGCGGCGATGGTGGCGCGGCGGCTCACATGGAGCTCACCGGACAGGGCATCGCTCACAACCTGCAAAATATCGCGTTCCTCGGGACTGGCTGCCGTCAAAAAGCCCAGGTGACCATAGGAAAGCCCCAAAATGGGAATCTCGCGGTAATTGAGGATACGGGCGGCACGCAGCAGCGTACCGTCGCCGCCGAGCGTAATGACCAGGTCGGCATCGTCAACATCGGGCGTGCTCTGAATCTTGGAGCGCTGGTCGGCAGCCCATGCGACCTCGTAACCATGGCGCGAAAGCCAAAGCTCGAGCATCAGGCCGCTCTCGACCGCCTCTTGCTTGTAGTAATTGGGAACCAGAAAGACCTTCATAGCGTTGCAGCTTTCTCGCTCAAAACCGATACCTGGGATTGCAGCTCATCGTCGGCGCGTTCGCCGGGGGCAAACCTCGTGCCGTACAGGAAAAACTCCACGTTACCCTTGGCGCCATGGATGGGCGAAACGCACACGTCGACCGGGAACAAGCCCTTTGCGGCGAACAGCCCAATCGCCGCCACGAGCGTATCGCGGCGGACGGCGGGGTCGGTCACGATACCGCCCTCGCCCACCAGAGCAGCCGGAGCCTCAAACTGCGGCTTTACGAGCGTGCAAAACGAACCCGAAGGTTTCAGGCACGCCAGCACGGCATCGATGATATTCGCGATACTCGTAAACGACACATCGCACACGGCCAAGTCGATAGCGCCGCCGTAGCCGAGCTCGGGCAACTGCGTCACATTCGTGCGCTCGTGGAGCGTCACACGATCGTCTTGGCGCAGCGACCAGTCGAACTGGGCACGGCCCACGTCGACCGAGACAACGGTCGCGGCGCCGCGCTTGAGCAGGCAATCAGTAAAGCCGCCCGTGGAGCAGCCCACATCGAGGCAAGCAAGGTCCGTCGGATCAATCCCAAACGCATCGAGCGCACCCTCGAGCTTAAGGCCGCCGCGCCCAACGTACGGAATGCGCCCCTTTACGTGCAGCGGCAGGCCCGGCGTCACCTTGAGCCCCGGAGAGGTCAAACGCTCGCCGCCACTCGAAACCAAGCCGGCCATAAGAGTGCGAAGGGCATCCGCGCGATCGGCGCAGATGCCCTGTGAAATCAGTTCGTCATCGAGACGCACGCGTTTCATGAATGCCATCAACCATTCGTATCCGGGGATGCAGCCTGCCTATCTTGGGACTCGCTTGCCGCATCCTCATCGTATTCCTGCTCGAGCTTGTCGGCCTCACGCGGCGTCAGCTCAAACTTGTCGACCATATCGACCGCACGGGAGCCCAGCTCAATCGCCTCGTCAAACAAATCGAGCGAACGCTCCAAGGACGTATCCTTGGAGCGAACGGTCGCGATAATCTGGTCCAAGCGGTCCGAGATCTCGTCGAAGTTGCGGACGGAACCCTCTGGCATGGCTACTCCTCGACGGTACCGGTCTCGGCCTCGGCGACCTCGGCATCCTCGTCGAGAACGCCGGCCGCAGCCTGAGCGGCGGCAACCTGGGCGGCAGCCTCGGCGGCCTGGGCCTCCTCGCGGGCACGATCCTCGGCCAGCAGCTCCTGATACAGGTCCTCGCCCGGTAGCTCTTCGCTACGAGCGATCTTGCCCAGCACGCCGTTGACAAACGACGCGGACTGGTCGGTGCCATAGGCCTTGGCAAGCTCGACAGCCTCGTTGATCACGATGGCATCCGAGACATCCTCGTCGGTGAGGAAGCGCATCTCATAGACGGCGATGCGCAGCAGATTGCGGTCGGCACCGGGCATGCGCATAAGATCCCAGTTCTTGGCGACGGAGCGCAGGGCGCAGTCGATGCGGTCGATGTGCTCGTAGGCACCGCGGCACAGCTCCAGCGCATAGGGGTCGAGGGGACCCTTCGAGATCAGGAAATCGCCCTCGAGGACGCACTCGAGCGGGCTGTCCGTGGCCTCGGCCTGGAACAGCAGCTGCAGCGCCTGACTGCGGGCAAGCGTACGCCCGCGATAAACCTTAAGGCTCAAAGGTTACTCCTTGGGGAAAACGAGGCCGTCGATGCAAACGTCAACGCGCTCGACCTCGACGCCCACCTGGGCGTCGATGGCGGCAACCACGGCGGCGCGAACGGCCTCGGCGAGTTTCTTGAACGGATAGCCAAAGAACACCACGACGCGCACGGTAAGCGCGAGCTTGTCGCCGATGACCTCGGCCTCGACCGCCGGCTCGGAAGCCGGGGCCTTGGACGAAAGCATCATGGAGACAAGGTTGGTGGCAAGGTCCTTGACGCCCACGGAGGCGATGCCCTCGACATCCGTGACGGCGCGCGAGACGATGGCGGTCAGAACATCGGGCGAAATGCCGATGCCGTCAATCTTGATTTCCTGGGGCATGAGTCCTCCTAGAAGAGTTGGTTGCTAGACGCGGGAGACGAACTTGCCGTCGCGGGTGTCAACCTTAATGACCTCGCCCTCGTTGAGGTACATGGGGACCTGGATGACAGCGCCGGTGTCGATGGTGGCGGGCTTGGTGGAACCCTGGACGGTATCGCCCTTGAAGCCCGGGTCGGTCTGGACGATGGTGGTCTCGATGAACATCGGCGGGGTCACGCCCATGAGCTCGTCGTCGGCGAAGAGCAGCTGGCAGGTGTCATTCTCGCGCAGCCACTTGGCGTTCTCGCCCACCATATCCTCGGGAACGGGAACCTGCTCGTAGGACTCGTTATCCATGAAGATGTAGTCGGCGCCGTCGTTGTAGAGGTACTGGAACTCACGGGTGGTGAGCATGACGCTCTCGAACTTGGTGCCGGCGTTGCAGGTGTTCTCGACGACGCGGCCGCTCTTGATGTCGCGGGTCTTGTAGCGCACGAAAGCGCCGCCCTTGCCCGGCTTGACGTGCTGGAACTCGACAATGGTGTAGACCTTGTCCTTAATGCGGAGACCGAGACCGTTCTTGAAGTCGGCGGTAGAGATAGTAGGCATAGCGACCTTTCTTGTTATTGGCGAGACGCACAAGCGTCCAAATTACATACGAGCGAAATTATACACTTGCAGACGCCGGCTGCGGCGAGCGCATAAAAAGAGAACGCGGGACGCCCGAATCGATTCGGACGCCCCGCCTCCAAAAACCCAAATGGATGGTTTAGCAATCGATAATATGCAGGTCGTGCGGGGTCTTGGTGAAGGGCTCATAGCCGTTCTCGGTGACGACGCCGTAGTCCTCCAGGCGCACGCCGCCCACGCCGGGCAGGTACACGCCGGGCTCCATGGTGATAACCGAGCCGACCTCGATGATATTCTTGCTGCGGTTGAAGTTAGGCAGCTCGTGGATGTCGATGCCCACGCCGTGGCCCAGACCATGGTTGTAGTAATCGCCATAGCCGGCATCGCCGATGATCTTCTTGGAAAGCTTGAAAATGTCGTTGCCCTCGACGCCCGGATGGATGGCGGCGACGCACTCCTCATGGGTGCGACGCACGAGCGCGTACAGGTCGAGCTGCTCCTGGGTGGGCTCGCCCATCACGACGGTACGCGTCATGTCGGAGCGGTAGTCGCAGTAGCCCGCACCGTAATCCATGAGAACAAAGTCGCCCTTCTCGATCACGCGGTCGCTCGGGACGGCATGCGGGTTGGCGGTGTTGGGACCGCTCGCGACGATGGAGCCAAAGGCCAGACTGTCGGCGCCGTTGGCGAACATAAAGTTCTCGAGCTCGTTGCGGACCTGTTTCTCGGTCATACCGGGCTTAATAAAGCCGAGCATGTGCTGGAAGGCGGCATCGGTGATCGACTGCGCGTGGCGCATGAGCTCGATCTCCTCTGCATCCTTGATGGCACGCATCTTGCGGATGTCGTCATGCATCAGCGGCAGCATGCAGGCAACGGAGCGGTCCTCCAGACCACGCTGAATACCCTGGTAGAAGTTAATCTGCATGTCATCCTCGACGGCGCAGACGCGGCATTTGTTGGCCGCAATCTTGCCGGCGACCCAGCCGGGGATGATGCCCTCGTCCATGTCGTAGACCCAGGGGCTGCCGGCGGGCGTGTTCTCCTCAAAACTGTTGAGATAGCGCGAGTCGGTGTGGAACAGGCACTGATCGGCCGTAATAAACGCGGCGTGAGGGAACTCGAAGGTGTAATCGAAAACGCCCTTCACGCCCGTGAGCCAACGGAGATTGGCCTCGTCGCGCACGACGATGGCGTCGTAGCCGCGCTCGGCCATCAGGGCACGGACGCGCTCGATACGACCGGCAGGACCGGCAGCAAACTCAGACATGCAGATTCCTTTCTTGTTGTCCTCATAAAAGCGGGACGGGTCCCGATCGAAAGACGGATTCGCACGCGATCCGCAACCGAATGAAAACCCGCACCTCAACATGATACGAAAGACGATGGATGTCAATAAAACTTAGAGAAGTTCTTTGCGAGAAGCCAAGTAGGCGTGAGCATGGCGCTCAAGAACCTCGTCCTCAACGCTCGTTAGACGAATGGCGCCAAGTGCCGCGGGCAGCGGCAACATACTGCGGTTCGAGCGGACAAACTGCTGCCTGCGGAATTCCTCGATATATGCGGCGGGCTCCAGATCGAAGGCAAACTCCTCGATACCAAAGTCCTCCAGGCAGTCATCGACCTCAAAGACGTAATCGATATCGAAGTCGCAGGCATCATGTGCTAGGCGCGCCTCAAAGCGCATACCTTCGGACAACAGCTGGTAGGCAGGGACCTGCGAAGCGGCATCGCCCAAACAGGCGCGCAGGGTACGCTCCCCCGTCTTGCCAAAATCGAGCGCATGGCGGGCGCTCGGGTTCGTGGCCATCAGTACGTCCTTGCGGGCAGTCTGAGACCACTGAACGGCATTGACGAGCGCGACTTCCTCGCCAGCGAGAATCTCGGGGACGGTCTCGGTAAACTGATTCCAACGGGACTTGCTGCTCGAAAGCATGGTGCCAACAAGTACCGCATAACCGAGCTTGAGGTCCTCGGGGTCCGCTTCGCGAACAAGGTCGAGGTCACACACGACCAAGCCCGGCTCGGGACGGAACGCGATAGCGGGAAGCGCATTCGCCGACGAGGCGACGAGTGGCTTCATGGTCGTCGCGACCGTGAGCATGGCGTCGAACGTCGTCGGCAGCAAGGCGCACTCGGTGCGACCGCACCACTGATTGGCACACCAGCAAACGACCGAGCAGGTCGCCGCGTCGCCGACAGCGACAACGAGATCGTCGCAGGTAATGCCGTTAGCCGACAGGGCGCCAAAAACGGTATCGGCATCGGCCAGCGTAGCACCGGCAGGCGAAACCTCGAGGACAAGCGGAGACACGGCAAAACCGGCGTCGACCAGCGCATGCTCGACAACCTCGCCAAAACGCTCGGATGTGGCGCTGTTCCAAACCACCATCGCCCGCTTGGGTTTGCCCACAGCCGAGGCAAACATGCGCGACAGCTCCTCGAACGCGCCCAATCCGACGCGGACATCGACACTGCGGTTTTGGAAATTGAT
>CABUUD010000056.1 GCA_902494585.1 uncultured Collinsella sp. | reverse complement strand
GAGGGGATGTAGGAATGCGATAGGAAAGTCATAGATGCGGGCGTGTTGGCTAAAATGGGTCGGCCGGGATTGGTCAATCTCGGCCGACTATATTTGGCTAAATTATTCCGACGCTAACAAAGATGACGTCAACTGATTTGAATCATAGGAGAACGACCAAAGCTGTTTGATTCAATAAATGAACTATGATTTCGAGGAGAGCGGAAAGAGGAATCACGTGAATAGCAATGACTTCGATGTGCTCAATCGCATTAGCTCCATCATCAACAGCGAGTTTGGGTCAAACGATGCCGCCATCGCTCGATATCTCATCGCTCACATTAGGCGTTCGAGCGAAATCAATGTTGCCGCAATAACCCGCGATGCATTCGTGACCCGTTCCGCTGTTCGTCGTTTCTGCAATCGTTTGGGCTACCAGTCTCTTAGCGATTTGAAAGAATCATTTACTCAATCAGTCTTTCCAAGCGACTTAAGCCATCGAGAGGAGGAATTTGGCTACGAGGAGTACAGGGCAGAACTCGACGTTCGCATGATCGAGATGTTCGCTGAGGTTGAAAGCGGCGTGTCCGATATCGCTATTAAGCACCTTGCCGACGAAATTGATGGCCATAATAACGTTGAAATCTGGTGCACCAATAATGTGAGCGCCAATCTCGTACGATTTCAGCAGGAAATGTTTTATGCGGGCAAGATAGTTCGCATAGTTGCTGGGGCTAACGTCGCGGAATTGAAAAACATGGGAGATGCTTCGCAGTCATTGATAATTCTCGTATCGGTCTCCGGGCTATTTGCGTCACAGGCGCGTGAGTATCTTGATTGCCGTTCGGGGAGGAAGATTCTAATTACTGCGTTTAGCAACGATGACAAATCGAGGTCTTTTGACCGTGTATATCGTCTTGGAAATGCGGGAAACGGAATTGACCGACTCGGCGTTTATTCGAAATACGCCATGACCTATTTCTTCGACTTGCTATCGTCGTGTTACTTGAGTCGCTACCCTTGCACCAAGGGGGAGCCGCTCTATGGGTCTACTTTGGTCTGGCCCGAGTAGTAGCGGCTCTATAGTTCTCCCGCCTAGTGAATGAGCGTGGATAATCTGCCACTTTGGGTTCGAAGCCGTGCTAAAAGAGGGAGATTATCCACGCTCGATTTCAAACGGGAGAAAATCCACGCTCGTTCGTGCCGGAAAAGTCCGATCGCGACCTATGTAATAGTGCAAGAAGGTCGTTATCGAAGGTCGATGCTGTAGGCGTACTCTACCGTGCCAAAGTGTTCCCTTGGGAAATGTCACCAGTGCAGCCAAATCCACCGTCCTTCATATCTAAACTCAACAAAACTGCAGGTCAAAGGCATATAGATACGCCCGGCACCGTGTATCTAGAGGTTTTCGTTGACAGCTCCCAAGGTTGCATCGTATTATCTTTTTCGTTCGCGGGGGCGGCGGTCCAAAAGACCAAAGAACCTGCGGATACTTGAACGATTGGGAGTTTGCCCGAGTGGTTAATGGGGACGGGCTGTAAACCCGTTGGCTCTGCCTACATAGGTTCGAATCCTATAGCTCCCACCCGTCAAGTGCCTGTATAGCTCAGTCGGTAGAGCACTTCGTTGGTAACGAAGAGGTCACCAGTTCAAGTCTGGTTGCAGGCTCCATCCGGCGGTGTAGCTCAGTTGGTTAGAGCACACGGTTCATACCCGTGGCGTCACTGGTTCGAATCCAGTCACCGCTACCATAGGTAACACGGTGGCTTCTCAATAGTATGTTGAGAGGCCACTATGGTATAAAGGCAAAGTCCCGTCCGGGGACGACCTGTTAAGAGGAGGGCTTTATGGCCAAAGAGAAGTTTGAGCGCACTAAGCCGCATGTTAACATCGGCACCATTGGTCACGTCGACCACGGCAAGACCACGCTGACCGCCGCCATCACCAAGGTTCTCTCTGAGACCGAGGGCTGCAAGGCTGACTTCACTGCGTTCGAGAACATCGACAAGGCTCCCGAGGAGCGCGAGCGCGGCATTACGATCTCCGTCTCCCACGTTGAGTACGAGACTGCTGCCCGTCACTACGCTCACGTTGACTGCCCGGGCCACGCTGACTACGTCAAGAACATGATCTCCGGTGCTGCTCAGATGGACGGCGCTATCCTGGTCATCGCCGCTACCGACGGCCCCATGGCTCAGACTCGCGAGCACATCCTGCTCGCCCGTCAGGTCGGCGTTCCCTACATCGTCGTCTTCCTGAACAAGTGCGACATGGTCGACGATGACGAGCTCATCGACCTCGTCGAGATGGAGACCCGTGAGCTCCTCTCCGAGTACGATTTCCCCGGCGACGACATCCCCGTCATCCGTGGTTCCGCTCTGGGCGCTCTCGAGGGCGACGCCAAGTGGATGGACGCCATTCGCGAGCTCATGAAGGCCGTCGACGAGTACATCCCGACGCCTGCTCGTAACAACGACCTCCCGTTCCTGATGGCCGTTGAGGACGTTATGACCATCTCCGGCCGTGGTACCGTTGCTACCGGCCGTGTCGAGCGCGGTGAGCTCAAGCTCAACGAGCCCGTCGAGATCGTCGGCATCAAGGATACCCAGAACACCGTCGTTACCGGTATCGAGATGTTCCGTAAGTCCATGGACTTCTGCGAGGCTGGCGACAACGTCGGTCTGCTGCTCCGCGGCATCAAGCGTGAGGACATCGAGCGCGGCCAGGTTCTCTGCAAGCCCGGTTCGGTTACCCCGCACACCAAGTTCACCGGTGAGATTTACGTTCTGACCAAGGAGGAGGGCGGCCGTCACACCCCGTTCTTCGATGGTTATCGTCCTCAGTTCTACTTCCGTACCACCGACGTTACCGGTACGGTCAAGCTGCCCGAGGGCACCGAGATGGCTATGCCTGGTGACCACATCACCATCGAGGGCGACCTCATTCACCCGATCGCCATGGAGGAGGGCCTGCGCTTCGCTATCCGCGAGGGTGGCCACACCGTCGGTTCGGGCATCGTCTCCACGATCATTGAGTAAATTAGCTCTTTGATATAGCTGACTTAGAGAACCCGGCACTTATAGGGTGCCGGGTTCTTTTCTACGCGGGGCTTGTTCCCTGCCGATTGCGCTTCGCTCGCTCTTAAGCCGAGCGTGAGGGATCGATTAGATCTCGCTGGCTTCATTGATGTGTTCCAAATATGAATGGATCCAGCGAGAACCAATTGATTCGAGGTTTTCATTGACAGCACTTACGTAGAGCTGATAAAGTACCAACTCGTGCCCGTACGGGGCGGAAATGAAAGGTTCAGGATAAATGCGTACTCTAGTTACTCTTGCGTGCACTGAGTGCAAGCGCCGCAACTATACGACCACCAAGAACAAGTCGAACATGCCTGATCGTATGGAGATCAAGAAGTATTGCCCCTGGTGCCGTCACCACACGCTGCACAAAGAGACTCGCTAGTCTCTAGTCACATACGCCAGTAGTTCAATTGGTAGAGCATCGGTCTCCAAAACCGAGTGTTGAGGGTTCGAGTCCTTCCTGGCGTGCCAGTCATTATTCCGTAAGCTCCCAATTGGGGGCTTACGGTTTACTCATGTATAAGCGCATTGCGCGGAGGTACCCCAAATGGCTAACAAGAAGAACAAGAAGAAGGCTCAGCAGCCGGTACCTGCCAACAACGCTGCCGCCAACTCCAAGGTTGAGGCCAAGAAGGCCGTTGCCAAGAAGAACGAGAAGGCTGCGAAGTCCAAGAAGAATGAGAAGCCTGGTTTCTTCGCCCGCACCAAGAAGTATTTCGCTTCGGTGAAGTCCGAGATGAAGCGTGTCACGTGGCCCGATAAGAAGGAGCTCGTGAACTACTCGGTCGTCGTTTGCGCTTCTCTGATCGTCGTCGGCGTCGTCATCGCTCTGCTCGATGCTGGCTTTGGCGAGGCTCTTGCTCTGTTCTCTGGATTGAGGGGCTAAACCATGTCTAAGCGTTGGTACGTCGTTCACACTTACTCTGGATACGAGAACCGCGTTAAGTCCGATCTCGAGCATCGCATCGAGACCATGGGCATGCAGGACCGTATCTTTGATATCGAGATTCCTATGGAGCGCGTCACCGAGATCAAAGAGGGTGGCAAGCGCGAGACCAAGGATTCCAAGATTTTCCCGGGTTATGTCCTGGTTCGCATGGAGATGGATGACGATGCGTGGACGTGTGTTCGCAACACGCCCGGTGTCACCGGTTTCCTGGGCGGCAATGGCAAGCCCGCTCCGCTTTCCCGCGACGAGTACAATAAGATGACTCGTCGTCCCGGTAAGGGCGATTCGCCCAAGCGCACCTCGGTTGATATTGAGGTCGGCACGTCCGTCCGTGTCACCGATGGCCCGCTTACCGACTTTGATGGCAAGGTCTCCGAGGTTAACACCGAGGCAGGCAAGCTGAAGGTCACCCTGATGATCTTTGGCCGTGAGACGCCGGTCGAGCTCGACTTTAACCAGGTTGCTGTCATCGCTTAAGTTTTCGTCCGTTCGCGCGAGCGTGCTTCTTCTGTGACTGCTCATCTCAGGAGTGCTTCTAACACGTGCGTGCTTACGATATAGCAAGTACTTCACACTCGTGATTCGAAAGGAATGACCATGGCTGAGAAGAAGGTTGCCAACGTCATTAAGCTCCAGATTCCTGCTGGTGCAGCTAACCCCGCTCCTCCCGTCGGCCCCGCCCTGGGCGCAGCTGGCGTGAACATCATGCAGTTCTGCCAGGCCTTTAACGCCGAGACGCAGGACAAGAAGGGTGACATCATCCCCGTTGAGATCACTGTCTTCGAGGATAAGTCCTTCTCCTTCATCACCAAGACCCCGCCGGCGGCTCACCTCATCAAGAAGGAGCTGAACCTCAAGTCTGGTTCCGCTAAGCCCCAGGCCGACAAGGTTGGTCAGCTCTCCCAGGAGCAGCTCACCAAGATCGCCGAGATCAAGATGCCGGACCTCAATGCCAACGACATTGACGCCGCCAAGAAGATCATCGCCGGTACCGCCCGTTCCATGGGCGTCACCATCGCTGAGTAGCGATTTCTTTTGGTAATGACGGGTGCTCCAACCGGGGCGCCCGTTAAATGTGTGCAATAGGGCACACGATACGATGTGGGAGGGCTCGCGCCCGTTTAACCACAGGAGGTAATGCACATGGCTAAGCATGGTAAGAGCTATAACGCCGCTGCCGAGAAGATCGACCGCGCCACGCTCTACACCCCCCTTCAGGCTGCCAAGCTCATCAAGGAGCTCGACACCGCCAAGTTCGACGAGACCGTCGAGGCCCACTTCCGTCTGGGCGTCGATACTCGTAAGGCCGACCAGAACATCCGCGGCTCCATCTCCCTGCCCCACGGCACTGGCAAGACCATTCGTGTTGCCGTCTTCGCCGAGGGCGAGAAGGCCCGCGAGGCCGAGGCTGCCGGCGCCGACATCATCGGTTCCGACGAGCTCGTCGCCCAGATCCAGAAGGGCGAGATCAACTTCGACGCCGCTATCGCTACGCCGAACATGATGGCCAAGGTTGGCCGCATCGGTAAGATCCTTGGTCCCCGTGGCCTCATGCCGAACCCTAAGCTCGGCACTGTGACCATGGACGTCGCCAAGATGGTCTCCGAGCTCAAGGCCGGCCGCGTTGAGTATCGCGCCGACCGCTACGGCATCTGCCACGTGCCCCTGGGCAAAAAGTCCTTCTCCGAGCAGCAGCTCGTCGAGAACTACGCTGCCCTGTACACCGAGATCCTGCGCGTCAAGCCCTCTTCTGCTAAGGGCAAGTACGTTAAGTCCATCTCCGTGTCTTCCACCATGGGCCCTGGCATCAAGGTTGATCCCGCTATCCAGCGCGACTTCCTGGCTGAGTAACTTTTAGTTACTGCCTGAGCAAAGCAAGCATTGCTAAAGAAACCCGGTTCTGTCTCGTGCAGGACCGGGTTTCTTGCTATCGCGTCAAAACCACCTTAAAGGGGACAGTGCCCCCTTTAAGGTGGTTACCAGGGTGTTCTAGCGGTTGAGGACTCGATAGCCTCGTGGCGCTTGAGTTCGCGACGCATGGTTTGCGAATTGAGCCAGGCTGCCTGCCAGCCACGGATGGGGTAGCGCGCTTCGTCCAGCTCAAACTGCGTATAGCCGCAGGCGTTGATGATCGTTGCCCCGCATGCGTGCTGACGCTCACGTTGAAAGTCGCGACCATAGCATTGGTGCACATGCCCGTGCACCATGTAGTCGGGATTCCAGGACTCGAGTGCTGTGTTAAAGCATTCGAATCCTCGATGCGGTAGATCGTCCAGATCGCCCACGCCGGCGGCGGGCGCATGGGTGAGCAAGATGTCGCAGCCACCGACCATCCTCACTTTACGAGACAGCTTGCGCACGCGCTTGGCCATCTCGCGTTCGGTGTACATGTTGGCGCCATCTCGGTAGCGCATGGAGCCGCCAAGCCCCGCAATGCGGACGCCGCGATACACGTACACGCTGTCTTCCACGCAGATACATCCGCCCGGTGCATGACGTGCGTAACGGTCATCGTGATTGCCGCGCACGTAGATGAGCGGTCTGTTGATGACCGTAACCAAAAACTCAAGATAGTCCGGGTCCAGATCGCCAGCGGACAAAATCAGGTCGACGCCCTCAAAGCGTTCCTTACGAAAGCACTCCCAAAGGCATCGTTCTTCGGTATCGGCTATGGCAAGGATCTTCATAGGGCGCGGACTCCCGGCTCATTTTCGAGCTGCGGAATGGTGCCCACTACGTTGTCAGCCAGCCAGTCCATTTCGACGATCTGCGTGCTCGGCAGTGGAGGGAATCCCTCGATCTGCACCACGCCGTCCTGACTGTGAAGCTCGCCGCCAAATGGATTGATGGAGCCCTCGACGATGCCATTGCGGAGCAGCTGCACCAGTTTGCGCGTCTGATAGGGCAGGCCCGGAGCGTAGCGAATGTCGATAACGCCCGAGCTCATGCCATACCAGTAGTTGACGGCGCGGACCCGGCTGTCGTCACTGGTCTCGTCCCAGGTGCCATGCAGCAGACTTCGCACGATAAGCTCGTAGTATCGGCGCCAGTTCCATACCGGCATGGCGATGCCGACGACCTTGCCATCGATCAGGCGGTGGAGTCCGTAGGCCGTGGGGTCCTCCAGCGACTTGGACATGTCGGCGCCGGTCATGACGCTCACGCCTTCGTGGCACATGGCCTCGGCAAGGCCACCGGCGGGCACATCGCCCCAGGTCAGGATAATTTGCGCACGGGGGTCGAGTAGCGAAGCTCCAATCGCAAAGGCGTTGATCTCGCTGAGTGCGCCCGAGGCGAAGACCGACGCGTGGTAACCGATGCGGTGATTGTCCGCCATGCTGGCGGCAAGGGCGCCCAGGAGGAACTTGGCCTCGTACATCTTGCCAAAGTACGAACGGACGCTTTGATGGGGAAGGCCGATAGAGCAGTTGAGGAACCGAACCTGGGGATACTCAACGGCAGCCCTGAGCGTGTATTCCATCAGGCGGTGCGAGGTCGAGAAGATGACGCTGTCTCCATGTTTGACAGCCGTTTCCACGGCGGCGTAGAACACGTCCGGATCGTGGCAGTCCTCAAACGCCTCGGTGCGCACGATACCGCCAAAGTGCTTATCGAGATACTGACGCCCTTGGTCGTGCAGGCTGTCCCAGCTCGACGTCGCACAGGGGAACTCATGGATAAAGGCGATGCGCAGGGGATTGTCCGCCGAATAGACGGTCTTGCCCATAAAGAAGTTGAGCACGCCGGAGGTGGACTTGGCGGTCGACTCTTCCTCATCGACGCTCGGTGCTTCGACAAGATCGACCTTGTCCTCGTTATTTTTGCCGGCAATGACCAGCTCACGCCAAATCTTACACAGGCGGTTTACGACGATATCCGTCGGCGTATCCAGCAGGCGGTCCTGGTTGTACACATTGAGGTAGACGAGCATGGCGTCGGCGGGCGTAATGTCCAGGTGGTAGCCACCCGCGCGAAGGTAGGCGCGCTTAAAGAGCAGGAAGGTGTGGCGCAGGTAGTCGACCTTTTTCTGCGGCCATTTTTCGATAAGGTCCTGACCGAGCATCTTGGCGAGCGTCTCGTAGCTTCCCTCGCGCGAGAACTCGATCTCGTATAGGGGGCAGACGCGCCAAAACGCGCAGAACTCACCGTACAGGCGGCTTTCGACGGAATCCCATGTGCCGGGGTAGAGACGGGTGACCTTGGCCGAAACCGTCGGGGCGTCCAGGAATTTGAGGACACTGACGCGCTTGTTGCCCTCTTGGACGTAAAACCGATGCATGAACTCGGTGACGATGACGGGATCGCGATAGCCCTCGGTCACCTGGATGTCGTAGAGGTTGGACCACTTGCGGGCGAACTCCGTGCTAAACGGCAGCAAGGGCATAAAGTTGCATGAAAAGGCCGACTGACGGCCCTTGGTAACCGTGCCGACGACCATTTCGAGCGGAATGTCTCTCAGACCGACATTCTCTCGCTGGCCTAAGGGGAGCTGGGCAACCAAGCTATCGAGGTCCGTGAGGTATGGATGCTCGCTTTGACTAATGGCGCGTCGACGTCCTTGCTCGCCGCGCTTGCGTGCTTGACGATAGGCCTCTTCCATAGTTTTGCTCCCTTAGTCGTTTAAACAACTATATGAACTATGGTACCACGAATGAAAACCACCACAAAGGTGCCTGTCCCCTTTGTGGTGGTTTAGGCGATGATGGGGGCGATGGCGCGAATGCAGGCGTCGGCCGCCGTGAAAGTGGTGCTGTCGTCGCTGACGATAAAGATGATCTTGCCCTTAATGCCAAAGTCGCCGATCTCGCTAAAGAGCACGTAGGGCTCCTTGTCAAAGCTCGAGATGGGAAGCACGGCGGCCTTGGTGGCGCTGGTCAGCTCGTCTGCCAGCGCGTCGAGCGAGGCCCACTTGGATGTGTCCTTTACGGCAACGGGCACAGCCACACGCCCAAAGGGCATGAGATGCACGAGCGTGTTCTTGGAGATATTTGAGTTGGGGACGATGATGGTCTGCCCGCAGGCGTCCTCGATGGTCGTATGACGCCAGGTGATGTCCTGGACCACGCCCGACACGCCACCGACTTCGATATTGTCGCCGGGCTTGATGATGCCCATAAAGGTTACCTGCATGCCGCCGATAAGGTTTGAGAGCGTGTCCTGAAAGCCGAGCGAGATGGCGATGCCGCCGACGCCAAGAGCGGCGACGAGGGCGTTTGCGTTAATGCCAAAGCAGTTGTCGAGGATAAAGCTGCCGCCGATCATCCAGATGACGGCGCGCGCAATGTTGATGAAGATACTCGATGCCGGAAGCGGGTTGTCGTCGCGGTTGAGCAGGTGGCGCAGGGTCTTGGATACGACCTTGGTGGCGATGGCGGTGCCTATTACCAAGATGCCGGCCCAGATGATGTTGTGGACCCACCGTTGTTCAAAGAAATGAAGAATCGGTTCAAACAATTCCATGTTGGGAAAACCTCCTCATGATCGTCCAACCATGATACCCACCAAAAGCCCGTCCGATCACATTCGGACGGGCTTTTGCGCTCGATATAAGGTTTGTACGGCGGGGCTGCAAGGCCCGGCGGTGTAGCTTAGCGGCGGCGCTTCCAGATAATGCCGAGAACGATGATGACGATGCCGCCGATAAGGCATGCGCCGACCACGGTCGGCGTACGGTCTCCCGTTGCGGCAAGCTTACTGGCCGTCTTCTTGGTGGTGATCTGCGTGGTCGTCGTGCCGGGTTTGGGTGAGGGCTCAGGCGTTGGGGTCGGATGGGGTGCGGGGCTCTCAGCGGAGCTAAAGCTGATGGTGCCCGCGAGCGAGGCCACCTTGTGCTCCCAGTCGTCCTGCCCGATCAGTGCCCTCAGCGCTGCCTCGCACGTACCCCACTCGGTGAGCTTCTTGGCGTTTGCGAAGGTGGGGAAGTCGGTCGTGTTGGTGATGATGTAGTTGTTGGTGGCGACGGTATAGGTCTTGGCGGGGTCGAGCGTGCTGCCGTCTTTGGTGAGCGTGGCACTCACGATGCGCTTGCCTTCAGACTGCGTCCAGTCGATTGTTACGTTGATGCCGCCAAAGGAAAGAACGCTGCCGGAGTCGTCGGGCCACTTGTACATGTCTTGGGCTTCCTGCTCGGTGTGGCCGGCTGCGACGTAGGCTTGCTGAAGTTCGTAGCTGTCATTGCATTTGTCGCTAATTTCCAACGAGTGCTCAAGCGCTGCGAGGAAGTCCGCGCCGGTCATGGTCCAGGTCTCCAAGGTGTTGCCGTAGGGCGAGATGGCGATGACGTCGCCGGCGGTCACGTTTCCCGCCGCGATGCCGCCGCGGATGCCGCCAGCGTTCTCAATAGCAAGGTCCGCGCTCGTCAGGCCAGGGTCCGCGCCCGTCAGGGAAAGATAGGAGCCGCAAATCACGTGGCCGATGGTCTGGGCCTTGGTGGTATCGCCTTCCTTGCTGGGACGCAAATCGGTAGTGCGCACCATCTCCCAGCCATGCGTACCCGCGGCGTCCTCGCCGTAGAAATAGTTGGTGGAGGATGTGCCGAGCACCTTGTTCGATTCGCTTTCAAAGGCATCGTCGAGTGGCTTGATTTTGTTGTTGCGAACCTCGTCAAGGATGTTCTGGTTGTTAGGGTCTGCCAAAAGGTCGTCGACGTCCTTGGCGGTGTAGAGCTTCTCGTCGCTGTCGCCTGCGGAGACCGTCACCATGTCGTCGTTGGTGGTTTCGGTACCCCTGGTGTCGTACTCATAGGGAATGGAAAGCAGACCAACCTCGGCAAAGGCGCTGCCTGCCTCGACGACGCGGACCGGCTTGCCGTCGGCCCCCGTCACGTTTTCGTCTAAGTTGATGTGCTCGTGGCCCGCGACCAGTGTATCGACCCCAACGAGCTTTGCGGCAAAGGTCTTGGCGTTGAGCGTGTGCGCGATGCAGACGATAACGTTGCAGCCCTCATCCTCGCGCAGTCGCTTGGCCTCGGCATTGATGGCGTCCGCCGCACCCGAGAACGACGTGCCCGCGACCAGGTCCGCGCGTAGCGAGGAGCCCAGCGACTCATCCATGGCTCCGACGACGCCGACCTTAATCTTGTAGTTAAACGTGGGGCTGCCCTCGCCGTCCTTCCAAGTGCGATTGAGCGTCTTGGTGATGCTCGAGCTCCATACGCCGCTCGTAGACTTCGCGTTTGCGCAGAGCATGGCGAAGGGCGTGCCGGTGGTGCTGTAGCCGGTCATGGTACGGAGCTTGTCCGCGCCGTAGCTCCAGTCGTGGTTGCCCGGCGTGGTCGCGTCGTAGCCGTTCGCACAGACGATATGAGCAGGACATAAAAACATTGAGAGCCCCTGCTGCATGAAAGACCGCGGATTAGGCCGACAATGGTGAGTGTCTAATCCAACCGTGGCGGCCACGCCGCATTCATG
>CABUUD010000055.1 GCA_902494585.1 uncultured Collinsella sp. | reverse complement strand
TTATGGTTGCGCTGCCTGCGCTGGTTTGCCTGATTCTGTTCGCTGTCTTGACCCTGATTCCGCAGCTGTATATGTCACGCAATCAGACTGGTCAGCAGGCCCAGAGCATGCGCATGATGGCCGTTGTCATGACCGTCATGATGCTTTGGATGGGTTGGAGCCTGCCCGTCGGCGTTCTGTTGTACTACGACGTGTCTTCCGCCTGGCAGGTTGTCCAGCAGATCTTCGTGACGCAGAAGGTTATCGATAAGGCCAAGGCCGATGAGGAAGAGCGTCTTAAGAACGCTCCGCTGCAGGTCGAGGTTACTCGTCGCGAGAAGAAGCCGCGCCCGCACAAGAAGAAGTAGTGGGATAGTATTCTTATTTAGGTACCTAACTTTTGGAGTTCGTTATGTCTGAAGAGATCGTCGAGGATATGCTTGAGGAGGTTGCCCCGCGGGTCGCGGGCGATTATCCCGAGATTGCACAGCGTTACAAGGCTGGTGAAGAGCTGACCGATGAGGAGCTCGACACCATTGCCGATGTGGCTATTTCCATTCTGCGTTCCATCCTTTCGCACTTCGATGCGGCGAACTCACCCATCGATGAGTATGAGGGTGACGAGGGCGAGTTGATCCTGGACGTAACTGCTCCTGATCTTGCTGTTCTCATTGGCCGTCATGGACGTACCCTCGATGCTCTTCAAGTTATGTTCTCCCTGTTGGTGAGTCGCAAGCTTGGCTTTAGGTATCCGGTCGTCGTCGACGTCGAAGGTTATAAGAGCCGTCGACAGGACAAGGTTGCTTCTATGGCCCAGTCCGCTGCCGAGCGCGCTATTCGCACTCATAAAAGTGTTTCCTTGCCGCCTATGAATGCCTACGAACGTCGACTGGTTCATATTGCCCTTCGTGGTAACGATGCTGTCGACACGCATTCTGAGGGCTCTGATCCCGATCGCCATGTTGTGATTGTTGCTCGATAATCTTCTCGAGTCTATGCTAAGGGGACGTGGTTTCCACGTCCCCTTTTTTTGTCAAAAGTTCTCGATACACTGATTTTTGTCAGAAAGGAGTCGTCTTGTTTGTTTTAACTGATGAGCAGGCAAGCCAAATGCTGGGCCGTCTTATTTCGTATCGCAAAGACTATTCTTTGAAGGTCTCCGACGAGAGCCTTCGTGTCTGTATCAAGCATCTTGATCTTGTTCTGGAGGCCAATAAGACTACTAATCTAACGCGCATCCTGAATGTTGATGATGCAGCCGTCCTTCATATTCTGGACTCACTTGTTTTACTGCCCTATATTGATAAAGCTCCTGAAGGTGCTTTGCTTGATATGGGTACCGGTGCTGGATTTCCAGGTATTCCGTTGACTATTGCAAGTGGGCGAAAGGCTACCTATATCGATTCCGTTGGCAAGAAAGTAGATGCTGTTAACTCCTTTGTTAGTGCGCTTAGACTCAAGCATGCTTATGCCGTTCACGATCGTCTTGAGGAATATGCTCGATCCCATAAGAAGCAATTTGCAGTTGTGACCGCCCGTGCGCTCGCACCATTACCGGTTCTCGTTGAATATGCTTCTCCTTTTCTAAAAGATGGTGGTCTCTTTGTTATTACGAAGGGGAATCCATCTGATGAAGAGCTTCAATCTGGTATTGCTGCTGCAAAGATATGCGGCTTTATCACGCTTATGACGGACGACCTTGATTTGCCGAATGGTCTGGGTCACCGTGAATTTATTATCCTTAAAAAGACTCGTCATGCCTCGGTTTCTCTTCCTCGTGCTAATGGCATGGCAAAAAAGAATCCGCTTGCCTAGATGTTTCACGTGAAACATAATGGATGGTGTCGATTGTTATGTTTCATGTGAAACATAACAATCGATGTCGAATCGGATTGTTTCACGTGAAACATCCTCCATTCAACAGCTTTAAATACACCAGGAGGGACCGTGGGATTTCGCGACGTTAAGCGTTCTAAGAGTGCAAAAGACACGCGTGTCATTGCTATCATCAACCAAAAAGGCGGCGTAGGTAAGTCCACCACGGCTGTAAATCTTGCAGCAGCGTTGGGTGAACTGGGCCGAAAGACATTAATTGTCGATTTTGACCCGCAGGGTAATAGTACGAGTGGTTTTGGAATCGAAAAAGAAGAACTCGATCACTGCATCTATGATGCATTGCTGAACGATGTTCCGGCGGAATCGCTCGTTCTTGATACAAATTGCAATAAGGTATTTGTAATCCCGGCAACTATCCAGCTTGCAGGTGCGGAAATCGAACTTGTCAGTGCGATTGCCCGTGAAACTCGCTTAAAGGATCTACTTGAGCCTGTTCAGGATGAGTTTGATTTTATATTTATTGACTGTCCGCCATCGCTTGGTTTGCTAACCATTAATGCGTTAACAGCTGCGGATAGTGTTTTGATTCCTATTCAGTGCGAATATTACGCACTCGAAGGTGTTACAAAGCTGCTTGAATCGATGAAGATGGTTAAAACACGCCTTAATAAGAGCCTTGATACTTATGGCGTGCTTATGACTATGTACGATTCGCGCACATCGCTTTCGAACCAGGTTGTGGAAGAGGTTCAATCATATTTTGGCGACAAGGCATTCAAGACCTTGATTCCACGTACGGTTAAAATTTCAGAAGCACCGTCATTTGGTGAGCCGGTAATTACCTATGCGCCACAGAACAAGGGCGCAAAGGCGTATATGAACCTTGCTAAAGAGGTGATTAAGCGTGCCTAGTCCTAAGAAGCGTGGTGGCTTGGGTCGTGGACTCAATGCGCTGGTCTCAGAAGCTGAATATGAGACTGGTGGATCCGCAGCGTCAGCATCAAATGCCGCTTCGGAAACTAAGCTTCCAATCGAAGATATCGTTCCGAACCCAAATCAGCCACGAATTCATTTCAACGAGACTGAGCTTCGCGAGTTGAGTGAGTCAATCCAAGAGCATGGTGTTCTGCAGCCTCTTCTTGTGCGCAAGCACGGTAATGGCTATGAAATTATTGCGGGTGAACGCCGTTATCAGGCTTCAAAGCTTGCTGGCCTTGAAGAGCTCCCCGTCATCATTAAAGACGTTGATGATGAGGAGATGCTTGCACTCGCGCTGATTGAAAACCTTCAGCGTTCTGACTTAAATCCAGTCGAAGAGGCTAAAGGATATCGACAGCTCATCGATGCGAGTGGTATGACTCAGGAAGCCTTATCAAAGGCTGTCAGCAAGTCTCGCTCTGCAATTACCAATTCTTTGCGCCTGCTTGACCTTCCAGAGGTAGTTCAGCAGATGATCTTCGAAGGGAAACTGACTGCTGGTCATGCTCGTGCAATTCTTGCGGTTCCGTATGAAGATGCACGTATTAAGCTGGCTGAGAAGGTTGTTGCAGAGGGGTTGTCTGTCCGTGCGACAGAAAATCTTGCTCCATTGTTTTCTGCCGGAGAGACGCCTAAGACACCACGTCCAGCAACGCCTCAGTCTTTTAAGAAGGCTGCACGCGTTCTGCGTCAGGTGTTTAACACGAACGTTCGCGTCAAGAGCTCGCGCGGCAAGAATAAAATCGAGATCGAGTTTAAGGATGAGGAAGAACTCTCTCGCATTCTTGGCGAGATGATTCAATTTGACCAGGGAGATCAGGATGAAGAATAAAGTTCTGACTGCTCTTGCTTTGGCTGCAACTGTAGCGGTTGGTGCGTTTGCGGGATTTAAGATCGCAACAGACGATGAATTGCGTGGTCGTCTGCTTCGCGGAGCGCAAGATATCGTCGATACGTCCAAAAAGAAAATGGATGTTATGACTGAGGATGTCGCTATGCGTACAGCTCAGGTAACTAAGAATCCCAAGATTAATCAAGATTGGGTTAACCATCAATGGGAAAATGTAGGCTTTTAGGTACCTAACAATTACTAGCCTTTTTTAAGGGGTCCTTGTCTGAACGCCAGAACAAGGACCCCTTATTTCTTTTGAAAAAGCTGTTGAACAATCGCTCGATGCGAATTAGCGATAGATATGAAACAGCCCCGGTTGCAATTAAGCAACCGGGGCTGTTCGATGTTTCACATGAAACGTTTAGGTTGGTCTCCCCTACGCGTTCTTCTGAACCTTGAAGCGCTGCTTGAGTTGGCCGCAAGCAGCGTCGATATCGTTGCCGCGAGAGTTACGGATCGTGGTCTCAATGCCACGGGACTCAAGACGACGCTGAAGGTCTTCAACCTTATGAATCGGTGACGGTTTGAGAGGACTGCCCTCGATATCGTTGAGCTGGATCAGGTTGACGTGGCACAGCGTGCCCTCGCAGAAGTCGCAGAGCGCCTGCATCTCGGGGTTGGTGTCATTGACGCCCTCGATCATGGCGTATTCGTATGTCGGACGGCGGCCGGTCTTTTCGGTGTAGAGCTGAAGGGCCTCGTGAAGGCGCAAAAGCGTGTACTTCTTAACGCCCGGCATGAGCTTATTGCGCGTGGACTGAATGGCAGAGTGCAGCGAGACGGCGAGCGTGAACTGCTCGGGAATGTCGGTAAACTTGCGAATACCAGGAATGACGCCGCTGGTGGAGACGGTGAGATGGCGCGCTCCGATACCGATACCGTCAGGGTCATTAAGAATACGCAGCGCCTTGAGGACCTCGTCATAGTTGGCGAAAGGCTCACCCTGGCCCATGAAAACTACGCTCGTCGCGCGCTCGCCAAAGTCGTTGGAAACGTGGAGTACCTGGTCAACGATCTCCTGAGCGGTCAGCGAGCGCTTGAGGCCGTTCAGACCGGTAGCGCAAAAAGCGCAGCCCATGCCACAGCCGGCTTGGGTGGATACACAGACAGACAGCTTGTTGCGACGAGGCATGCCGACGGTCTCGACGGAGATGCCGTCGTGGTACTCGAGTAGGTATTTACGAGAGCCATCCTTAGACACCTGCTTGGCGAGCTCGGTCGGCGTGTCGAAGGCAAATGCTTCCTTCAGCTGCTCGCGGAAGGCCTTGGGAAGGTTGGTCATGTCATCAAACGAACAAACGTTCTTCTCAAAAACCCATTCGATGAGCTGCTTTGCGCGAAAAGCGGGTTGGCCGAGTTCGGCGACAAGTTCGCGAATATCGTTTTGGCTCAAGTCGCGAATGTCTTGAGATTTAGTCCTGGGATTCATGGAAGCCTTTCGATTTTGGGGAAACGTAGAGGGTATCGCTACAATATGGTATCAGCTGCAGGAATTATAGAGGAGGAGTCTGCCCATGCCGGGTAAAAGCCTAGAGAACATGCACGTAGCGGTCTTGGCGGGCGGCCATTCCGCCGAACGCGAGATTTCGCTCAATTCTGGAAAGAATGTCGTGGTGGCACTGAAGGAGGCCGGCTACACCTCGGTGGAGCTGCTCGACGCCGCCGCCGATGACTTTATGGTGACTATGGCGACCGGTGGCTTCGACGTGGCATTTATCGCCATGCACGGCGCCGGCGGTGAGGATGGCGCCATGCAGGGGGCCATGGAGACGCTGGGTATTCCTTACACGGCGTCAGGCGTGCTCGCCAGCGCATGTGGCGCCGATAAAGAGGTTTCAAAACTTCTGTATGCCAGGGCGGGCATCCCCATTGCCCCCGGCCTGGCGCTTGAGGCGGGCGACGAGGTCGATATCGATCGTATCGTCGAGATTTGTGGCGAGCGGTGCTTTGTAAAGCCCGCAGTCAACGGCTCCAGCTACGGCATTTCGCTCGTTCACGAGCCCTCAGAGCTGCCGGCGGCAATCGCCAAGGCTTTTGAGTACGGCGATAAAGTGCTGGTCGAAAAGTGCATCGAGGGAACCGAGATCACTGTGGGCGTGTACGGCGAGGACGACGTGCGCGCGCTGCCGATTGTGGAGATTCGCAAGCCTGAGGACTGCGAGTTCTACGACCTGGATGTAAAGTACGTCGACCCCACAGACATCCACCGCATTCCGGCGCAGATTTCGCCCGAAAACTATGCGCGTGCCCAGGAACTTGCCTGTGCGGCCCATAAGGCCCTCGGCTGTCTGGGCGTTTCGCGCAGCGATTTTATCGTGAGCGAGGACGGCCCTGTCATTCTCGAGACCAACACCATTCCCGGCATGACCGATACGTCGCTGTATCCCGATGAGATTCGCCATACCGACGACATGACGTTCCCGCAGGTGTGCGACAGCCTGATCCGTATGGGTCTCCGCCGGGCGGGCGTTGCATGCTAATCGAGGACGCCGTATCTCCTGGAACGCCGCAGTTCGTCATCGATTCTTACGCCACGCTCGCCGAGCGCGCTAAGACGCAATCGTTTGGCCTCATCGAGGAGGACGTAATCGTCCTCGATACCGAGACCACGGGTCTTTCGGTGCAGGACAATGAGTTAATTGAGATTTCCGCGGCCCGCCTTTCGGGCCGCGAGGTCATTGACCGCTTTGATACGTTCGTGCATCCCAAGCAGCTGATTCCTGCAGAGATTACCGAGCTCACGAGCATTACGAACGCCGATGTGGCAGATGCTCCGTCGGCCGTCGAGGCCGTCGCGGCACTCGCCGACTTTGTGGGCGGCTGTCCTGTTATCGCGCATAACGCCACGTTTGACCGGTCGTTTATCGAGTCGGTCAAGGGCGGTGTCAACGTCAGCGACATCTGGATCGATTCGCTGGCACTGTCGCGCATCGCACTTCCGCGCCTGGCCTCGCACAAGCTGTCTTTTATGGCCGACTTGTTTGGGTGCGATTCAGTATCGCACCGTGCGAACGCCGACGTTGATGCCCTGTGCGGTGTGTGGCGCGTGCTGTTGGTCGCACTTACCGACCTGCCTTCGGGCCTTATGGCGCGCTTGGCGGACATGCACGCGGACGTGCCTTGGTCATATCGCCCCATTTTTTCTTTTTTGGCTGGACAGAACCCGGGTTCGATATTTTCGCTCAGCGCCGCTCGTGCCGATGTGCTCAAGGCCGATCGCGCAGACGATCGCGTTGATGCGGACGAGCTGCCGGTCCTTAAGATGCCGAGTCGTGAAGAGATCGAGGCAGATTACGCCCCCGGCGGCCTGGTCAATCGCATGTACCCCACCTATGAGCCGCGCGACGAGCAGATCGCGATGGCGGTTGAGGTTCGCGATGCGCTGGTCACGGGCACCCATCGCGTGATCGAGGCGGGCACGGGCGTCGGTAAGTCGATGGCCTATCTCGTGCCCTTCGCCGAGGCCGCCCGCCGAAACAACATTACCGTCGGCATTGCGACCAAATCGAATAATCTTGCCGACCAGCTTATGTACCATGAGCTACCAAAGCTCGCCGAGCAGCTGGACGGGGGCCTGTCGTTTTGTGCACTCAAGGGCTATGACCACTATCCGTGTCTGCGCAAGCTCGAGCGCATGAGCCGTGGTCAGGCTGAGATCACCACCAAGCGCGATCCTGCTGACACGCTCACGGCGGTTGCGGTGATCATGGCGTATGTGTGCCAATCTGCCGATGGCGACCTCGATTCACTCGGCATTCGCTGGCGCAGCGTCAACCGTCCCGACTTTACGACGGCTTCGCGCGAGTGTGCTCGTCGTCTGTGTCCGTTCTTCCCTGACAAATGCCTGGTCCACGGGGCGCGCCGTCGTGCGGCACATGCCGACGTGGTGGTCACCAACCATTCTCTGTTGTTCCGCAACGTGGCCGCCGAGGGGAGGATTTTGCCCCCGATTCGTCACTGGGTGGTCGACGAGGCCCATTCCATCGAGCGCGAGGCCCGTCGCCAATGGGCGCGCGTGGTTTCGGCAGATGAGTCGCGCGTGCTGTTTGAGCGCTTGGGTGGGTCGAGTGCCGGCGCGCTGAGTCAGGTTTCCCGTGATTTGGCCACTTCCGAGGGCTCCACGCTCTACCTGGGACTCACCGCCAAAGCGACGTCGACGGTTGCCCGCGCGAGCATGGCGATTGCCGATGTGTTCGATGGTGTGCGCGAGCTCGGCCGTCGCGCCCGTGGGAGCTACGATAACGCGAATCTGTGGATTGGCCCCGAGCTGCGCGAGTCGGATGACTGGCACGATTTTTTGCAGTCGGCCCATACCGCAATTGATGCGCTGGACCAGGCGGATAAAAGCGTAGACGCGCTGGTGCAGACCGTCGCCGCCGATAAGCCCGAGGTCGTTGTCGACCTAGGCGACATTTCGCGCCGTCTGCACGAGCTGGCCGAGAATCTCAAGCTCATCATTGAGGGTACGGACGAGCACTATGTGTACTCGCTGCAGGTTAACCGTCGGCTGCGTGCGGGCGGGGAGTCTATGACCGCCGAGCGCATCGATATCGGCGAGGCCTTGGCGAACGAGTGGCTGCCCGAAGTGCACACGGCCATCTTCGCTTCGGCGACCATGACGGTGTCCAAGAGCTTTGAGCATTTCAACCATGCTGTCGGCCTCGATCGCATCGGTGCGTCGACATCCTCATCGCTGCACCTGGATTCGAGCTATGACTTTGACTCGAATATGGCCGTGGTCGTGGCGGGGGACATTCCCGATCCGCGCGATCGCGAGCGCTATCTCTCGGCGCTCGAGTGCGTGCTGGTCGATGCCCATCTCGCCATGGGTGGATCGGTGCTCACGCTCTTCACCAACAGGCGCGATATGGAGGACCTGTATGCCCGTGTCGAGCCCAAATTGGCGCGAGCGGGTCTGGAGCTCAATTGCCAACAGCGCAACTCGTCCCCGCGCCGTCTGCGCGATCGGTTTATCAACGAGCCGACCTCATCGCTCTTTGCGCTCAAGGCCTTTTGGGAGGGCTTTGACGCCAGCGGCGAGACGCTGCGCTGCGTCATTATCCCCAAGCTGCCGTTCTCGAGCCCCACGGATCCTCTTTCGTGTGAGCGCAACCTGCGCGAAGACCGCGCCTGGGCGCGCTACTCGCTGCCCGAGGCGGTGCTCGAAGTCAAGCAAGCCGCCGGCCGTCTCATCCGCTCGTCAACCGATTGCGGTGTGCTCATCTTGGCAGATCCGCGCTTGGTGACAAAGGGCTACGGCAAGAAGTTCTTGACGTCGCTGCCCACGACTTCCTACCAGCGTATCGAGTCGGCACAGATCGGTCATTATTTGCAGCTGTGGCGTGCACGCCACGAGCGACGCCGTTAAAGCGGGCAGGTCAGGCTCTTCGCCATATCGCATAGACGCAATGCCTGGGCGGGGTCATCCAGTATGCGGATGGCTCCGCCCGCTGCGATTACCTGGCAGAACAGCCAGTGCTCTGACCCATAACGCACGGTCACCGTCGCCATGTCTGCCCCGTTTGGCTCAATCGACATGATGCCGGCCCAGTCTAGGCGCTCTGCCATGTCGAGCGGCATGAGGAGTTTTGCGCTCTGCTCCGCTTGGGAAAGGGATTCGTGGAGGGACGTGGACGCGGATGTGTGGCGCTCCACAGAATCGTCGGTAAGGGCAAGGCCTTCGATTTTGTCCATGCGGTAGGAGCGCTGCGCATCAACTTCGACATCCCAGGCAATCAGATATGTTTGGTCGCCATGCGTCGCGATGCGCAGGGGGTCGATGAGACGCTCACGCGGCCGTGTGTCGTCCATCGAACGGTAGATGATGCGGCATCGAACGCCGTCTTGAATCGCGCAGTTCAGCTGTTGCCAGTGCGATCCTCGGGCAACGGTATCGACGACGCGCTGGTTGTAGCCGAGTTTCTCGGGTAGGAGGGCGTGTCGGATACGCTCTGCTGCCCGAGAGCCGATTCCCATCGATTCGAGTTCGTGGTTGAGCACGGCACCTTCGGCGGCACTTAGGCGCAAGGGCAGCACACGCCCCGCATCGCCTGTCAGGATGATGCACTCGCCGTGGCGTTCGCAGATGATGCGTGCGCCCGACTCACGGTCAGCGAGGGTCGAGACGATATCGATAATTTCGTCGAGCGCCGCACCCGTGATATCAAAACGGCTGCAGATATCCCCTCGTGTCATACCGGTCTCACCGGCAGCGTAGAGGGCCTCCATGATGTCAATCGCACGCGAGAGCCTTTGCTCGCTGGTGAGTTTACGCGCGGGCATGCTCGTGCACCGTCCTTTCGATGAGGTGGTTCCACGCCAGTTTAAGTGCATCGGGGGCAACGGGTCTCATGCCGTCCATGGCGTGCTCCATACAAAACGAGGCAGCGGCATTAAGGTCGCGCACGCCGACGGTCCAGGTCCAACCCTCTTCGGTGTGCGTGAGCTCCCCGCGACCGCGCGTTAGGCCGCTGACCATGTCGGCCTGGGCTTGCGGGGCAAACGAAAAGGTCGCCATAACGGGCTTGCAATCGGCAAAATCAAACTCAAAGAACAGGCGATCGTTCAGGTTAAAGTCGGCGGGGATGGAGTAGGCCTTCGAGGGGCGCCATGCGCGAACGATACGGTCGCAGCGAAACGTCCTGATTTCATCGGTGGCGTTGTCGAGTCCGCAAAAATACGCCACACCCTCGTGCTCAAACATGCCGTATACGCAGACGGTGCGCTCTTTTTGCTCCCCGTGCCCGTTTTGATACAAAAAGCGCAGTGCGCAGCGTTCGGCGAAAGCGCTCCACACCGCATCGACGGCGGGTAAGCGACGGGCGGGAGGCTCTTCTGCGGTCGATGCGCCGGTGAGGTAGGCGATCTTGGAGCGTATGTCTGCAAGCGGCGTGGCAAACGCGGCCGAACCGGTCGCAAGGGTCTGGTCGATAGCGTCGAGCAAGATGTCCGCGTCGTCTGCGGTGATGAGGCCACCGGCCGCAAACGTGTGCTCGCGATCGATGGTCCACGCGCTTTCTTCGGTTTCTTGGGCGCCTGCTGCGCGAACTTCCTTGATCGTGATTCCGCGTTCGAGGAGTTTTTCGCGATCGCGGCGAAACTTGCGCTTGTCCGAGTCGATATTGCCCGACCCATAGCCAAGATCGGAATCCAGGACAATTTGCTCTGTGGTCAATGGCTCGGGAGAGCTGTTGAGGACAAAGAACAGATTGAGGATGCGCTGGGCGGTCTTGTCGAAACCGGGTTCCGGCACCCCCTTTTTATTCGTTACGGTTGTATCGCTTGCCGTCATAGAATCCTCGCATGGGAAGGTGTTTGATGCCATGATTTTAGTCCGATATGGAGATTAGGCTATATCCTTGTCCGCTTGGGGCGTTAAGATGCCCAGAATTCGGCCGTTTGCGCCCGCTCGGGGTATACTTTCGACTATATACGGTTCTAATGTGCATACATTGGGCCTATTTGTCGGATTATGGATGTGGAGCGCATATGGCGAACACCCAGAACTATATTAACCACCTGTTGCAGAACACTGGCATCACGCCGGCGTGCAGCGAAGAAGAGCGCTTGGCTGCCGAAGATATCGCTCAAATTTTCCGCAACCACGGCTTTGATCCCGAGGTGCAGGAGTTTAATGCTCCCGCGCCGAGCAGGATGGCGTTTGCCGTTACGGGCATTCTGGCATTTGCCGGTGCCCTGCTTATGGGCATCGGTGGCGGTATCGGCTTAGTCGGCACCCTGTTGGCCATTGTCGGAGCCGTGCTCTATGTGCTCGAGCGAACCGGGCGCCA
>CABUUD010000054.1 GCA_902494585.1 uncultured Collinsella sp. | reverse complement strand
TTACCCTTAGTTACTGGAAAGGAAGCTACATGCGCACAGCAAACACGCACAAAAACATGGCACGCTGCGCTGCTACGGCAACCCTCGCTTGTGTTTTGGGCCTGGGCCTCGCGGCTCCGGCCTATGCTGATACCGCATCCGACCTTGCCGCTGCTCGTACCAAACTCGAGCAGATCGGCACGCAAACCCAGCAAATTCATGAAGAACTCTCCGCACAGACGCAGGAGCTTGATCAGACTGCAGGCGAGATCACGCAAAAGCAGCAAGAGATTGCCGAGGGCCAGGCAAAGCTTTCGAGCTACGTTGCCGGTGAGTACAAGACCGGCGGTCTGAGTCTCCTTCAGGTTCTGACGGGCGTCGACGATCTGGGCGACATGCTCAACCGTCTGTTCTACTACGGCAAGGTTTCCGACAAGCAGGCCCAGACCATTCAGGATGTCAAGGACCTTAAGCAGCAGCTCACCGATAAGCAGACGGAGCAGGAGAAGAACGTCGCCGCGACGCAGAAGAAGGTTGACGAGCTCAATGCCCAGCAAGCTGAGGCCCAGAGTGTCGTGAACTCCCTGGATTCACAGCTGCAGGCCGAGCTTGCCGCCGAGGCCGAGGCCAACGCCGCGCTTCAGGCTGGCATCAATGCCAGCACCGCCGAAAAGGCCACGGTGAGCAACGACACCGCCGGTACGACCGAGAACACCAATAATGGTGGCGGCACGACCAACAATGGTGGCGGCAATACGCCTGCGCCTGCGCCCGCTCCTGCCCCCACGCCGCAGCCCGTGACGCCCGCTCCGGCTCCGACGCCTTCCGCACCGAGCCAGTCCGTTGACGGTGGTACCGTTGTTTCGCGCGCCTACAGCAAGCTCGGTTGTGCTTATTCTTGGGGCGGCATTGGGCCGAACAGCTTTGACTGCTCCGGCTTTGTGAGCTACTGCCTCACCGGTCGTTATTGCCGTCTTGGCACCACGGGCACCTTCATGGGCTGGACCCGCGTGTCCGATCCCCAGCCTGGTGATGTCGTGGTTAACTCTTACCACACCGGCATCTACATTGGTAACGGCCAGATGATTCATGCTTCCGACTACAGCACGGGTGTTATCATCAGCTCCGTTGCCGCCGGCATGAACAACAATTACATCTTTGTACGCTACTAATTTTTTACTACAGCGAATGAACGTGGGCCTCGCGATCTTGAATCACGAGGCCAATTCTATTTGCCCCAACCGTTTGCCATAAGATCAGTACGGCTATCTAGTATTCAAAACTAGATAGCCGTCCAATCAATCAAAAAGATGGCTATAATTGTTGGGGAACAAATAGAAAGGACCCTCAATGAGCTGGGCGCTTATCTCCGATTCGAGCTGCAATCTTCGCGATTGGCAGCCAACCACACCTCATACCACCTTTGCATTTGCACCCCTTAAGATCCGAGTGGGGGAGCGCGAATATGTCGACGACCTCTCGCTCGATGTTCACGAGCTCAATTGCACCGTGCAGGCGGAGTCGAGCGCTTCTTCGAGCGCCTGTCCAAGCGTAGGGGAGTGGGCCGAACTCTTTAGGCTTGCCGACAAGACGATTTGCATGCCCATCTCCGAGGGAGTCTCGGGAAGCTACAATGCCGCGGCCACCGCACGTGACATGGTGCTTGCCGAGGAGCCGGACCGTCAGATTCATTTGGTTAACTCGCGAGCCGCAGGTGGCAAAATGGATTTGATCTTCCTGCTGTTCGACCGCTATCTTGCAAGCAACCCAGATACCTCCTTTGAGGACGCCTGCGCCTATTTCGATAGCTTGGAGCAGAACAGCAAGATCCTCTTTAGTTTGTGCAATTACGAAAACCTTGCGAAGGCCGGACGTATCCCTAAGGCGGCCGGCGTTATTGCTAACAAGCTCAATATCCGCATTTTGGGCACGGCGAGCGAAGCGGGCAAAATTGAACTCGTTGGTCACACCCGCGGCGAAAAGAAGATGCTCACCAAGATTGTCGACACCATGGAGGCCGAAGGCTTTACTGGCGGCGAGGTCGTTATCGACCACGTCGAGAATGAGGTAGGCGCCCAGGCACTTGCCAGCCGAATTGCGGAGCGCTGGCCAGGCTCCAAGACTATCATCATGCCCTGTAACGGGCTAGATTCATACTATGCCGAGATGCACGGCCTCATCATCGGCTACGGCATGGGCGTGGCTTCGGGCCGATAATTTCCAACTAGACAAACGCACGGGCGGGATAAGGGGCCAATGGCTCTTTATCCCGCCCGTCTTATGCCTCGATTAGCTATTAAACCCATTAAACTTAAGGTAGCTCATCAGGTATGCCTTCGAAACGAAGGACGATACCGCACTGCGCACGAGCAGCGACTCGCGCGTGACCTGATGGGCGGTATCGGGCACGGGAGTCTGCTCGACGGAAAACGCCGCACGAATCGATGCCTCAAGTTGATCGACTACATAATCGAAAGCAGTCGGAGCGTCGTAACTCAAGCGCTGAATATTAAAGAGTGCCTGAACCGCAGCGATGGGCAGCACCTGCTTAAAGATACAAATGGCGATGAGACGCGCAATCTGCTCACGGCCATACTGCTTTTTAACCGGAGCAGGAACGAGACCGACCTTCACGTAGTTATTGATCATCGATGGTGTGATAACGGGCTGCTCTACGCAAATCGAAAGCGGCTCCATCCACAGCGCAACATATTCAATAACCTGATCGCGATAGAGCGTTACGTTGGGCAGCTGGTCATAGCGTGGCAGGCTCAAAGCGTTGAGCTTACCCACCATATCGGACTGAATAAATGCATCCGGCAGCACCGTCGGCTGAATATCCTCCGGCTTAATGCTGACCGATGTATCGGACATCGGGATAACATGTTTGACGTGGTTCATAAGGATCCTCCGTTCGTTATCTATATTGTATTCTAGGTCATCTAGTTTTGCATATCACATAGCCGCTAAGTAAAAGTGGTTTGACAGCACATTGATGCACTGCCCAACCACTTTGTTTGAAGATAACAACCTTACATAAGATATATTATCGTACTTATCCGTGTAGGAAAGCGTATGCGCTGGTAGCAGCTATGGCTCCGTCCGAAACGGCGGTCACAACTTGGCGTAAACGCTTGGAACGGATATCGCCGGCAGCAAATAAGCCAGGCGTGCGGGTGGCCATCGATTCGTCGGTCACAATACCGCCGTCGGGCGCCAGATCCACCAGATGCTCTACAAGCTCGGTATGGGGCTGCGTGCCAGCAAAGACAAATATGCCAAACGAACCAGGATCAAAGGACTCAGAATAGGTTTCACCGGTAGCGTTTTCCTTGAAGGTGATAGTCGTGGGCATGGCCTCGCCCGATAGTTCAACGATACTAGTTTGGTACCTAACTGAAATATTATCTTTTGCGAGAACCTTTTGAACCACGCCATCGGGGGCACGGAACTGATCGCGGCGCAAGACGATGGTCACGCGGCTGGCGATTTCTGACAAGAACAGGGCTTCCTCGCAGGCAGCATTACCGCCACCGATGACAAAAACCTGTTTACCGCGAAAGAACATGCCATCGCACGTCGCGCAATACGAAACGCCACGACCGCGATACGTATCCTCGCCAACAAAACCAGCAGATCGCGGCGTGGCACCCATGCAAGCGATAACGCTCGAGGCCAGCGTATCGCCCATATCGTGATGCACCGTAAACAGCGCTGCATCCGCATCGTAATCGATACCCGTAACCATGCTCCATGCAACCTGTGCCCCCAGGCCCTCTGCATGTTGCTGAAACCGCTCGCCGAGTTCGGCGCCACTCAAGAGCGGAATGCCCGGATAGTTCTCGACCTCATTGGTTGTGGCGATCTGTCCTCCCGACATACCTTGCTCAATCACGGTCGTCGTTAGGTTGGCGCGCGCCGCGTAAATGGCTGCAGCATAGCCCGCAGGCCCGCCGCCGATAATCGCAACATCGATCGGCTGATGAGTAGTCATGAAGAGACCTCCTGTCGAAAGATTGGCGTTCTTTGCGCTCATACCCAAATTTATGCGAACGTGACACTCATGCACTACAATGATTCTCTGTGAAACAAAGATGAAGGGGAGATATCGATGGATCAGACGCAGACGAGCGACGACGCTCCCCTGCTCACGCACAGCACTCCCCAATCGGAACAAACCACGCTCTTGGCTCAGCAAAAACCTCTCGTGACTATCGTGCACGCCTCGGTCGGCTCGGGCCACAAGGCCGCCGCAAATGCGATTGCGCAGGCATTCGACCTCATCCGCGGCACCAATGGCATCCCAGAGGATGTTGAGATTGAAGTGCTCGATATCCTTGATTTTGGACGCATAAAATTCGACGGCAACAAAACGGCCGCCTCGTTTACCGGCGCCACGCGCCCAATCTATGACTTGACCTGGCGTTATACCCTTACCGGACACCTGCTTTGGGGCGGTGGCACGGCATGGTCGCGCATCATGTTCCCCGCATTTAACGAATACGTTCGATCTCGCAGGCCCATTGCCGTGGTAGCCACACATATCACGGCAGCCAACGTCGCCGTCGGCGCGCGCGTCATTACGGGCATCGACTATCCCGTCATTTGCGTACCGACCGATTACGAGGTCGAGGGTTGGTGGCCCCATAAGGACACCGACCTCTTCTGTGTGGCAAACGAGTTTATGGCCGAAACGCTCCGACCCCGTAAAGTTCCCGAGGCAAAGATCCGCATTACGGGCATCCCCATTCGCGCCGGGTTTGATACGGACTACAACCGCGAGGAAGAACTCGAGAAGTTCAATCTCCCCACAGACAAGCTCGTTGTGCTGGTGATGGCTGGCGCCAGTTTGCCTCAACCGTACGTTCGCTTTCGGGCGGAGATGGACCGCACCCTCCCCTTCCTGCGCAGCTTCGAGGACATGCACTTCGTCTTTTTGCCGGGCAGGGACGCCGAATATGCCACCCGTCTCAAAACACTCTTCGATGCCATGAAACTCGAGAACGTCACGGTTCTTGACTATGTCGATGACATGGCAGCGCTCATGCACGGCTGCGACCTGGCAATTCTCAAATCGGGCGGACTCACTGTTACCGAATGCCTGTGCGCACACCTACCAATGATTCTGCTGGGCAAGTCCTATGGCCAGGAAAAGGCCAACACCACCATGCTCACCGGCATGGGCGCCAGCATGCACGTCACCACGGCACGAGAGCTCATCGTGACGTTGCGCCATCTCCACGATCATCCCGAGTCGCTCAAGGCACTACTCATTAACGGCGAAGTGCTGCGCCGTCCACGCGCAGCCGAGGACATAGCCATCGCAACCATGGAGCTTGCAGGCAAGCCCCAAAAACGTAAACGAGCCTTCTGCCGCTTCTACTGGGGCGAAAAACCTGCGCATATCAGGTAGACGAAAGTCCGCTGCTCGGCGGGAGCCGCCCATATATCATTCCATGCTCAAACATTCTCGCTGCGCTGCGAAACTGCGCGTGGAACGATATATGGGCGGCTCCCGCCGAGCAGCTACGTTTACGTACTAGCAACTACAGCGGGTTCGCCCCAGTAGAAGCTGCGAAGGTGGAACCAAATAATCTGATAATAGTTAGCCGATGCTACAAAGGGATTGTTCCTTTGTAGCATCGGCTAACTAGAAAGATTTTTTATCTCAAGCATTTAGCCCTTTCGCCTGAGCCCCATACATATCGTCCCGCGCGCAGTTTCGCAGCGCAGCGAGAATGTTTGAGCACGGGATGATATGTATGGGGCTCAGGCGAAAGCGGGGTCCATGCGCCCTGCGAAGCGAGAATGTTTGAGCATGGAATGATATGTGTGAGAGGCGGGCGGGAGAAATACGAGCGCCCCGCGAGAATGTGTGGGCTCCGGGCGAGAGGCCAACACTACATGTTGAATATGATTAAGCGACGCCGCTAGAACCGAAACCGCCAGCTCCTCGGTCGGTTTTGTCTAGTTCGTCTACCTCTACGAGATTGACCGTGGGGACTTCTTGGATGACGAGTTGGGCGATGCGGTCGCCTTTGTTGATCTGGATATTGTTGGTGGAATCCAGATTGATGAGGATGACTTTAAGTTCTCCTCGATAGTGGGCGTCGATGAGACCAGGCGTGTTGACTATAGACAGGCCCTGCTTAATAGCTAGGCCGCTACGGGGCTGGACAAAGCCGGCGTAGCCATCGGGCAACGCAATGACCAAGCCAGTGGAGACCAAACGACGCTCAAAGGGTTTGAGGGTGCAGCCTTCGTTGGCGCGAAGGTCAAGACCGGCATCTGTAGGATGAGCGTATTTGGGAAGCTCGACCGAGGGATCGAGACGCTTAATGTTAACGGTAATGTTGGACATGAAATCACCTTAGCTTGTCGAGCTCTTGCAAAAACTCATCGACGTCTTTGAAATCGCGATAGACCGAGGCAAAGCGAATGTAGGCCACCTTGTCGATCTTGGCCAGGCGCTTGAGCACCATATCGCCCAGTTCGTGGGACGTAACAGCCGTCAGCGTACGCGAACGTAACTCCACCTCGATATCATCGATAATCTCGTTGAGCTTTTTCGTATCGATATCGCGCTTAATCGTGGCGCGCATCAGGCCGACCAGCAGCTTGTTGCGATCGAACCGCTGCTTTGACCCGTCGGATTTGATGACCTCGATGGGGTCTTCGCAGCGCTCGAACGTCGTAAAACGATAATTGCAAGAACAACACTCGCGGCGACGCTTGATAGTGTTGTTCGATTCCTGCATACGGGAATCGACAACGCGGGTATGTGCCTTGCCGCATTTGGGACAGCGCATGGTACCTCCTCCTAAACGATAACAAGGGTACCATGCGACCGAACCGAAATCTTACGAACGAGCCGGAACTTTCAGAACTGCACCAGCATCAAGAGAGCCGCGATCGAGGTGATTGACGCTACGAATCATGTCGGAAGTCTCCTGCGTGGAAAGACCATCGATGGGATGCTCCTGGGCAAGCGACCACAGGGAGTCACCCGACTGCACGCGAACCGTCTCGTAGGTAACGTTGGCTACGGAATCGGCATATGCTGCTTGACGAGCAGAAAAAACTGACGTGGCGAGCACGAAGAACAGGGTGAACGCTACAGCAATAGAAACAATCGTCGAGGCCTTCAGGGCAACAGGAGCCAAAGCAACGGACGCACGCTGGGTGCGAACGGGTTTAGTGGCCACGGCCTGAAAATGAGAGCGTCCGCCCTTCACGACCGTAAAGGCAGGCGAAGCAGGCGCCTCAAGCTTAAGAGCGAGGTTTCCCTGGACCATATTAGCTGCGTTCATTCTGTTCTCCTCTCGTTTGTTTTGACGAGAACTGTTTTATCAAGCCGCGGGGACAAAAAAGCCTAGCGCGGGAACGAGTGTTCGGTTATTATTATCTTCGAACAGTTGTTCCTGTCAAGCAAAAATAGAACATTTGTTTGGTATGGGTAGAGAGGAATCCCTGATGGCTCGCAAAATTACCAAGCGTCAGCAGCAAATTTACGACTTCATCAAGGAATATCAGCAGGAGAAGGGCTATCCGCCCAGTGTGCGCGAGATGGCTTCGGCCGTGGGCCTTTCCTCCCCTAGCACCGTACATGCGCATCTCTCCGCGCTCGAAGCACGCGGTCTGCTCAAGCGTGATGCCACCAAGCCTCGCGCTCTCGAACTCTTTGACGAGGACGGATCTTCCGTCTCCATCTCAAAGTCCGATGAACCCACGGCACCCCGCGGCACCGTATCACTACCTCTCGTGGGCCGCGTCGCCGCGGGGATTCCCATCCTTGCCGAGCAGAATATCGAGGACACCTTTACCATCCCGACCGAGATCGCAACGGACCAGGGGTCCTTTATCCTCGAGGTCCACGGCAATTCGATGATTAACGTTGGTATCTATAACGGCGACTACATCATCGTTCGCGAGCAGAAGAGCGCCATGAATGGTGAGATTGTCGTGGCCATGATCGATGGCGCCGCAACAGTCAAAACGTTCTACAAGGAGCAGGGGCGCGTTCGCCTGCAGCCCGAAAACGACACCATGGAGCCTATCTACGCGACAAATCCCACGATTCTGGGTAAGGTCGTCGGTTTGATGCGCCGGTTTTCGTAATGCAAAAACGCATCACGGTCTTTGATACCATTCGCGGATTTACCATGCTGTCGATGGCGGGATTTCATACCTGCTACGACCTTGCCTACCTATATGGTTTTAAGATGCCCTGGTTTACCCAGACCATCTTCCAGGACGTCTGGCGTGCCAGCATCAGTTGGGTATTTTTGTTTATTGCCGGCTGGATGTGCACCCTCTCACGCAACAACATTAAGCGTGCCACCAAATATGCCGCTGCCGCTTTGGTCGTATGGATTGCAACGACGCTCGTCTCAGTCGATGACTCGGTGAACTTCGGCATCATTTTCTGCATGGCGGCGTGCACTGCCATTGTTGCACTCGCGCGCCCGGTTCTCGATAGGGTGCCGGCAGCATGGGGTATAACGATTTGCCTCATACTCTTTGCCTGTACCTGGAGCATTCCTAAAGCGGTCTACCCTATCCCCTATCTAGCTTGGCTGGGTTTCCCAGGTCCAGACTTTGTCTCCGGTGATTACTATCCGCTCATACCCTTCTTCTTTATGTACCTCGCAGGCTTCTTTGCCGCCCGCACGGCACAAAAAGCAAACAGTGAAGCGCCAGCATGGGCCTATGAGAATCCCATCCCCGTGCTCGCAAGCCTCGGACGCCATGCACTACCGTTCTATCTGCTTCATCAGCCCGTTATATTGGGCGTACTGGAGCTGATTTATTCCGTTCGGTAACGCTCAAGACGTGGTGCGATACGGACCGGCAGCTTTGCCACAATACGAACGCCGCCCTCAAGATATTCCTCGTGCAGGAGGGTTCCCTGTTCGTGCACGAGCGTGATTAAAGCGCCCTCTCGATACGGGATATCGGCCGAGAGCAACACGTCTGTAGCGGCCGCTTCACGAGCGATGCGGTCGACTAAGTCATCAAGACCCTCACCCGTCTGAGCCGAGAACAGCACCGCCTCGGGATAGCGCCGGCGGAAGCTCAAGCGGTCGACGCTATCGAGCAGATCAATTTTATTGAACACAGTAAGCGTCAGGCGCTCACCGGCACCAATCTCGTCAAGGACACGATCAACCGCCTCGAGCTGACGCTCATAATCCTCATCGGAAGCGTCTACAACTTTAAGAATCAAATCGGCGCCGAGCACCTCGGAAAGCGTAGATTTAAACGCATCGACCAGGCCATGGGGCAGCTTTTGAATAAAGCCGACGGTATCGGTGATCGTCATGCCACGGCCACCGGGCAAACGGTACGAGCGCGTCGTAGGATCGAGCGTGGCAAACAGCTTATCCTGCGAAAGTACCGTGGATCCCGTCAATCGATTAAGCAACGTCGACTTGCCGGCATTGGTGTAGCCAGCCAACGCCACGCGAAACGCCGGCGATTCAATACGGCTTTTCGATTGCACATCACGACGTTGTTCAACCTGTTTCAGTTCGCGTCGAAGAGCTGCGATCTTATTACGAATTAGGCGACGGTCGACCTCGAGCTGGCTTTCGCCCTGGCCAAAGCGCGAGCCAATACCGCCACGCGTCTGTTCCTTAGCAAGATGGCTCCACATACCTCGCAGACGAGGCAGCAGATACTGCAACTGTGCCAGCTGCACCTGCAAGCGGCCCTCACGAGTCTGGGCATGCAGGCCAAAGATATCCAAAATCAATGCCGTACGGTCAATAATCTTGACCGGTTCGCCCACAGCTTTCTCAAGATAGGACTGCTGCGAGGGCGTCAGGTCATCGTCGAAGATAACAACATCCGCATCCATGCGATGCACCAAACCGCACAGCTCCTCGACCTTTCCGGAGCCGATAAACGATTTGGGATAGGGCTTGACCAGGCGCTGCGACAAACGTGCCACGCATTGGGCTCCAGCAGTGTGAGCCAAGCGCTCGAGCTCGTCGAGCGAACGGTCGAGCGGCCAGGCGTTATCGCGCCACTCAACACCAACCAAGATGGCGCGCTCGGGTTCAGGCGCCGTGGGGACCAAAGGGAAACGAGCCATTAGGCAGCCTCGATGCGATGGTAAATATCATCAACGACCTCATCGATCGTAAACTCATCCATATCGAACCACACGATGCGATCGTCACGCTTAAACCAGGATAGCTGGCGCTTGGCATAGCGACGTGAACGCATCTTGATAAGCTCACGGGCCTCATCCATGGTAATAGCGCCACGCAAGGCATCAATAATCTCTTTGTAACCGATTGCCTGCATCGACGTCAGTGCATCGCCCAGGCCCTGGTCCATAAGGCCACGGACCTCATCAACCAGTCCCTGCTCAAACATAAGGTCGACACGTAGGTTAATGCGCTCATAGAGCACTTCACGGCTACGAGTCAGACCAAACCACAAGGCGTGATAACGCTCGCGCGGAACACTGAATTTCGACTTCTGCTGGGCATATGACACGCCGTCATCGTGCATCTCGAGAGCACGAATCACACGACGCACGTTATGGGGATGAATCACGGCAGCAGATTCGGGGTCTCGCTCGGCAAGCAGGGCATGCAATGCTTCCTCGCCAATGCGCTCGGCAAGCTCCTGATATCCCGCGCGGCGTTCGTCCTCGAGTTCTCCCGAAGGAAAATCCATTTCATCGAGAGCGGCCTTGAGATACAAGCCCGTACCGCCGCAAAAGACCGGAAGACGCTGCTCACCAAGCAGACGCTCGATATGCGCTCGAGCGTCCGACTGGTAGAGCGCGGCGGAATACGCGACGCCCGGATCAACGATATCGATGAGGCGCAGAGGTGCCGAGCACTCCTCGGGCATCATCTTGGCCGTACCGATGTCCATGCCGCGATAGATTTGCATCGCATCGCACGACAACACCTCGGACGATAGACGAGCAGCCAGGCGGTCGGCAACATCGCTTTTTCCGACCGCCGTCGGACCGACAATCGCTACGGCAGAAAGGCTTGCACCGGGAGAAATCATTAGCGAGGCTCGCCCACGACGGAGCCAGACAGATACCACGTCTTGGCGACATCAACATCGACGTCGACGATTTTACCGATGAGCTGATCGATGCTATAGCCAGCAGGAATCGGCGCATGCACCGTCTGGTTCTTGGGACTCTTGCCCAGAAGGACAGCGTCATTCTTCTTGCTCGTGCCCTCAATGAGCGCAGGCACCACGGTGTGAAGCTCGCCCTGGTTATACTCGTGGGCCGTCGTCTCGATAACCTTGACCAAACGGTTAAAGCGCTCAAGGATAACCTCATGCGGGGTGGGATCATAAATCTCAGCTGCCGGGGTACCGGCGCGCTTAGAGTAAATAAACGTGTAGGCCTGGGCATAGCGCACCGTCTCGGCAAGCGAGAGCGTCTGCTCAAAGTCTTCCTCAGTCTCGCCCGGGAAGCCCACGATGATGTCGGTCGAAAGCGCAATATCGGGCATACGGTTACGAATACGATCGACCAGGCCCAGATAATCCTCGCGCGTATAACGACGATTCATCTCTTTAAGAATGCGCGTGGAGCCCGACTGAACGGCCAAGTGAAGCTGCGGCATGACGGCGGGTGTCTCGGCCATAGCATCAATGGTCTCGGGCAGCAGATCCTTAGGATGCG
>CABUUD010000053.1 GCA_902494585.1 uncultured Collinsella sp. | reverse complement strand
GCGTGGCCCGATTGGCGCAGAACACCGGCGCCGCCACGTCAAACGTCGTGCCCAGCTCGCGGGCCATCGCCACCTGTCCCAGATTGCGGCAGACGACGCGCCCGGCACGTTGCATAAGCGCTCGAGCCCGCTCGGCATCGCCTGCGCGGCACACTTCGTCGAGCACCACCGTCGCATCGGACAGATCCCACTCATCGCGCGGATCCAAATCCATCAGCTCCCAGGCAAAGACCATACGAGCAAAAGCCTCATGCTTTGCCGGCTCTGCCGGCTCCACCAACTCCGTCGGCACGTCGCCATCTGCCAGAACGCCCTCAAACGGCAGCACCTCAACGGACCGCTCAGCAGGCGCGACCGCATCTGCCTCGACCCGCATGCGCTCCAACACCGTTGCCGTCTGCCCCAGCACGCCGGCACTGCGAATCAGATAGACCTCACAGCCCGCGTCCACCTTGCGTTTGCAATGCACGACGATGCGCTCTCCCGCAGCGGCATCCACGGGGCAAGGCACCTGTGGCCAGCGCTTGGGCACATCGGGACGCGCGTCGGCACCCGGGTAAAATCGGATCTCGAGCGTATCGCCCGCCGCCACGGCGGCATCAAGCTCAACCGTCACCTCTTCGTGACCCACCGCCACCAAGTGGCCCACGCGCACGCCCTGGTTGATCGCGCGCTCAAAGCTCATGAGCTCGGCGCCCGAACGACCCCGCAGATACGCATCGGTAAAGCCGCGGTTGAACGACCTTCCCAGCTCGCGCTCAAGCGCCGGCACCGCATCGGCATCCCATGTGCCGTCGCGAAGCATATTGAGCGCCCGACGCCACACCCTCACCACGTTAAAGACGTAGTCGGGATTCTTCATGCGCCCCTCGATCTTGAGCGATGCCACGCCGGCGGCAACAAGCTCGGGCAGATGCGCGATGCCCAGATAGTCACGCGGACAAAGCAGGCGATCCCCTTCGACAGCGACAACACTCTGCCCCTCCTCGTCCACCAAGTCATAGGACAGACGGCACGGTTGCGTGCAATCACCGCGCATCGCCGACCGTCCGCGCCTCAGGGCCGAAAACTCACACGCACCCGAGTATCCAATGCAAATAGCGCCGTGACAGAACACCTCGATGGGCACGCCAGTAGCGCAAAGCGTCTCAATCTCTGCCACGCTCAGCTCGCGCGCAGTCGTCACGCGCTCAACGCCCAACTCCTTGGCAGCCAACTGCACGGCACCCTCGCTATGAGCGCCCGCCTGAGTGGACAGGTGAATCTCGACCCCCGGAATCGCCGCACGAAGCGCACAGGCCAGCCCGGCATCGGCCACGATCAACGCATCGGCGCCCAACGCATGCGCATGCGCCCCCAACGCCACGGCGTCGGCAAACTCATCATCGAACACGAACACGTTGAGCGTCACGTACACACGCACGCCATGGGCATGGGCCACGGCACAACCGCGCGCGAACTCATCATCGCTAAAGCCATGCGCGCTCACTCGAGCGTTGAACCCGTCTAGCCCCGCATAGACGGCATCGGCACCCGCCGCAATCGCCGCGAGCATCTGGTCAAGTCCGCCAGCAGGCGCCAGCAGTTCGGGCAGCGCCACTTCAGCCGCCGCCAACTCGCTTTCGCATTGTCCGCTCGATTCCATCGGCCGAATCGCCATCGGTAAACTCCTTGCCAAGGTGTGCTTTCACTCTGAAAATTGCTGCCAACCAGCATACACGAGGCCCCGCATGCCCCGATTGGTTTATCGTGTAATAACTTATGTCCATCCTGCCCGGTAGCATACCTGCCGCCTGGCACGACATACCTGGAGGTCAATATATGGGTCCTCGCCAACGACAGGGGCGCGGTCGCTCTAAGACGCATGCCCTTCCCATGATCTTGCTCTCGTTTTTGGGCTTTCTGCTTATCGCGGGCGTAGCGTTTGGCATCGGCATGATCGGCAACGTCAACCGCTGGCTGTCCGATCTGCCCGACTACACCGATGCCAATGCGTATCTGGTGAGCGAGCCCACCGACATCGTCGACTGCAACGGCAATACCATTGCGAGTTTCTACACGCAAAACCGCAAGTCCATCACCAAGGACCAAGTGTCCCCGTACGTGTTGCAGGGCACCGTCGACGTTGAGGACGAGCGCTTCTACGAGCATGGCGGCATCGACCTCTGGGGCATTGCACGCGCATCGGTGGCAACCCTCACCGGCGGCCACGAGGGCGCATCGACCATCACCCAGCAGCTGGTTCGCAACACCATCCTGCAGGAGGAACAATTCGACTCGACCATCGAGCGTAAGGTGCGCGAGGCCTATATCGCCATCAAGATGGAGGATATGTACTCCAAAGACGAGATCCTCATGATGTACCTCAACACCATCTACTACGGCCATGGAGCATATGGCATCGAGGCCGCCGCCGAGACCTATCTGTCCAAAACCGCCGCCGACCTCACCCTGAGCGAGGCCGCGCTGCTCATCGGCCTTCCCAACTCGCCCTCGCAGTACGACCCCACGGTTAATCCCGACTTGGCGCTGTCCCGCCGTAACAAGGTTCTGGACAACATGCTGCGTCTGGGCCACATCACGCAGGAAGAGCACGATGCTGCACAGGCTGAGCCCATCACGCTTAACGTGACCGAGATTTCGGGCAGTGGCGTCGATGTGTACTCTCAGCCCTACTTTGTCTCCTACGTTAAGCAGTTGCTTGAGCAGGAGTTCTCCACCGACGTGCTCTTTAAGGGCGGTCTGACCGTCAAGACCACCATCGACCCCACCATGCAGCAGGTGGCCGAGGAGGCTGTGCGCTCGCAGCTCGACACGCTTTCGCTCGACGGCCTGGACATGGGCATGGTCGTCGTTGACCCCAAGACCGGCTACATCAAGTGCATGGTAGGCGGCTACGACTACAACGCCGACGAGAATCACGTGAACCACGCTACGGCAAAGCGCCCCGTGGGCTCCACGTTTAAGGCCTTTACGCTGGCAACTGCCATCCAAAACGGTATGAACCCCAACGTCACCCTCAACTGCAACTCGCCGCTCAAGGCCAAGGGCACCACGACCGAGGTGCAAAACTACGGCAACCAGAGCTATGGCAACATCACGCTTAAGCAGGCAACGGCATACTCATCCAACACCGGCTACATTCAGGTGGCCGAAGCCATCGGCAATGACAAGATCATGTCGCTCGTCAAAAAGCTCGGCATCGATCCCGCCAAGGACAATATCGAGGACGTTCCCGTCATGACGCTCGGCACCGGGTCCATCTCACCGCTCGAGATGGCATCGGCCTACGCAACGTTTGCCAACGGTGGCTACTACCGTCAGCCCATCGCCATTACCGAGATCGACTCGCGTACCGGCTCGGTTCTGTACCAGCACACCGACAATCCCACGCAGGTGCTCACCGAAGGCGAGGCTGCCGCGGTTACCGACGTTCTATCCGGCGTCATGCAGGGCAGCGGCACGGGTGCCGCCGGCGCGCTGAGCGTCAACCAGCCCTATGCCGGCAAGACGGGCACCACTGACAACACCACCAACCTGTGGTTCTGCGGCTTCACGCCGCAACTGACATGCGCCCTGTGGACCGGTTATTCCGCAGGCGAGATTCCCATCCAAAAGTACGGTTCGGACCTGCTGGGCGACAGCACCAACCTGCCCGTCTTTAAGAAGTTCATGAACACCGTTCTTGCGGGCACCGAGCGCGAGGAATTCCCGACCGGAACGGCTCCCACGTACAAGAACAATAACGTCTGGAAGTTCTACGGCACAAACAACAAAAAGAAAGACGAAGAGGATAAAGACGAGGGAAAAGAAGAGGAAGAGACCACGACCACCACAACGACAACGACAACCACGACCACTGAAACCCCGGGCGGCAACACCACCGGCGATAGCGGCACGACAGGTGGCGACGGTGGCACGGGTGGCGATGGCGGCACGGGTGGCGACGGCAGCACGCCGACGCCTACCCCCGATCCTACGCCCACGCCCGACCCCTCTACGGGCCAGTAGACGCAAAGCGGCATCTGGCACCAAGGCGCCCGAGCAGCACGTACGCTGCTCGGGCGCCTCTTTATTTCGGCAGATGCCATAAGATGCCACGACGGCCCCGGCTGCAGGACCGATAGAGCAACGGGTGCCGGCATGCAAAAGGGCGCTGACCTTCGTCAACGCCCTCGGCAATTACCTATAGCAACAATCGGCACAGCAGCAGTGCCACGCATCCCCTACTTGTGAGAGTTACTCAGCTTGTTGATGAGCGCCTCAAGGCGTTCGCCGTCCTCGGCCGTCTGCGCAATGACTAAGATCGTGTCGTTGCCGGCAAGCGAGCCAAGCACGTCGGGCAGCTCCGCGGCATCGACCGCTGCGGCAATACCAGAAGCCGTACCGGGCTGTGCCTTGATCATAACCAGATTATCGGTGCGCAGTACGCCGGTAACCAACTCGGAAACCATGCGCTGCAGATGCAGGTCCTCGGCAAGGACATAGATGCCCTCGGGGAGCTTACGCAGTCCCATGTCCGCGATGTCGCGCGAAACGGTCGCCTGCGTGCAATCGAAACCCATGGCGCGAAGCTCGTCTACCAAAACGCGCTGCGTACGTACGTCCTTATTGCGAACAATATCTCTGATGGCATCCTGGCGCCCATTGCGTTTTTTGGCCATACAAAACCTCACTCCAAAAGATGGCGGAGACAATCACTTAGTGATTGAATAGTTTAGCGCTATTTGAGGGTTTTAGTGAATAAGAACGCATTTCGAAACAATTCCATGCAATTAATTTCGAAAATCACGCTACTAGACAGTCCTGACGCCCGAACGATTGAAAAAGGCCGCCAGATGCGTATACAACGCACACCGCATAGGCTTGGCACCAGCTATCGAACCATAGAGCAGACCTAAACCCTGATGATTGCCTTTAAGAGCCGCAACCATCTGACGGGTACGCTGTGCTTCGAGCATATCATGCAAACGGGCCGAACGCTCTATTGAAGACACCCCATGGGGGCTCAGACACAAATTTTCGATGCAGGCAACCAGGCCGGCGTAGTAATACCGCTGGCAGACCAGCTTCAACTGATCGCCACCGCCCGCGACGGCAAGCGAGTCGGCAAGCCTGTCGAGCGCCCCGATATCATCAGAAAGCCTGGCAAACATCGTGGGGTCAAACGTCTCCGTAATCGACGGCGCCACTGCATGAAAACGGGCACGGCCACATCCCGAAACGCGCTTTGCCTGCGAAAGCGCGAACGTCAAAAAAGACACCGTGCGAAACGCATCGCCATGCGTAAGGCACGCCTCAAAGAGGGCGCGATCATACAGCACGCCAGAGGTCTGTCGGATTAAACCACAGGAAACCAATTGGGTCAGGCAAGCCGCCCGGTCCTCATCTTCAGAAACGGATGTCGCGTCCAAAACTCGGGAATGACGTTCGCGGTGAACATCGTAGCAATCGAGCGAAACAGAGGGAAACACGATGTCAGCAGAAGCGTCGCAGGAGCTTTCGACCATCTGCGAAAGGGACTGCGGCGCAAACCACTCATTGGCATTCATCGCAATGATCTGGGAGCCGCGCGAAGCCGCAAAGCCGGCACGCAGGCAGGCGCCAGGCGCTGGGTCCTCAACATCAATCAAATCAATATGAATGTCTCTGTCGGCAGCAACTTCGAGCGAATGGCGCACACCAGCTACCACGCCGCGACAAACGACGACAATTTGCAAATCGTAGAGGTCTTGGTTCTGGACGCTCTCGAGAGCGCGCATCGCATAACTGGGCGAACCCTCAACAATCAGGATCACCGAAAGTCGCGGATGCGAACCACGTCGAACCAAGTTTTCCGTCCTCTCGACAGCTAGTAACAAACTGTCGTTCATGGTACACCCCGTCAATTAATGCGGGCGGTCGTCCGCCGCGATGCACGTCAAGAACAGATGTTGCACACGCCCCGCCCACAGGCGCCGCACACAAAGATCGCCGTCAGGCAGTCTCATCCCTAATCGAGCACCACAAGCTCGGCTGGGTCGTAGTCCACACCCATAAAAGTAAGACCGCATGCGGGTGCCGTAGGACCAGCTGCAGTACGATCGCAGGCATCAATTACCTCGCGCATCCACTCGGGATCGCGGCGATGCATGCCGATCTCGACAAGGGTGCCCACAATGGTTCGCACCATCGAATGCAAAAACGCGTTGCCCTCGATGGTAAACGTGAGGATGTCCTCGCCAAAGGCGACCTCATGGCCAAACTCGGCACGCATTACGCAGCGGTGCGTAGGTTTGCCCACGGCAGAGGCGACCTTGCAAAAACTCTTAAAGTCCTGCTCGCCCAAAAGCGCAGGGCAGGCAGCAGCCATCGCGTCGACGTCGAGGGGATAGCGATGCCACCACACGGCACCGCGTGACAGCACGGGCCGAGCATCACGGTCGGCAATGCGATAGGTGTACGTGCGAGAACGCGCGTCAAAGCGCGCAGAAAAGCCCTTACGAGCCTTGTAGACCTCGTTTATGGCGATATCTTTGGGCAGAAGGGCATCCATAGCCCTCAGCCACCTACGGCGCGTCAAAGCCAACTCAGCGTCCGTTACGGGCACGCTGATAAACTGTGCCACCGCATGCACGCCGGCATCGGTACGTCCCGCACACGTCAGGTCGATCGGACGGCGCAGGAGCGTCTCAATAGCTCGACGTAGCTCACCCGCAACCGTCGTCTGTCCCGGCTGCACGGCAAATCCGCTATACGACGAACCATCATAGGCCACGCGAAATACGAGCGTGGCGTCAAGCTCGGAAATCGAATTGAAATCAGACGGCGCAGTCATGGGCGCTCCCAACAAACAAGCAACGGTATCGCGACAAAAAAAGAGGGGTACGCGAACGTACCCCTCGAATATAGCCTATGCAGACGGATTGTCTACTCAGCGGTCTCCTCAGCAGGAGCCTCCTCGGCAGCCTCGACCTTCTTGGGAGCAGCGGCCTTCTTGGGGGCCGGAGCAGCCTTCTTAGCCTTAGGCGTGCAAGGCTCGGTGACGAGCTCCATGATAACGATGGGAGCGTTGTCGCCCTTGCGGTTACCGAGCTTCATGATGCGGGTGTAACCGCCGTTGCGGTCCTGCCACATGCCCTGAGCAGCCTTGTCGAAGATCTCGGCAACGAGCTGCTTATCGCCGAGCTTGGCGATAGCCAGACGACGAGAGTGCAGGTCGCCCTTCTTGGCCCAGGTGATGATCGGATCGACGACCGAACGCAGCGCCTTAGCGCGGGTCTCGGTGGTCTTGATGCGGTCGTTCTCGAAGAGGGCCTTAGCAAGGCTCTTCTTCATGGCCTTGGTGTGGCTCGCATCGGTGCCGAGCTTCAGGCCCTTCTTAACGTTATGACGCATGGTCTAGTTTCTCCTCAAATATGCGAAGCATTAAGCCTTCAGGCTCAGGCCCATGGACTCAAGCTTGTCCTTCACTTCCTCGATCGACTTAACACCGAAGTTACGGATGTTGAGCAGATCGTTCTCCGAGAACTCAACGAGCTGACGGACCGAGTGAATGCTGGCGCGCTTAAGGCAGTTGTAAGAACGGACGGAAAGGTCCAGATCCTCGATCTGCTTGTCCAGCTCGGCGTTGTCGTTGGTGACCTCGGGAGCGAAGATCGAAGCCTCCTCCTCGACCTCGGGGGTCTCGGCAAGGTTCATAAAGGCGGCCATATGCTGGTTGATGATATTGGCAGCCTGGACCACGGCGTCGCGCGGGGCGATGGAGCCGTTGGTCTCGATCTCGAGGACAAGGCGGTCGTAGTCGGTGTGCTGACCGACACGGCAAGCCTCAACGAGCTTGGCGCAACGGGAAACCGGCGAGTACAGCGAGTCGACGTGGATCACACCGATGGGATCGTTGTCGCGCTTGTTGGCCTCGCCAGAAACATAGCCGCGGCCATAGCCGATGCGCATGCTCATGGTGAGATGGCCACCCTCGGTGAGCGTAGCGATGTGCTGCTCGGGGTTAACCAGCTCAAACTCGGACGGAATAAAGAAGTCCGCACCGGTGACCTCGCAGGGGCCGTCAACCGAGATGGTGGCGGTCGCCTCGTCGGTCGTGCCGAGAGCCCTGAAGACAAGACCCTTGACATTCAGGACGATGTCGGTGACATCCTCGACCATGTTAGGGATGGTCATGAACTCGTGCTGCGCACCATCGATCTGAATAGCCTCGACGGCGGCACCCTCGAGCGAGGACAGAAGAACGCGACGAAGGGAGTTACCCAGCGTATCGCCGTAACCACGCTCGAGCGGCTCGACGGAGACACGAGCAGACGTCTCGTTGATCTCTTCGACCTGAACCTGAGGCCTAATGAATTCTGACATGTATTACCTCCAGCCTCAGCAGCCCGGATGGACTACTTAGAGTAGAGCTCGACGATGAGCTGCTCGTTGATATCACCGCTGATCTGCTCACGCGTCGGCAGAGCGAGCACGTTACCAGACAGCTTCTCGATATCGACCTCGAGCCAGCCAGGGACCTCAAAGCGCTCGGAGGAAATCAGGGCCTCCTTGATGGGGAGGAGGTCACGGAACTTCTCGCCGACAGCGACGACGTCGCCGGCCTTGACGCGGTAGGACGGGATGTCCACGCGCTTGCCGTTCACGGTGAAGTGACCGTGACGGACGGACTGACGAGCCTCTTTGCGAGTGCGGGCGAAGCCAAGACGGAAGACGACGTTGTCGAGGCGAGACTCAAGAATGATCATGAGGTTCTCACCGGTGACGCCGTTCATCTTGCGGGCCTTGTTGAAGTAGCCGTGGAACTGCTTCTCCAGAACGCCATAGATGAACTTGACCTTCTGCTTCTCGCGCAGCTGCATGCCGTACTCAGATTCCTTGCGACGGCGCTTGGGCTGACGGATAGATTCCTTCTTGCTGCTGTAACCGAGCTCAGCGGGATCGATCCCGAGCTGACGGCAGCGCTTAAGAACAGGAGTCCTGTCGATTGCCATATTGATACGATCCTTTCAGTTACACGCGGCGACGCTTCTTGGGGCGGCAGCCGTTGTGCGGAATGGGGGTCTTGTCCTGGATGCTCGAGACCTCGAGGCCAGCAGCCTGGAGGGAGCGGATGGCGGTCTCACGACCGGAGCCGGGGCCCTTGACGAAGACGGAAACCTTCTTCATACCGTGCTCCATGGCCTGCTTGGCAGCAGCCTCGGCAGCCATCTGGGCAGCGAACGGCGTGGACTTACGGGAGCCCTTGAAGCCCACCTGGCCAGCCGACTTCCAGGAAATGACGTTGCCCTGGGGATCGGTGATCGAAACGATAGTGTTGTTGAACGTAGAACGAATGTGAGCCTGGCCCACGGAAATGTTCTTACGGTCCGCGCGCTTCAGACGGGCAGCGCGAACGTTCTTCTTAGCAGTAGCCATCTATCTAGCGCTCCTTATTTCTTCTTCTTAGCACCGATCTGACGCTTCGGGCCCTTGCGGGTACGAGCGTTAGTGTGGGTGCGCTGGCCGCGGACCGGGAGGCCCTTGCGGTGACGAAGGCCGCGGTTGCAGCCGATGTCCATAAGGCGCTTGACGTTCTGGTTGCGCTCACGGCGGAGGTCGCCCTCAACCATGATCTGGTTCTTATCGATATAATCGCGGATGGCGTTAACCTCATCCTCGGTGAGGTCCTTAACGCGCGTATCCACGTTAACGTTGCACTCGACGCAAATCTTCGTCGCAGTGGTGCGGCCGATGCCGTAAATGTAGGTCAGACCGATCTCAACGCGCTTCTCACGCGGGAGGTCGACACCATTAATACGGGCCAACGTAGTCTCCTCTCTTAACCCTGACGCTGCTTATGACGGGGATTCTCGCAAATGACGAGGACCTTGCCATGGCGCCTAATGATTTTGCACTTATCGCACATCTTCTTGACCGAAGGACGTACCTTCATCGTTCTTCCTTTCGGTAGCGCTCAAACTACTTCCCTACTATCTACTCGCCCAGCCGCAGGCGTTTAAAACTATGGCTGGTCTTCACACGCAAACCGACCGTAGGTTGAGCTAAGCCTGCAGTCGGAAAAGAGCGTGTATGCGTGCCGCTATTTATAGCGATAGGTGATGCGGCCGCGGGTCAGGTCGTACGGGGAAAGCTCCACGACAACCCTGTCACCGGGGAGAATGCGGATGTAATTCATTCGGATCTTGCCAGAAATGTTGCACAGAACCGAATGACCGTTCTCGAGCTCGACCTTAAACATGGCGTTGGGCAGCGGCTCTTTTACCGTACCCTCGAGCTCAATTGCGTCTTCCTTCTTCACAAGCAATCATCTTTCTCTAGAAAACGACAGCGATTGAGTATTCTACAACACGTATGCACGCATCGTAATAACTTCGTAATGGCTCCACAACTAAGTGGAACTTGTTACATTTGAAATGTAAAACAAAGCCGTTCCCTGATGCCCAAGATCGCCTTGAAATGAGAAGGCATAGACCTTGGGGTCATGCCTTCGAAATTGAAAGGCGAGGTTGGGCATCAGGGGGCGGCGACTTTTACATTTCTCCGCCTTGGAGCGAACACCAAGCACCTTGCGCATCCGTGGTGAGAATCACCGGGCCGTCATTGGTAATGGCGACGGTGTTCTCGTAGTGCGCGGCGGGCAGGTGGTCGTTGGTCGTGACGATCCAACCGTCGGAGCCCGTGCTCACATGGTTGGAACCCATCGTAACCATCGGCTCGATGGCAATGACCATGCCGGCCTGGAGGCGAACGCCCCTCCCCTTCTTTCCATAGTTAGGAACGTTGGGGTCCTCGTGCATCACGCGGCCAATGCCATGGCCCACATAATCGCGAAGCACGCCGTAACCGTGAGACTCGGCGAGGGACTGAACGGCATAACCGACGTCCCCGATATGGTTACCGGGAACAGCCTGCTCGATGGCAGCCTTAAGGCAATCGCGCGTGATCTCGCACAAAGCCTTGGCTTCGGGCGTGGGGGTGCCGACGAAAAACGTCCAAGCGTTATCGCCGACCCAACCGTCGACAACGGCTCCCGTATCGATGGAGATGATATCGCCATCGCGCAGGATCATGTCGGGGTTGGGAATACCGTGTACCACGGCATCGTTAATCGATGCGCAAATGGTTCCGGGAAACCCGCCGTAACCCTTAAAGGCTGGGGTGCCACCATGCATGCGGATAATCTGCTCCGCGAGCTGATCGAGCTCAAAAGTCGAAACGCCGGGGCGCACCATGGCTCCAACGTGGCGGAGCGCCATCTTAGATAGCGCTCCTGCCTTCTTCATCTGCTCGATTTGCGTTGCAGACTTAATCTTGATCATAGACCGAGAGCCTCTTTGACATCCCCGTACACGGTCTCGCGAGCCTGGTCACCGTTGACCGACTTGAGCAGACCCTGGCCACGATAGTAGTCGACGAGCGGGCTCGTGGACTTCTCGTAGACGTCGAGACGGTTCTTGATGGTCTCGGGCTTGTCGTCGTCGCGCTGATACATCTCACCGCCACACTTGGGGCAGGTAGCATCGGCAGCGGTGCCGGTGTAACCGCAGGCGCGGCAGGTGCGACGCGAAGACAGACGATCGATAATGACCTCGGGGGCCACATCGACCAGAAGGGCGCAGTCGATCTCGCGACCCATGGCGGAGAGCTCGGAATCGAGCGTCACGGCCTGGGCGGTGTTGC
>CABUUD010000052.1 GCA_902494585.1 uncultured Collinsella sp. | reverse complement strand
CCCGCTCAATTGGGACAGGCAGGCGTTCGAGGCCGAGCGCAAAATGGATTCTAAAAAACACCTTGCCAAATAGGAGCGTCAGGACGCAAAGAGGCTCCGCAGCGCGAAGCGCGATGCGGAGCCTCTTTGCATGTCCGAGGACGTTCCGGAGAGAAACCCCGTCACGCCCCCGGATCCCCGGTGGGAGTTCTAGACCTTGTCGGCCTTAGTACATACCGCCGCCCTGCTGACCAGCGGTAGCAGCAGCGATAGCGTCCTCAAGCTGAGTGTTCTTGGGCACATCGGAGACGGTAGCCTCGGTGATGAGGATCAGGCTGGCGACAGAAGCAGCGTTCTGCAGGGTGACGCGGCTGACCTTGACGGGGTCGAGGACGCCCATCTCGATCATGTCGCCCCACTCGCCGTTGGCAGAGTTGAGACCCTGGCCGGCGGGCAGCTCGGCAACCTTGTCGACCACGACAGCGCCCTCAAAGCCAGCGTTCTTGGCGATGGTGGCGACCGGAGCGGTCAGAGCCTTCTTGACGATGTCGACGCCAATCTTCTCCTCGGGGTCATCGATCTCGACAGCATCGAGCGCAGGAGCAGCGTCCATGAAGGCGACGCCGCCGCCGGCGACGATGCCCTCCTCGACAGCAGCGCGGGTAGCCTGCAGGGCATCCTCGACGCGGTGCTTGATCTCCTTGAGCTCGGACTCGGTAGCAGCGCCGACCTTGATGACGGCAACGCCACCGGAGAGCTTGGCCAGGCGCTCCTGGAGCTTCTCGCGGTCGAAGTCAGAGGTGGTGTTCTCCATCTCGCCCTTGATCTGAGCGATGCGAGCGTCGATGGCCTCCTTGGAGCCAGCGCCGCCGACGACGACGGTGTTGTCCTTGGAGATGGTGACGGACTTAGCGGTACCGAGCATATCGGCGGTGATGTCAGCGACCTTCACGCCCAGCTCGTCCAGGGCAGCCTGGCCACCGGTGAGGACGGCGATGTCCTCGAGGATGCGCTTGCGGCGATCGCCGTAGCCCGGGGCCTTGACGGCGCAGACGTTGAGGGCGCCACGGATCTTGTTGAGGACCAGGGTCGGCAGAGCCTCGCCGTCGATGTCCTCAGCGATGATGAGCAGGCCACGGCCAGCGCGCTGGACAGCCTCGAGAACGGGCATGATGTCCTGAACGCTGGAGATCTTCTGGTCGGTGATGAGGATGTACGGATCCTTCATCACGGCCTCCATGCGGTCGTTGTCCGTGACGAAGTAAGCGGAGACATAGCCCTTGTCGAACTGCATGCCCTCGACGGTGTCGATGGTGATGTCGAACGTCTGGGAATCCTCGACGGTGATGACGCCGTCTTTGCCCACGACCTCCATGGCCTCGGCGATCTTCTCGCCGACCTCGGGGTCACCGGCGGAGATGGTACCGACGGAAGCGATCTGCTCCTTGGTCTCGACCGGCTTGGCCTGCTTCTTCATCTCGGCGACGGCGGCGTTAACGGCCTTGTCGATGCCGCGACGGATGGCCAGCGGGTTGGCGCCGGCGGCGACGTTGCGCAGGCCGTCGTTGACGATGGCCTGAGCGAGCAGAGTTGCGGTGGTGGTGCCGTCACCCACGGTGTCGTTGGTCTTGGTGGCAACCTCCTTCACCAGCTGGGCACCCATGTTCTCGATGTTGTCCTCGAGCTCGATCTCCTTGGCGACGGAAACGCCGTCGTTGGTGATGGTCGGAGCACCGAACGTGCGCTGCAGCGCAACGTAGCGACCCTTGGGGCCCATGGTGACGGTAACGGCGTCGGCCAGAGTGTTGACGCCCTTGGCGAGCTTAGCGCGGGCATCGGTGTTGAACGTAATGTTCTTTGCCATGGTAGGTAATCCTCCAAAAGAAATGTGACTCGCGTCGCCGCTTCCGAGTCCTATGCGACGGGCGCGTTCAAAGACGAATCAGAGATTCTGACGAGACTAGGCCTCAACGACGGCGTAGATGTCGTCGGCGCGCATCAGCAGATACTTCTCGCCGTCGACCTTGACCTCGTTGCCACCGAACTTACCGTAGATAACAACGTCGCCAACCTTGACGTCCATGGGGATGCGCTCACCCCTGTCGTTGACCTTGCCGGCGCCAACGGCAACGATGGTGCCACGCTGCGGCTTCTCCTGGGCGTTGCTGGCGATATACAGACCAGAAGCGGTCTTCTGCTCGGCCTCGTCGGGCTTGACCAGAACACGATCTGCAAGCGGCTTCAAAGACGACATGCTTGTCTCCTCCTTTTTGGGCCGCGCGGTTATACCACGCGAATTAACCCTTTTTGTTTGCGTACGCGTTGAATGGTACCCACGAATGGCGGGTTATACAACACAGAGTCAAAAAATCTTATTTTTTAGCACTTAGATTTTCTGAATGCCGGGGGATAACTTAGCAGTGGCTCCCGTGTGGCTCCGGAGGCAGGTTAACTAATTCGAGCCCGGCATTCAGAAAAGTCAGTGCAGCAAAAAGGCGATGCGAATAGCGACATGGGCATGGTTTTCGTTGCGCGCACGGGTCCCCTGGGGAGCACCGTGCATTTTTGGGAGTTTTCAGCAGGCCGGGACAAATGCATACGCACCGGGCGCATCTAATTAGTCCCACGGTAGCCTTCGACCGGCGATTTGGGTCGGCAGACAGGCCTCGTCGAGACAAACAAGCATGCCTCGCGCCACGTCGGACCCCAAAATGACATCGATCTCCGCAATGCCACCCGACTGCAGCGGCACCGGCAGAGCTCGCGGTGCTGAATACTCCGTTTTTTGCACGGCACGGGCGGGGGTACATCAGGATCAGGAAGGACATCCCAGCCTATTTATGCAATCTGTAATGGGAAGTATGCAAAACACCAAGAGATAGCATTGCTGGTGTCCAAATTGAGCGCGGGGCAGCAGCACCTCCGCCCCGCACCCAAATCCAACAGAGCAGGGACGCTCATGGCAGATCCCCACCAAAACGCAAACGCGGCTCGAGCGCCATCCCAAAATAGACTGCGCGAGCCGCGTTTAACGGTACGACATGAATATTAGCGCTCGTAAATCAAGTTGCCTGCCAGGTAGGTGGCCTGAACCTTGGTGGCTTGCAGTTCTTGGGGGTCGATGGTGAGCAGGTTTTGGTCCAGGACTACAAGGTCGGCATACTTGCCGGGCTCCAAGCTGCCGAGGTTTTGCTCGTCGCCCGCTGCGTACGCGCTGCCAAGCGTGTAGTTGCGCAGGGCCGTTGCCGCGTCGATACGCTCGCTCGGTAACCAGCCGCCCTCGGGCCAGTGGCTGCGGGGGTCCTGGCGCGTGATAGCCGTGTAGAGCACATTCATGCTGGTAACGGGCGTAATAGGGCTGTCGGTACCGAAGGCTTGGCGAATGCCGCGCTGCTTATAGGTCGCAAACGGCCACATGATGCGGCTGCGCTCCAGGCCCAGATCGCGCTCGGGGCCGCCCGGGTCGAGTGTAATGTGACAGGGCTGGCTCGAAGCAACCACGTTGAGCTTGCGCAAGCGATCGATGTCCTTGGGCAGGAGGTTCTCCAGGTGCTCGAGCGTGTTATGGCCGTGCTGGGGCAGGCCGTACAGTTCGGCGGCCTCCTCAAAGATATCCAGCGCGGCATGGATGGCACCGTCGCCGATGACGTGGATGCGCACGGTGTGGCCGCGCTCCGCGGTCGCCAGAACTAGCTTGCGCATGCGCTCGGCCGGAACCGTCAGACGGCCCTGATCGCCCGGGAAGCGCGGGTTGGTATAGGGCTCGGTGAGATAGGCCGTGTGTTCGCTCGACACACCGTCGAAGAACTGCTTAAAGCCTGGCGCCGAGAGCAGCGCGTTGTTCGCGTAACGTGCCTGCAGCTCTTCCAGGCGCGACTGGTCATCCAGCAGCGTGGGGAACAGATGGGCTCGGATGCCCAACTTGCCGGCTGCCTGCAGCTTGTCATAGACGTCGTCGCGGATAAAATCGCAGCCCGGCATGGGCATGAGCGACATATCGCATATCGAGGTGATGCCCTGCTCGGCCATACGCCTCATTTGATCGGCGTAAGCGCTTGCGATGCGATCTTCGCCCAGCCACTCAAGGCAGCGCGGCAGCAGCTGCATGGCAGCCGCCTCGTGAGCGATACCCGTGAGCTCGCCGTTTGCGTCCTTGTCGTAGCTACCGCCCGCTGGCGGCTCGCTGTCGCGTGTGACGCCGAGCGCCTCGAGTGCGCGGCTGTTGAGCCACAGCGTGTGCCCGTCGCCCGAATACATAACGCAGGGACGATCGGGGAATGCCGCATCGAGCGACGCCTTGGTAGGATGCTCGGGCGGGTCCCAACGGTAGTCGCGCCAGCCCTGCGTCACAACCCAAGCGTCGTCGGGCAGGTCCTGGGAAAACTCGAGCGCATGTTGCACCAGCGCCGCCTCGGACGTGCCCATATCCATAAGCATGTACGGCGAGGAACCGACCGAGGTATGGAAGAAGTGCAGATGAGCGTCATGGAAACCGGGGCAGACAAACTGCTCGCCGTAGTCGATAACCGGCGTGGCAGCAGGTGCGGCGGCAATCACGTCATCGGGCGCGCCGACTGCGACGATGCGATCGCCTGCAATGGCAATCGCCAGCTCGCGGGCGGCATCGATGCCGTCTTGGGCGGTAAAAACGTTCTTGGAGCGGATAATCCGATCGATATGCTGCATGGGCATCCCCATCTCTGGCAGGAAATTCAACACCCCCGAGTGTACTCCCCCACTCTTGTTACAAAACCCCAAGCGGCAAACGGCAACTTTACCAGCTCTAGCGGCAGGTGGCATACTGGAGAGAGCCTGTACGATTTTGCGATCGAGCCAACAAGGAGCAAATCGACCATGACGAAGACCAAGGCACAGCAGATTATGGCGGCAACCGAGGTTCGCGCGGCAGACGACGTCACCGCGGCCATCCAGGATATCGCCGCCGAGTTTGAACCCTACATCATCAAGCAGCGCCGGCACTTCCATAAGCACCCGGAGCTGAGCCTTGCCGAGGAGCGCACGACTTCCGACATCGCCAACCAGCTCGACGCCATGAATATCCCCTACGAGCGTCCGCTCAAGACGGGCCTGGTGGCGACGCTTCGCGGTACCGCGCCGGATGCCTACCGCGAGGACGGCACGCCGCGCCGCCGTATCCTGCTGCGCGCCGATATCGACGCCCTGCCTGTCACCGAGCAGACCGGCGAGGAGTTCGCCAGCGTCAACGAGGGCTGCATGCACGCCTGCGGTCACGACTGCCATATCGCCATGATGCTCGGCACGCTGCAGATTCTGCGCCACATGACCGATGACATCCACGGCGAGATTCGCATCGTTTTCCAGCCCAGCGAGGAAAACGGCCAGGGCGCCAAACTCATGATCGGCACGGGTGTGCTCGACGGCGTCGACGGCGCCTACGCCGCGCACATCTGGAGCGAGGTCGACGCCGGCACCGTAAGCTGCGAGCCCGGCCCACGCATGGCAAACACCGACTGGTTCCGCATCGACGTCCGCGGCACCTCGTGCCATGGCGCCATGCCCCAGCGCGGCCACGACGCCGTTATGGTTGCCGCCGAAATCGTCAACGCCCTGCAGACCATCGTCTCGCGCGAGATTAGCCCCTACGAACCTGCCGTCATCACCGTCGGCGAGCTGCATGGCGGCACCGCGCGCAACGTTATCGCCGGCACGGCGTACCTCGCCGGCACGGTGCGCACCTATGGCGACAAGACGCATGAGGAGATGCCCGAGCTTATGCGCCGCATCGTGGAGCACACCGCGGCTGCTCTGGGCGCCGAGGCCGAGCTCACCGACTACACCATCGCCAACTACAAGGTCGAAAACGATGCCGCCTCGAGCGAACGCTGCCGCCAAGCTGTAATCAAATGCCTGGGCCCCACCGGTCAAGGCCATTACCGCGGCACGCTTTCGGGCGAGGATTTTTCGGAGTACCTGCGCCGCGTACCGGGCGTGCTCGCCTTTGTAGGTACGCGCAACCCCAAGATTGGCGCCACGTACGCCCAGCATTCCTGCTTTTACAAGATTGACGAGACCGTGCTGGCAAAGGGCTCCATGGTGGCCGCCCAGTATGCTATCGACTTTTTGGCCGAGCCCACGCAAGAGGAGCTCGACGGCCCCGCGATTACCGCGGTCGCCGAAACCAACCCCGATCTGGCCGCCAAGCTGCGCTCTGCCAAGGCGACGACCGCCGAGGCTCGCGACGCCATCCATGATGCCCGAACGGCTCGCCATGCCGCGATCAAGGGCATCCACGACGCACGCGCTGCTGCACGCCGCGAGGAGAAGCACGACGAGTAGTCGTCACACCCATCCATAACAGCCTGGCTAAAGCAGAGCGGGGGCGGACGTATCGAAACGTCCGCCCCCGCTCATTCTTCAAGCGCTATTTCTACCATTTCTACCCCGTCCCCAAATGGCAGACGGCGTGGCTACTCGTCCTGAGGCTCCTCGTCGGAGTTTGGCTCGGACGCCGGCTCAGGTGCAGGTGCAGGTGCCGGCTCAGGCTCAGGCTCAGGCTCAGGCTCAGATGCCGTCTCAGACTCGGGCGCCGGTTCAGGCTCGGGCGCCGGCTCAGGCTCGGGCGCGGGAACAGGTGCAGGTGCAGGTGCCGGCGAAGCATCCGGAGCGCTGTAACCCGAGGGAGCGGACTTCTTCTCGAAAGGCAACACAAAAGTCAGGACGTCGTCCTTATCCTCATCGGCCCACTCGCTTGCATAGCGTGCGGCCCAATAGCCAACGGCACGGTGCTTGAGCATCTTTCCAAAGACCGTAAGAAATACGGTGACGAAAGCGACCAGCACCAAGAACAGCGCGAGCGTGACGCCACCGCCGGTAACAATTGCCTCAATACCCGTAGGACGATAGTAGTAGCTATACATACCGACAGAGGCAATGGCGCCAAAGACGACCGTCAAGATCCATGTAACAACGTTGGCGACCAGGCCCGTCAAAAACTCGGGAAGGAACGAAGCACAGAACAGCTTGGTCTTGTTGTGCTTAAACGCCGCCCAGACCTTATCGAGCGAAAACGCGCTCTCGACGCGACCGGTCACCGCAAAGTGCATCACGGCGATGTCGGCGAACATCTTAAAGAAGACACCCAGAATCGCCGAGGCAATTAGCGCCAGGACAAGCAGACCGAGCGAACCGAACAGCGCAGCCTCGAGCGCATAAGAGCCGTAATAAGAATACGAGCCCGCGGCGCCAATTACCACGCCCTCCACCAGCGAAAGCACTACACCGATAACGGGGATGGCAGCGATAACCTCAAGCACCACCGAGATGACGCTCGAAAAGACTCCGAGACCAAACGACGTGGAACGCATGAGTGGACGGTCCATGCCGTCATCGACCTTGAGCGACAGATCACGGCCCCACTCGATACCAAAGCCGGAACCGCACACACTCGCAATGCAAGCTGCCAAAAAGCCGATGGCAGCCGCAATGCCGCCAATAACGGGAATAAACAACACGAGCACCGACACAACGCAAATCAGCGCCGGCAAAAACGCGATTTGGCATACACGCTGAAGCACGCCCGGAGTCTTAGTCATATCTTGGAACGCCTGAGCCACACAGCCCTTTGGCGCATTCGCCACGGGCGGTTGCGGAACAAACTGCTGAGGCTGAGGCTGTCCCTGGGGAGCGGGGCCAGCGGCACTGGCATTAGGAGCACCACACACGCCGCAGAACTTGTCGTTATCGCCCATGGGGGCGCCACACACGCCGCAGAACTTGTCGTTATCGCCCATGGGGGCGCCACACTGCGAGCAGAACATAGAATCATCCCTTCGTATCTTGAACGAATCACTTGGATCGCAAACGTTGTCTTTAGCATCATTATTGCCCAATGTGGGGTCAAATACTCAAAGATGACCGATTTGCAAGGTACACGGCGCCAGCAGGCGGTTCGTTGAATACGTCTGTGCTAGTTCGTTCCGCGGAAGCCCTTGCCGACGATCTCGGAGCTGTCGACGATCGTGATAAAGGCACCCGGATCGACTTCGCGCGCATAGCGGCGTAGTTGCACGGCCTCGCGACGGCTCAGCACGCTCATGATCACCGTCACGCACTTGCCCGAGAAGGCACCGTAGCCGCGGCTGATGGTCGCCGTGCGGTTGAGATGCTTGACGATAAACTCCTCGACCTTAAGGGGCTCGGAACAAATGACCGTGCAGACTTTGCGCAGATGAATGCTCTCAATGGCTTTGTCAACCACAAGCGTCTTGGCAAACAGGCCGAGCACGCAATACAGACCGACACGCGGGCCATACAAAAAGGCCGCGATGGTCACGATGCCGATATCGACCAGCAGTAGGGCACGGCCAATCTCGAGCGTCGTGCGGCGCTTGAGGATCATGGCAAGAATGTCCGTGCCACCCGTCGAGGCGCCGATGTCAAAGACAATAGCGCTGCCGAGCGCCGGCAAGATGACGGCAAAGCACAGGTCGAGCCACATATCGCCCGTCATCGAGACATCGGTCGGAATAAAGAGCTCAAACAGCGAAACATAGGCGGACAACGCAAACGAGGCGAAGACGCTCCATAGAATTGCCTTGCGCTCCAAAAAGATAAAGCCCAAAACGACGAGAACCGCGTTGATAATCCACATAAAGACGCCGACGGGCAGAGTCGGGAACAGCGTGGACAGAATGACCGACATGCCCGAGGTGCCGCCAAAAGCAAAGTGATTAGGGGTTTTAAACGCAACGATGGCAAAGGCCGTAAGAATCAGACCCAGATTGAGCTCGGCAAAAAAGCGCGGGAAGCCTGGCTCCTGGCTGCGCTTTTGGCCGGCACGCTCGCCGCGCTCGATATCGGTGCGATCGACCACGCGCTCCATCGGCACTACGGGAGGACGATGCATCTCCTCGGCAGCACGCGATGCCGCCTCTGCCGCGGCGGCCTCAATTGCCCATGCCTTGCTTTCTGTTTCGTGCTCGTCGGCCATTACGGCAACCCCTCGTTAACAATTTGGAAACAATGCGCCCATTAGGGTAACGCGGAACGCGACGATTGCAACCCCTAGTTAGACGAGCGGTATGCCTACATCGGGGGGGCATACAAATAACGGCCGGCCACGCTTTTGCTTGCGCGGTCGGCCGTTTAACGTTTTCGCAGATAAAACCTGCCAAAACAAACCTGCCCCTTTTTGGAAGGTTACTCGTGCTGGCTGGTGCGGTGCTCGTACTCCTCGGGGGTGATGACGTCCTCGATGCGCAGGTTGACGCCCGCCACCTCAAGGCCGGTCATCGCGGCAAGGCGCTCGGTGACACGCGCCTTGACATCGTCGAAGATCGCGGGCGCATAGGCGCCGTACTCGATAATGACGGAAATGTTAACGACCACGCGATTGTCATCGGTGACCTCGACCGTCACGCCCTTGGTCAGATTCTCGGCACCAAACTGCTCCTGCACAAAGTGCATGAGGTTACCCTTCATGCCCAAAACGTGCGGAACCTCGCGGGTGGCCATGGCAACGATCTTCTCGATCACACCGTTGGAATAGGTCAGCGAGTCCTCGGACTCGTCTGTTTCCTCATCATCCTCGTCCGCGTCATCGGCGGACTCGGCCTCGACGAGAGTCTCGTCCTCGAGCGTCACATCCTCGGCTTCGGCGACGACCGCCTCGTTCTCCTCGAGCTCGGTATCGGCTACATCGACCTTCGTATTAAAAGCCATGGTTCCTCCTTATGCCCGCCGCGGATGCGACAGTCGAATACGTATTAGCGGCCGCTAAACAGACGGCCGAAGAAGTTGACGATACCGTTCTCGCCGTCGCGAATCTGGCCGATCACGGCGCCGATCAGCACAAAGAATGCGATGACGAGCGTGTCCCACAGGCCGAGCGTGAGCACCAACACGGCGAGGATAAAGCCAGCGACGGCGCCGAGCGTGGTGTTGGGATGACGCACAGCATAGCTCCAGATGGCAGCGCCCGTACCCTTGATGAGACCCATAGCCTCGTCAAAATCCGCGGCTGCCGCGTCTTGCAACTCGGTTGCCTCTGCTTTGGAATCAACAGGTTCGCTCGCCGGCGTGGCGCTCTGGTCAATCGTCAGGCGCGGCGTACGAGCGGTCTTATCTTGATTGGTATCACTCACCGGAAACCTCCACGGTCTGGACGGTAGTCTTGGACGGCAAAAAACGGACGCGCGTGGTCGTACCCGGCGTGCCGAGCATGGTGTCGCAAGCTTCCTCGATGCGCTGCTGCATCGCGGTAGCCAGAGATGCCACGTCCTTATCGTCAAGCGCGATAGCCTCGACCTTAAATCGGACGTGCGAATCGTCGGGGCCTTGGACGCGGGCCTCGACATGCTCGACCATCACGCGGTCGTCGCGCTCGGCAGCAGCCCTAGCACACGAAGAAAGCGCCGCAAGGGTGACCTCGATATTGCGCTCCCCCGCCGGATGCACACAGGACGGCTCGCGACGAGCAAACATCAGGCGGAAGAAGCTTACCAGCACGCCGATCGCCACAACTCCGCCGCATGCCGTCACGACAATGCGCGGCATGGGGTCGCGCATCAGCAGCATAAAGCGATACGTATACGGCCCCCAAAACTGGCAGACAAGCGTACCCAGCGCCACGATGGCGGCGGCAAGATACACAATCGCTAGGGCTCGTTTGAGTACGCGCACGTGGCGCTCCCTTCAAATCTCGGCACTCGAAATACAAAACGGTTCGCATCATTATAAAAGAGCCGGGTCCGGTGCTCTACGCACGCGGATCCGGCTCATCTATTCCACGAGGCTTGCATGCTCGCTTCATTATGCCCAGATATGCACGGCTTAACCCGTGCGGGCGCTACTCCTCCTCGAGGGCAGCGATGACCTCGTCGGTCATGTCCATGGTGCTGTAAACATCCTGGACGTCGTCGAGCTCCTCAAGACGGTCGATGAGGCGCTGAACCTTCTTGGCGTCGGCGCCGGAGACCTCGGTCGGGGTGGTCGGGACCATGGTGGTCTCGGAGCCCTTGACCTGGACGCCCTGCTCCTCGAGCGCCTTGGAGACAGCCATGACCTCGTTAGCAGTAGTCCAGACGATCCACTCCTCGCCGGCATCCTCGTAGTCCTCGCCACCGGCCTCGGCGATGGCCATCATGAACTCATCCTCGTCACCGGCAGCACCGTTGGCGATCATGGTCTCCTTCTTGGCGTTCTCGTCCAGGATCTCCTTGGCGACGACGATCTGGCCCTTGCGCTCAAACTGGAAGGCAACGGAGCCGGAGGTGCCCAGGTTGCCACCAGCGTGGGAGAAGGCGGAACGGACATCAGCGGCGGTACGGTTGCGGTTGTCGGTCAGGCAGTCGACGTAGACGGCGACACCGGCGGGACCGTAGCCCTCGTACACGATGTTCTCGTAGACGGCGGCATCGGCACCCGAACCAAAGGCCTTATCGATAGCGGACTTGATCTTGTCCTTAGGCATGGACTGAGCCTTGGCCTTGGCAACGGCAGCGGCGAGGCTGGCGTTGTTCTCGGGCAGCGGGTCGCCGCCGAGACGGGCAGCAACGGTGATGTTGCGGCTGAGCTTGGAGAAGAGGGCGGAACGCTTGGCGTCCTGCGCGCCCTTACGATGCTTGGTTGTGGCCCACTTAGAGTGTCCGGACATACGTGTCTCCTATCGGTTTCGACCTAAAGCCCAGCGCAGATGCTCGGGCAATATAAACAAACGTCGTTATGATATACCTACTGGCCTGCGAGATAAACCCCAAAATGAAGGCGATGTGATGATGCAACCCCCTGGCGCAAAGTAACCT
>CABUUD010000051.1 GCA_902494585.1 uncultured Collinsella sp. | reverse complement strand
CACAACGAGCTCACGACCGTGCGATTCGATCTGCATCAGCGCGGACGCGAGGTATTCGAGCATGCGGTTCCCGAGGCGGGTACGGCGGGCAAAACCGTTGCCATTCGTATTCCCGGCCAGCTCATTATTCGACATAGCACGGCGATACCGCGCGCATAGTTTTTGCAGGTCAACAGCGGTATATTCTGCCTCAATAACAATCGGTAAGGATGCTGACAGATAGCCGTGGCTATGAAGGCGAGTGTTATGATAGACGGGTTCTTTTGTCTATCTAGGAGGCTTTGCCTGATGGAGATCACCAAGGATATCCGCTATATCGGCGTCGACGACCACGACATCGACCTGTTCGAGGGCCAGTACGACGTGTCCGAGAACGGTATGGCATATAACAGCTACGTTATCTTGGGCGATAAAATCGCTGTCGCCGATTCGGTCGACGGTGGTTTTGTCGACGAGTGGCTCGGCAACCTCGAGGCCGCGCTCGATGGCCGTACGCCCGATTACCTGGTTGTACATCACATGGAGCCCGATCACTCCGCCGGCATCGCTGCCTTTATGGAGCGCTATCCCCAGGCGCAGATCGTGGCAAGCATGGGTGCATTCCGCATGATGGTCAACTACTTTGGCACCGACTTCCCCGAGCGTAAGATGGTCGTCAAAGATGGCGACGTGCTCGATCTGGGCGGTCACAGCCTGACGTTTGTCGGCGCCCCCAACGTGCACTGGCCCGAGGTGCTTTTCTCCTACGAGTCCACCGACAAGGTGCTCTTTAGCGCCGACGGCTTTGGCAAGTTTGGCGCCAACGACATCGAGGATCCCGAGGGCTGGGCTTGCGAAGCGCGCCGTTACTACTTTGGCATCGTGGGAAAGTTCGGCAAGTTTGTGCAGGCCGTGCTTAAGAAGGCCGCCAATCTGGACATCCAGATTATTTGCCCGCTTCACGGTCCTGTTCTTAGCGAGAACCTGGGCTATTACCTCGACACCTACAACACCTGGTCGAGCTATCGGCCCGAGGACGAGGGTATCACGATTGCCTATGCGAGCGTGTATGGCCATCTGAAGGCTGCCGTTGAGGAACTCGCTTCTGCGCTCGAGGCCCGCGGCCAGAAGGTTTCCGTCTTTGACCTGGCTCGGGATGATATGGCCGAGGCCGTTGAGGATGCGTTCCGCTATGACCGTCTGGTGCTCGCCTCTATCACCTATCAGGGCGAGATCTTCCCGTTCATGAGCACCTTTATCCACACGCTCGCCGAGCATGCCTACCAGAACCGCACCGTGGCGCTCGTCGAGGCCGGCTCCTGGGCGCCCACCGCTGCCAAGGTTATGACTAAGGAGCTCGAGGGCATGAAGGACATCACCCTGGCGCAGAACAAGGTGACTGTGCTGGGGTCGCTCAACGACGCCTCGCGCGCTCAGATTGAGGTTCTCGCCGACGAGCTGTCCAAGTAGCGACACGCTTACTTTTGATGCTCAACCACCACAAAGGGGACAAGCACCTTTGTGGTGGTTTTTGTTTAAGCGTCAGCGATGAGGAGATTTGGGCGGGCGTCGTCGACGATCTCGGCGATTGATGTGGCAACGGCATGATCGGGGTCACGGTCCATCACGATGGTGTCGACATCTGCCAGCTCGGCAAAGCGGTACATGCCACGTCCGTTAACCTTGCTGGCGTCCATGAGGGCGACGCTTTGACGGGCGGCACCGACCATAGCCGTTTTGGTCTCGGCCATCTGGGGAAAGTCGGTCGTAAAGCCGCAACGGGGGACAAAGGCGCCGGGGCACATGACGGCCAGATCGGCATGGACCATTTGGAGCGCCTGCATAGTGAGCGGTCCGTACAAATAACGATGGCCTTTGCGCAGTGCCCCGCCTAGCATGACGACATCGACTGAGGGCATACTCTCGTCGATGTAATCGGCAATGGTAATGTCGGCCGTGATGACGGTGATGCCGTCGCGCTGATCGAGGAGCCGGACGAACTCGAGCGCCGTGGTGCCCGAGTCGACAAGCAGCGTGTCGCCATTGCCGACGAGCTCGATGGCGCTTTGCGCGATGGCCTGCTTGGCGGCGACATTGACGTTGATGCGGCGATCCTGGGTGGATACGGTCAGTCGCTTCTGGAGAGACACGGCGCCACCATGCGTGCGGCGCAACTTGCCGGACTCGGCGAGCGCGTCCAGGTCGGCGCGGGCGGTAACGGAGGACACGCCAAAGGTCTGGGAGATTTCTGCCACTTGCACCGAGGCGTTATGCTCGAGCATCTCCATGATGGCGGAACGACGCTCATCGGCGAAAGCTCGGGTTGTTGCGTGGGCCATGTTTGCTCCATTCTCGGCTAAATTTGTAGGAATTGTGTTGAGTCTATTTTCGTTCATTTTCTTTTTGAGTAAGAAAACGCCTTTCGATTACTTATCTTTTCTATAAAAGAAAGACGCTGAACGCCCAAAATTCAATATCGAATACGCCCACTCGGCTCCAATTCCTTCCGTTTACTTTTCAAAAACGACTGTATTGACCTGCATGGGCTCAATATCTCGCACATGCAAAGCCGCTGAATTTCATACAATGGACGCAGCAAAACGCAAGGTAAAACGCCTTGCGGACACGTACGCCCGATGTCCAGATGCGGGCGAGGGAGAGGAGCAAACGCTCATGGCACTTGTTACCACCGAAAAGATGCTCAAGGACGCTCAGGCCGGCCATTACGCCGTTGGCGCGTTCAACGTCGAGAACCTCGAGTTTGTTATGGCCGTTCTGGCCGCTGCCGAGGAGACCAAGTCCCCCGTCATCATGCAGACCACCCCGGGCACCATCAAGACCGCTGGTCTGGACTACTTCTACGGCATGGTCAAGGCTGCCGCCGAGCGCGCTTCCGTACCCGTCGCTCTGCACCTCGATCACGGCGATGGCTATGACCGCTGCATGCAGGCTTTCCGCACTGGCTACACCTCTGTCATGATCGACGGTTCGCACGAGTCCTTCGAGGACAACATCGCCCTGACCAAGTCCGTCGCCGACGCTGGCCGCGCCATGGGTGTGCCCGTCGAGGCCGAGCTTGGCAAGGTTGGCGGCAAGGAGGACGACGGTCCCGCGGTTGAGGGCGAGAGCCCCTACACCGATCCGGCCGAGGCCAAGGAGTTCGTCGAGCGCACCGGCTGCACCTCGCTGGCCATTGGCGTTGGCACCAGCCACGGCGTGTACACGAGCGATCCTCACATCGAGCAGTCCGTGGTCAAGGCCATCCGCGACGCCGTCGACGTGCCGCTGGTTCTGCACGGCACCTCCGGTGTGCCCGATGAGCAGGTTGCCGAGGCTGTGAAGAACGGCATCTGCAAGGTCAACTACGCCACTGAGCTGCGTCAGGCCTACACCAAGGGCTTCATGGCCTACATGGCCGAGAACCCTGCCTGCTTCGATCCCAAGAAGCCGGCCAAGGAGGGTATGCGTGAGATCACCGAGCTGGTTAAGATCCGCATGACCAACCTCAACTCTGTGGGCAAAGCAGAGTAACAGCAAGGGTACTCCGGCTCGCTACATATCCCGGGGAGGGACGAGGGCTTAATCCCCCAATCGTCCTCGGGCATGCAAAAAGCCTCGCTGCGCACTTCGTGCGGCGAGGCTTTTTGCCCCCTGCGGAAAGATTGGGGGATTAAGCCCTCGTCCCTCCCAAGTTGACCTTCTCGAGGTCGTCGCCCTTGTGGCGTTAGGGCGGAAAAATAATAAGAAGCCTTCGCGCTGCGGAATGATTTTGGAAACTAAGTACGGGACCCGCCGAAACCGTCCTGCTCAATCGCCCTTGTGGCGTTGGGGCTGAAAGGGCGGGACGCGTGGGTTATTTGGTTGTTAGGGTTAACAGGTCGTTGGGGGTTTCGAGGTTGTAGGTGGCATTTGGGATGTCTTGGTGTGATCCCCATGCTGCTCTGGCAAAACTGACCCCTGCTGAAGTTGCGCATTGTTCGTCGTAGACGGTGTCGCCAACGTAGACGACGTTGCCAGGATTCGCGCCCGCACGTCGGAGATATTCGAGCATGGGTGCGGGTGCGGGTTTATGTTCGGTTGTGTCTTCGACAAGGATGATGTGCTCAAAATACTTATCGAAACCAAGGGGTGCAATTTCTTTTGCGTATTCGTCGCGCGCACGTGAGGAGACGATGCCAAGTTTGCAGCCGCTATCGGCGAGTGTTGCGATGACTTCAAGCAAACCTGGAAACACGCTGATGGTGCTTTTAAAGCTGGCGGCAACTTGGCACCAGCGATCCAACGTTGCCTGCGAGTAGATTCCAAGTTTCTCAAGGGCATCCTTGCCGGGTATGCCGAGGGCAAATTCAAGCTCGTGTCGGGGGAGCGTTTTGCCGGTCTCTTCTTGGACAATCTGGACAAGCGATGATAGAACGCTTTCTTCTGTATCTGCCAATGTCCCATCAACGTCAAACACGATATAGTCAAAGTACTTCATATAGCAGCTCCTATCCGTTGTTTGCCTGCAAGTTTGATGCAGTGACAGAAGAAGGGCTAGCGGGATTTCTGCCTGGTACTATCGAGATTCTGCCTCGCTGCTCGATAGCTCGAAGGAGTGCATCCCATTTGTTCTTTAAATACCTGGCCAAGATGGCTTGCTGTCGCAAAGCCGCATTGGCGCGCGACTGTCTGGACCGTTCGCGTGGTGTGTGCCAAAAGTTCGCAAGCACGGTTTACGCGGTATGCGCGCAGATATGCCGCCGGGGTCGTTCCTGCGCAAGCTTCGATAATGCGGTAACACTCTCTTTCGCTTACGCCGGCTGCAGATGCCATCTGGGGCACATCTATAGCGGCTGCATAGTTTGTGCGGATATAGTCCAGGATTGCCTTGAACTGTACGTCGCGGTTGGTCATCCAAGAGGCGTTGTCGGAGGAAAAGAGCGGTTCGGCCTTGGCGTAAATCTGAATCCAGAGCTCTGACAAGCTATTCCGAAGCGCCATCTCGTTCTGCGGCCGTTGAAGGTCGTGGCTAAAGGAGCTCTTCAGCAAATCGATAAAGGGCATATCGTCGGGATTGGTGGGCGACCATTTGAGCACATCGACGCCTCGACATTGAAGCAATGGGTTGATGTAGCGCTTTTGGAGACGTCCCGCGGGATCGCCGAGCATCGACGGCTGAAAGATATGCAGCATTTGAATGGCTGGAGCCGAATTGGGTGATTGCAGCGTGCTGTGCAAAACGCCGCCGTTGATAAAGCCGGCGGACCCTTCCTCAAAGCGTACGTGCTCATGAGCCGCGCGCGTTCGATAGTCAATCGCTCCCTGCTCCATGTAGAAAAGCTCAACTTCGGAATGCCAGTGCCAGGGGACGGAATTGCCCGGATAGCGAGCGAATTCTGCGCGTTCGGCAATATAGGGCCAGTCTTCGGCGGTCTCGGGAAACGCTTCCTCGCGTCCTCCGCGGTGCAATTCTATGTGATCCATGTTTCGCATGGCATCAGTATAAAGCGCGATGGGCTTAGATTGCTCTTGCCTGTTCGGGGAACGCCTTGTCTAGGGATGCTTGGAGCTTTTCGAACGATGCTCGCAAGTTGTGGCTCTGGTTGGTTGAGCATTTGGCTTTTGTGGTGGGGGAGTCGAGGAGGCCGTCTCTCTGTGTCGGGGGGAAGGAGAAAAGGTCTGCATGTCTTAGGGATGGCTGCTGTGCTGCGTCGTTGGAAGAATGCATGCTTATGTGGCCTCCTCGATGTCCACCAAAAGGTTGCGCACGGGGTGTGCTGCTAGGTCCCGTGCGTTGGCAGTATTATGCCGCGAGCGCAGATAAGGAAGCGCTAAAGAAAGGCTTAATGAGGTTTGACGTTGCGATGAAACCGCAGGTCAAAGCTATCGAGTAACACTCTTGAAAGGTTTTGAGCTTAAGGGCTTTCTAAGGTTTATGGCGCGGATGTGGCTCGCCTGTGCGGAGCGTGTGAATGCTCGCTCCTAGCGCTTCGGCTCTGCGGTGCGCACCTGTTCGATGACCTTTTCCATCGTGGCGTCGATGCGGTCTTTTTTGAGCTCGCATTCCCAGATGGTTATGGGTGTCCAGCCCATTTGAGTGAGTGCTGCCACGGCAGCGCGGTCGCGCTCGACGTTGCGACGGAACTTTGCCTCCCAAAACTCAACATTGCGCTTGGGCTGGCTCGGATTGCACTTAGGGCAGCGATGCCAAAAGCAGCCGTTGACGAAGATGGCGATCTTGCGGCCGGGGAAGGCGATGTCGGGTTTGCCGGGAACCTTCCATTCCAAGCGATAACCCGTAAGGCCCGCTGCCCGCAGGCGCTGTCGTACGAGCAGCTCGGGCTTGGTGTTGGCGCGTTTGTTGCCCTTCATGGACTTTTTTATAGCGGCGCGACGGCGCACGAGCTCACGCTCGTCGGCGGAAAGGTCCGAGGTGTCGATGCCGTCCAGCAGGCCGGGCTTGGGACGCTTTTTGCTGCGGCGCTTAGGTGCGCGCTTGGGTTTGGTGGCGGGTTTGTCGGCTGTGTTGGGCGCGGCGTCATTGGCGGAGCTTGCCTCGAGCCGGTCTTCCTTCAGCTCAATCAGGGCGTCAATGAGCTCCTTGTCGGCGGGCATCCACTCAACCGTGGCAAGCGAGGTACGCGGAATCCAGCGGATATCGAGCTGGCGGTCGTGCTTCTGGGGCTCATCGGATTCATCGGCGAGCGAGCAGTAGTAACACTCCATGGAGAGATGGAAATCGGGGTAGTCATACTCGACGGTGTAGAAATCGCGCAGGTTGGTGACTTTTACCTGCAGCTCTTCCATGAGCTCGCGGCGTACGGCGTCCTCGGGCGACTCGCCGCGCATGAGCTTGCCGCCGGGAAACTCCCAAAGTCCCTGCATGTCGCCATAGCCGCGCTGCACGGCAAGCAGCTCGTCAGATCCTTCCTTGCGAATGATCCCAGCGGCAACATGAACAGTCTTCAACAGGAGTCCTCTCTCAACATCAACACGTGGCAGGCTAGCTACCCGTACCTTACACAACGGTAAGGCAAGCGTAAGCCATATCGATGGTAGCCGACTCGGCTTCTTGCGACTATAGATGCCGTAGACTAATCGCAAGAAAGGACTCGGTATGCAAACCACGCACATGGCGACCCCGGTACTGGAGGCCGCGCATCTCGAAAAGGTATACGGAGCGCTGGGCAACGTGACCCGTGCGCTCAACGACGTCAGCTTTACCGTCAACCGCGGTGAATTCGTTGGCATCATGGGCGCTTCGGGCTCGGGCAAGTCGACGTTGCTCAACTGCGTGTCGACCATCGATAGCGCCACGAGCGGCACCATCCGCATCAACGGCCAGGACGTAACACGCATGAAGCAGGCTAAGCTTTCGCAGTTCCGCCGCGAGGAGCTCGGCTTTATCTTCCAGGATTCCAACCTGCTCGATACACTCACGGCACGCGAGAACATCGCCCTGCCGCTCACCATCGTCCGCACAAACTCGGCAGAGATCTCGACCCGCGTGCAGGATGTGGCAGCGCGCCTGTCCATCAGCCAGGTGCTCGACAAGTATCCCTACCAGATGTCCGGCGGCCAGCAGCAGCGCGTTGCCGCGGCTCGCGCGCTCGTCACCGACCCCACCATGATCATGGCCGACGAGCCCACCGGCGCCCTCGATTCCAAGAGCGCCCGTTTGCTGCTCGAGAGCCTGGAGGCTCTTAACCGCCGTCTACGCGCCACCGTGCTCATGGTCACGCACGACAGCTTTGCCGCCAGCTACACGAGCCGTGTGCTGTTTATTCGCGACGGCAAGATCTTCACCGAGCTGCGCCGCGGCGACACCGACCGCCGAGAGTTCTTCGACCGCATTATGGAGGTCGTTGCCATGATGGGCGGTGAGGGCTCCGATGCTCTGTAAACTCGCTTGGGGCAACGTCCGCCGCGCCGGCCGCGACTACCTCGTCTACCTTTTGACGCTCACCCTGGGTGTCACGGTCTTCTATGCCTTTAACACCATCTCGATGCAGGTCGACATCGCCGGAATCGATGAAAAAGGCTTGGCGCAGGTAATGGGCAGCATGCTCGGCGACCTGACGTACTTTTTGGCCGGTGTCATGGCCTTTTTAATGGTGTATGCCAATAACTTCATCATGAAACGCCGCAAGAAGGAGTTTGGCCTGTACCAGGTGCTCGGCATGGGGCGCGGGCGCGTCGCCACGATCATGGCGCTCGAGACGGTGATTGTCTCGGTCGGCGCCTTTGTCGCCGGCATTGTGCTGGGTGTGGGACTCTCCCAGCTCATGACGTTCTTTACGGCCTCGCTCTTTAAGACGCAGATCGCCAATTTCCACTTCTTTTTCTCGGTGCATGCGTTCAACCTGACCCTTGTCTGCATGCTCGTGATGTTTGTGCTCACGCTACTGCTGAACCTTCGCGCCGTGCGTCGTACCAAACTTATCGAGCTTATGGGTGCCGAGCGTCGCAACGAGAGCATCAAGACACGCAACCCCTGGATTGCGATTGCCATCTTTGCCGTGGGCGTGGCGCTTGTGGGCGTGGCCTATTACCGTCTGCTACGTGATGGGTTCCCGCTAACCGCGACGGACAGCAAGCTGCAAGAGGCCATGAACCAGTTTGGTATTACGACCGCTATGGTTACCGTGGGCACCTTTGCCCTGTTCTGGGGACTCTCAGGCATGCTCATCAAGCTGCTGCAGAGCCTGCGCGGCGTGTATTGGCGCGGCCTCAACATGTTTACCGTGCGCCAGCTTGCGGCCAAGGTCAACACGGTGTGCTTTTCGATGGGCGTCATCGCGATGCTCCTGTTTTTGGCCATCACCTCGGTGACGTGCGGTATGTCGATTGCCAACGTGATGAACGAGAACCTGGAGCGCTATAACCCTGTTGACGTGTCTCAGACGTATGTCTATTACACGCCCGATACGCTTGACTACTACAAAGAGTACATCAATCCGTCTGAAGCCGATCGCATGGTGCTGGCCGATACAACGGTCGATTTGTACCCCGCATGGCACGGCGATCCATGGCACGGCGATCGTAAGGGCAAGTCGGCGGACAACAACGACGAGACCGGCAAGAAGGTCAATATCGCCGATGTTGCCGGTGAGCATGTGCAGATCGATTCGTATCTGAGTTACCCGCTTGGCGGTTCGGATCCTTCGGTGACTCCAAGTGAAATGTGCAAGGCCATGGGCGAAAAGCTTCCCAAGGCGTTCGGGGGTAGCAATGCCGATACGATGGGTCTGTTTGTGACGCCGGCGAGCCAGTACAACAAACTGCGTCAGATGATGGGCGAGGAGCCGGTGCACATCGGTCACGACCAGTATCTGCTCACGTGTGATATGGGCGGCGAGCTGGTCGACCTGTACACCAAGTATATGGCTGGCGGCCATGCCCTTACCTTGGGCGGGCATACGCTCAAGCCCGCAACCGATAAGTCGGACGAAGATGCGGCGGCCATCGCCAACTCGGCGATGGGCAGTAATCCGGGTACCGTCGTCGTTGCCGACGAGCTGTTGTCCCAGCTTAATCTGCAGCCGTATTCCAGTAGCCTGCTCCTTAACTACAAACAGGGGATGGATACGACCGAGGCAGACGAGAGTATTAAATACACTGTGCTCGACAATCTGCTCGTTGACGGCAAGGAGCCGGGGTCGTGGGGAACCTTCATCACACGCTCCGAGATGTACACGCAAGCAGCGCAAATGAACGGTCTTATTAGCTACCTAGCCATCTACATCGGCTTTGTATTGGTCGTTGCATGCGCGGCGATTCTGTCGATCCAGCAACTCTCCAGCGTGGCCGACGGCAGCCGCAGCTATCGTGTGCTGGCACAGATCGGCTGTGACGACCGCCAGATTCGCCATTCGGTGATGGCGCAGCAAGCGGTATTCTTCCTGTTCCCGCTGGCAGTGGGCCTGGCGCACTCCTTTGTGGCACTTAAGGTGATCATCGAGCTGGTGAGCATTTTCGGAAATATGAGCATCGGCGGCACCGTGGGCCTCACCTGTGCAATCTTCCTGGCAGCATACGGTGGCTACTTCCTGGTGACCTATCTCATGAGCACCGGCATGGTACAAGCTGCCATCGCCACCCGTTACAGCGAGTAACTTGTTCAGCTCGGAATTATCGCAGGTTGAGCATACGTCAGCGAAAACGCCCCTAGGCGAGCAAGGTGACGTGAAAGAGGAGGGAAGCGTACTTTGGTACGCGACCGACGATTGAACGTCAGATTGCCGCTTAGGGGCGTTTGCAGCGTCGGCCGGTCCGCCGTTCGTTAGAACGGTGGAACCAAAGGCGCAGCGTCGAGCCGTTACAGCGTTTGGTAAAACGCCGTAACTCTAAATCCGCTCCGCGATCTCGTGGATGAGGTAGTCGGTCTTTTCCCAGCCCAGGCACGGATCGGTGATCGACTTGCCAAAGACGCCGCCGTCGACCGGCTGGTTGCCGTCCTCAAGGTAAGACTCGATCATAAAGCCCTTGACCAGCTTGGAGATGGACTCGTTGCGGCGGCAGCTGTCGAGCACCTCCTTGCAAATGCGGTACTGCTCCAGCGGGCGCTTGCCCGAGTTGTCGTGGTTGCAGTCGATGACCGCCGCCGGGTTGGCGTAGCCGGCATGCTCGGTATAGCGCTCGGCCAGGCGCTCCAGGTGCTCGTAGTGGTAGTTGGGGTAGGTACGACCGTCGAGACCGATGTAGCCACGCATGACGGCGTGTGCGAGCGGATTGCCGTCGCACTCAACTTCCCAGTTGCGGAAGATAAAGCTCTGATGTGCCTGGGCAGCGTAGATGGAGTTGAGCATGACGGTGGTGGAACCAGCGGTGGGATTTTTCATGCCGACGGGCACCGAAATGCCGCTCGACACCAGGCGATGCTCCTGGTTTTCGACCGAGCGCGCGCCCACGGCAACATAGCTCAGCAGGTCAACGAGGTACTGGTAGTTGGACGGGTAGAGCATCTCGTCGGCGGTAAAGAAACCGGTCTCCTCGATGACGCGCAGGTGCATATGGCGAATGGCCTTAACGCCTTCGAGCAGGTCATCGGGCGCCTCGGGGTCGGGGTTGTGCAGCAGGCCCTTGTAGCCGGTGCCCTTGGTGCGCGGCTTGTTGGTGTAGACGCGCGGAATGATGATGAGCTTGACCTTGACCTCCTCGGCGGTCTTGGCCAGTCGGTTCATGTACTCAAGCACCGAATCCTCGCGGTCGGCAGAGCACGGGCCGATGATGAGCACCTTACGCGCGTCCTCGCCGGTAAAGACTTTGGCGACCTCGGCGTCAAATGCCTGCTTTTTGGCGGTAAGCTCGGCAGAAAGCGGCATTTCCTCGCGGATCTCCATGGGGATCGGCAACTTGCGTTTGAATTCCATGGCCATAGGGGCCTCCTCAATCTATAGAAAGAGCAATAAGCGTATTGTTGAGTGTTCGGCATTATCCGCTGTCGCACGCTAAAGTGCAAGTCCTTGTCACCCTGAAACCTTCCAAAAAGGGACAGGTTTATTTTGGTAGATTTTATCTGGGGAAACGTCGGAGGATGTCGGGAGGGAGTGGCGCCACACGGGACCCTAAGGCTGTTGTCGGTCCCCCAGGAAACACTCCGTGGGCAAAAAATGTCAAATATGAGTACTGTTGTTAACCTAGTAACATATCCGTCTAGCGAGATGATAGACAAAGTGATAAATATGTTCATTAACGTTGGCAGGCAGAAGCCTGCGGCTTATAGGACAAAATGTGTGTCTACTTTAGGGGCATCGGCGCAGGTCGATGCCCCTTTTTCAGCCGTTTAAATTCCGTGCCCGCTTTTAACCGCTCGGACAGAATGTGTGTCCGGTT
>CABUUD010000050.1 GCA_902494585.1 uncultured Collinsella sp. | reverse complement strand
GAGTGCACGCTGCTTGCAGCGCTTGAGACCGGCGATGCCGTCGCTGGTGTGGACGCGTGGCTAGCGCTGCAGACGTTGCCAGTCGCGGTTGCCGACGTTGCCGCGGCGCTCGATCTTGTTTCCGGTGAGGCCGATGCCGCGCTGAACGAGTTGGTGGCGCGAGGTGTTGTGCGCGAGCTTGCGGGCTCGGACGGTACGCTGTATGCGAATGCTGCCGTGCTCGATGCCGCCATGGACGTGCTGACGGCGACCCTGACTGCCATGCACGCGGCGGCGCCCAAGGAGACGGGCTTTACGCCCGGCGCCGTTGCCCATGCTGCGTGGCCTGCCGCTGATGATGGCGTTGCCGCGGCTCTGATTGCCGAGGGCTGCTCGCGTGGCGTGTGCGCCGCCGAGGGGGCCGAGGTGTTCGACCCACACTCGGCCGCTGCTGCCGCACGCGTGGTGCGAGAGGCTTGCGAGCGGATCGTTTCCTTGCTGGACGAAGCTGGCCTCGATGCACCGACGTTGCCCGAGGTGGGCGAGCAACTGCAGCTCGATCGCGACACCATGACGCGTGCCCTGCGCGAGCTTTCGCTCAACCGCTCGATCGTTAAGGTCGAGCGCGACGTTGCCCTGTCCGCTGCCGCCGAGGCCCATGCGCGCGAGCTTGTTGCCGCTACCATTGAGACAGCCGGTGGCGCTGCGACCACGAGCGTGCTGCGCGAGGCCCTGGGTGTGTCGCGCAAACGTGCCATCAGCATCTTGGAGCACCTAGATGCCGTGCGCTTTACGGTGCTCGACAAGGATTCTGGCGGCCTGCGCTCCCTGCGCTAGGCCGGTCACTCGCTCCCGCCTCCTCAGTTGCGGTGAAATAGTTCCTATTTGGAGGCTTTGGCAGCAAATACAGGAACTATTCCACCGCAACTTCTTGTTCGTCTTTTTGGGATGGAGCCGTTTCGGTTTGGTAAAATACCGCCGCACTTGGGAACGGATGGGCTCCGGTGGGCTCCGCGGTCCTCAAAACCGTTGCGAGGCGTGCAAAACGTCTTGGATGTGTTCGATTCACATACGTTCCCGCCATACGCTACCAGCGCTTTTGTGCTCGCGGTCTTGCTGCGTGCCGCAAAGGCGCTGTTTTGTTTTTGCACGAGCTTTTCGTAGCGCTGCTATTTCGGCGGCGGTATTTAGCTTCGTGCACCGGGTTTCGAGCATGCCGATGGAGGTGTTTTGCCGTATGACTACCGTAAGACGTGCCGATCTTTCTTGTATCGTCCAAGCGGGTGGGCTGTCCTCGCGCATGGGCTGTGATAAGGCTCGCATGGCGTTTTGCGGCGAGCCGCTCATCGAACGCGTGCTGGGTCGGCTGGCGCCAGTTGCCGGCGAGTTGGTCGTGACGACTTCGCGTCCCAGCGAGCTTGCCTACCTTGAGGAGCGCGCGTTTGGCGGCCTGGTGCCGCGAATAGTGTCGGATCTTGAGGGGCCGGCGGGCGCCATGCGCGGCATCGCGAGTTCGCTGACTGCGGCCCGGCTGCCTCTCGTTGCTATCGTCGCCTGTGATATGCCGTTTGTCTCTTCGGAGCTAATCGGTGCCCTTGCTGGCTGTGTCGAGGCCGAGGCGCTCGACGTGTGCGTGCCGCGCGAGGAGCGGGGGATTGAGCCGCTTTGCGCCGTCTGGCGCCGTGACGCGTGTGCGCCGGTTGCCCAAGAGCTGCTCTCCTGCGACCGACAGCGCATTCGCTGTCTGATCAATCGCGTTCAGGCCGGTTATATGGATGAGCCGCAGATCGTTAAGGCCGCAGGCTCGACGCTCTGCTTCGAGAACGTCAATACGCCCGAGGAGTTTGCGGCGGCCGAGTTGCTTGCCTAGACGATTGGAGTTGCCATGTCTCACGATATTTGTCCCGACACGGGAGAGCCTTGCACTTGCGATGGTTCCGAGCCCTGTACCTGCGGCTGCGGTGGCTGTGGGCATACTGCGGAAGAGGAAGCGGCCGCCGCGGCGTATCGTGAGGCACACCTCGAAGGCCCATCCGGTGATGCCCTCGACCACGAGCGCAAGATTATCGTTTCGTTCGATAGCACCTTCGATGTGATGGAATGCGAGCAGCTGTGCCTGGATGCCGGCGTGCCCGGGCGCATCATGCCATTGCCGGGCTCCATTACCGCGGGTTGCGGCCTGTGCTGGGCCATGCCGTTCTCGGGCGATGCGCTTGCCGCCTTCCGCGCTGCCACCGAAGGCCGCATAACCCCCGCCGACTACCATCAGCTCGTCCTCTAACCACCAACACCACCACAAAGGTGCCCAATGTGGTGGTTTGGAACATGTGGACGAAACAGCTTCGAAACACGCGATTTGCGCGTTAGGTGCTCAAAAACGCCTCTACCTGCATCGTAATCAAAACGAAACATCTGCTTGTCGGCTTATGCGAAACTTTGCTGCAACAGTGCGATATTATCCATACTCGATAAAGCTCGCGGCGCATGGGGCGCCTCGAACGACACTTTTCTTTTCCATCAATTGGAGGAAGCATGAGCTACACGCAGAAAGTTCTCGACGAGCTCAAGGCCCGCTATCCCGAGCAGCCTGAGTTCATCCAGGCCGCGACCGAGATCCTCGGCACCATCCAGCCGGCGCTCGACGCCCACCCCGAGTACGAGGAGGCCGCCCTGCTGGAGCGCCTCGTCGAGCCCGAGCGCATCGTCATGTTCCGTGTTCCCTGGGTCGACGACCAGGGCAAGGTCCATGTCAATCGCGGCTACCGCGTCGAGTTCAACTCTGCCATTGGACCTTACAAGGGCGGCCTGCGCTTTAACCCGACGGTCACCCTGGGCATGCTCAAGTTCCTGGGTCTGGAGCAGATTCTCAAGAACAGCCTGACCACCCTTCCCATGGGCGGCGGCAAGGGCGGCTCCGACTTTGACCCCAAGGGCAAGTCCAACAACGAGATCATGCACTTCTGCCAGTCCTTCATGACCGAGCTCTATCGCCACATCGGTCCCAACACCGACGTTCCCGCCGGCGACCTGGGCGTTGGCGGCCGCGAGGTTGCCTACCTGTTCGGTCAGTACAAGCGCCTGACCAACGAGTGGACCGGCGTCCTCACCGGCAAGGGCCTCTCCTTTGGCGGCTCGCTCGCCCGTACCGAGGCCACCGGCTACGGTCTGGCCTACTTTGTGGACGAGTACCTTAAGAGCCGCGGCGACTCCTTCGAGGGCAAGAACGTCGTCGTTCACGGTTCCGGTAACGTCGCCATCTACGCGGTCCAGAAGGTCGCCCAGCTCGGCGGCAAGGTGCTGGCCTGCTCCGATACCCACGGCTGGGTCGAGGATCCCGACGGCATCGACTACACCGTGCTCGAGCACATCTACAACAAGAAGCGCTCTGGCCACGACAAGGGCGTTACGCTCGCTATGTATGTCGACGAGAAGCCCAATGCCACGTGGCACGAGGGCGACGGCCGTGGCGTGTGGCAGCTGCCCTGCGCACGCGAGAACACGCTGCTGCTCGAGGACGCCCAGGCGCTCGTCGCCAACGGCTGCAAGGTGGTCGGCGAGGGCGCGAACATGCCCACGACCATCGAGGCCACGACCTACTTCCAGGAGAACGGCGTCGCCTTTATGCCCGGTAAGGCTGCCAACGCCGGCGGCGTGCTCGTGTCCGGCCTGGAGATGAGCCAGAACGCCGAGCACCTGTCCTGGACCTTCGAGGAGGTCGACGGCAAGCTCGAGCAGCTCATGCGCGGCATGTTCCACAACGTGGACGATACCGCCAAGGAGTACGGCGAGGAGGGCAACTTCGTCATGGGCGCCAACATCGCCGGCTTCCTGAAGGTCGCTGACGCCATGCTCGCTCAGGGCGTCTGCTAAATCTACGCTCGACATAGCATGTGATGAGGCTCCCAGCCATTCCGGCTGGGAGCCTTTTCTATCCCGGAGGACTCCTCATAACTTGCGGTGATATACGGACTGTTTAGCGTCCCAGAACGGCTAATCAGTCCGTATATCACCGCAAGTTATGTATGGGTGGGTGGATTTTGTCCTAAAACGGTGTGCGGCCCCTCGTTTGGTACACTTAAACGTACTGGACAAGTGAAGAGATGGGGGAGAACGTGCTCAAGTTCGGTACCTACGTCCGTGTTGGAAACGCGGCCGAAGCCTATGAGCTCTTACAGAAGAACCGCAACAACAAGATTGTGGGCGGCGGCATCTGGATGCGCCTGGGTTCGCGTCGCGTGGCGACGGCGATTGACCTTTCGGCCTGCGGACTCGATCAGATCGAGGAGACCGAGACCGAGTTTCGCATCGGCGCCATGTGCACCCTACGCCAGCTCGAGCGCCATGTCGAGCTCAACGCGCTTGTCAACAACGTCTTTGAGTTCGCCGTCCACGATATCGTGGGCGTGCAGCTGCGCAATACCGCCACGGTGGGCGGCAGCATCTACGGCCGCTTTGGCTTCTCGGACGTTCTCTCCGCCTTCCTCGCGCTCGATTCCTATGTTGAGCTGACGGGCGCCGGCCGCGTGCCGCTCGCGGAGTTCGTTGACATGGGCTACGTGCGCGACGTTATTGAGCATGTCGTGGTCGTTAAGCACGATTACCGCGCAAGCTATGAGGCCGTGCGCAAGGCCGCGACCGACTTCCCCTCCTTAAACGTCACCGCCGCCTGGTGGAACAACAGCTGGCATGTCACTGTGGGTGCCCGCCCGCTGCGTGCGACCCTGCTGCAGGGCGAGGCATGCGGCCTTACTGCCGAGCAGCCTTCCGAGGACGAGCTTCGCGCCCTGGCCGCGTCTGTGCGCGCGCTGAGCTACGGCACCAACCTGTGGGGCTCGGCCGACTATCGCCGCCGCATCTCGGCCCCGCTGGCGATTCAGGCCGTGCGTCGCGCCGCCGGCATCGAGCTTTCGGCCGCGCTTGCCCGCGAGCTCGAGACCGTGCAAGTGCCTAAGTTTGCCACGGACGAGTATTCCTGCCGCCGCGCGCCCGGCGTCGATTCTAGCGAGGTGCGCTAATGGCTGCCAAACTCATCGATCTTTCCTTTACGCTCAACGGCCGCAAGGTCAAGGTTCAGATTGCCCCCGACACCATGCTCTTTGCGCTGCTGCGCGAGCAGGGCTGCGCGTCGGTGCGCTGTGCCTGTGAGACCACCAACTGCGGTCTGTGCACGGTGTGGCTCGATGGCGACCCGGTGCTGAGCTGCTCGGTTCCCGCCGCCCGTGTTGAGGGCCGCTCCATCACCACGCTCGAGGGCCTCAAGGCCGAGTCCGAGGCGCTCGCCCGTGCGATGGCTGCCGAAGGCGCTGAGCAGTGCGGTTTTTGCGCCCCCGGCCTCATCATGAACGTGCTGGCGCTTGCCCGCGCCGCCAAGGAGGACCCGAGCCTCGTCGCCACGCGCGAGGAGCTCTCGCGCCAGCTCGCCGGCAATCTCTGCCGCTGCAGCGGCTACGAGAGCCAGCTGCGCGCTATCGTGCGCTTCCTCAACGAGTCCGGCGTGCAGGTGGGCTTTGAGATGCCCGAGCTGCCGGACAACGACACCAGCTGCGACGGTGTCTCCTACAAGCAGATCACTCACAAGCAGCCCAAGAAGGACTCGAAGGCCCTGCTCGAGGGTCGTCCCGTCTACACCGGCGATATGGTGCCCGCCGGTGCGCTCATCGTCAAACTTAAGCGCAGCCCCTATGCCCGCGCCAAGATCCGCTCCATCGATACGTCGCGCGCGCTGAAGGTGCCCGGCGTCGTGGGCGTCTACACCTACGAGGACGTGCCCAAGCGCCGCTTTACCATCGCCGGCCAGAGCTATCCGCAGCCGAGTCCCTACGACCGCCTGATCCTCGAGAACCTGGTGCGCTACCAAAACGAGGAGGTTGCGATCGTCGCCGCCGAGACCGAGGAGGCCGCCGACAAGGCGCTCAAGCTCATCAAGGTCGACTACGAGGTGCTCGAGCCGCTGCTCGACTTTACCCAGGCACTCGATAACGACATCGTGGTCCACCCCGAGGGCGACGTGACCTTTATGTTCCCGCAGGGCGGCGACGTTGCTCGCAACCTGGTGTGCAGCGGTACCAGCGATTATGGCGACCTGGACGAGGCCTTCGCCCAGAGCGACATCGTTTTTGAGCGCACCTACACCAGCCAGGCCACGCAGACCGCGCCTATGGAGACCTTCCGCGCCTTCGCGACGACCGACGCGTTTGGGCGCATCTCGGTGACCACCTCTACACAGGTGCCCTTCCACGTGCGCCGCATGGTCGCGCAGTCGCTCGATATCCCGCAGTCGCAGGTGCAGGTCATTAAGCCGCGCATCGGCGGCGGCTTTGGCTCCAAGCAGACGGGTTGCTGCGAGATCTTCGTGGCGTTCGTCACCCAGCAGACTGGCCGTCCGAGTTACTGCTGCTACACCCGCGAGGAGACCATCACTGCGGGCAACTCGCGTCACCAGATGCAGATGACCGTTAAGCTGGGCGCCATGAACGACGGCACCATCACGGCCATCGACTTGCACACGTTGTCCAACGCCGGCGCGTACGGCGAGCACGCCACCACGACGATCGGCCTCTCGGGACACAAGAGCCTGCCGATCTACAACCATGTGAAGGCGAGCCGCTTTAGGTGGGACGCGGTCTACACCAACACCAACCGCGGCGGCGCGTATCGCGGCTACGGTGCCACCCAGGGCCAGTTTGCCGTGGAGAGCGCCGTCAACGAGCTCGCCGACATGCTGCACATGGACCCCGCCGACCTGCGCCTTAAGAACATCGTGCGCGAGGGCGAGACCATGCCGCAGTACTACAACGAGAAGCTCAACGCCTGCGCGCTCGACCGCTGCCTGCTTCGCGCGATGGACATGATCGGTTGGCGCGACAAGCCGCTGGCCGTAGACCTGGGCGACCGCGTGCGTGCCCTGGGCTGCGCGCTCACCATGCAGGGCTCGGGCATCTCCAATGTGGATATCGCCGGCATCGACATGCGCCTGGAAGAGGACGGCTTCATTTCCATCGGCACCGGCGCCACCGATAACGGCATGGGCGTCGATACGATCCTGGCGCAGATTGCCGCCGAGGAGCTGGGCGTGGAGAGTTCGCTCATCGTGGTGCGCGGCGTGGACACCGATGTGTCGCCGTTCGACGCCGGCTCGTACGCGAGCTCGGGTACGTACGTGACGGGCCTCGCCGCCAAGAACGCCGCGACCGAGCTGCGCGAGAAGATCTGCGCCAAGGCTGCCCAGATGTGGGACGTAGACGCCGCCGATGTGGTCTTTGATGGTCAGTACGTGCGCCTGTCCGATGAGCGCGCCGCGCGCGAGCAGAACCGCTACCTTACGCTGCGTGATTTTGCCAACCTGTGCGTCAAGAACATCGCGGGCGGCGACGCGCTGACCTCGCATGCCTCTGCCTGCCTGCCCGTTTCGCCCCCGCCGTTTATGGCCGGCATTGCCGAGGTCGAGGTCGACAAGGCCACCGGCAAGGTGGCTGTGGTGGACTACGCGGCGGCCGTCGACTGCGGTACCGTGATCAACGAGGCGCTCGCGCGCGTCCAGGCCGAGGGCGGTATTGCCCAAGGTATCGGCCACGCGCTCTATGAGATCGTCGAGCACGACGATCGCGGCCGCCTGCGCACCGGCAACTTTATGAGCTACAAGCTGCCCACGCGCCTGGATATCGGCAGCATTCGCGTGGCCTTTGAGCCGAGCTACGAGCCGACGGGTCCGTTTGGCGCCAAGTCGATCGGCGAGGTCGTCATCAACACGCCGCTCGCCGCCGTTGCCTCGGCCGTGGCGCACGCCACCGGCCATCAGGTTCGCTCGCTGCCGATCACGCCCGAGAAGGCCCTGCTGGGGGAGTAGCGGGTCGGCGAACAAGTCGTAATTGGCGGGGCGGGGCAACTCGCCCCGCCTTCTGCACTCGTGGTGAGGTCGTGAGTCTGTAAAAGGTGTGCGTGCGCTTGCCGCTCGTATCTGCTATCATTCCTAGTCTGTGCGCTCATGCGGGCGTGGCGGAATTGGTAGACGCGCCAGATTTAGGTTCTGGTGGGATTCCCGTGAAGGTTCGAGTCCTTTCGCCCGCACCAACGCACCCGCGTCGGCTTATGCCCTCGCGACGCTTGTTGCATAAAGGTACCAGCACCTCAGATAAGCTGGGCAGTATGAGGAGGAACGTGTTGAACATCACCGCTTCTGACGTCAAGGACGCCAAGCTCACCGCTACGGTCACCATCCCGGCCGCCGACGTCGACGCCGCGATCAAGAAGGCTTACAAGGAGACCGCCAAGAAGTACCGCTTCCCGGGCTTCCGTGCCGGTAAGGCTCCCCGTCCGGTCATCGACTCCGCTCTTGGCGCCGAGGCTACCCTCGCTCAGGCCACCAACGACCTGATCGCCGCCAACGAGCCCGCCGTCCTCAACGAGCTGGACATCGTTCCCACCAAGAATGGTGACTACAAGGAGCTCGACCTCGCCAAGGATCACGAGGATTACACCTACACCGTCGAGTTCTCCCTGCGTCCCGCCGCTGAGCTCTCCTCCTTCGACGCCGTCGAGATCGAGATGCCCCCTGCGGAGGTCACCGAGTCCGAGATCAACAACCAGGTCGAGATGCTCCTCAACTACCGTGCCACCTTCGAAGACGTCGAGGGTCGCGCCGTCGAGGCCGAGGACTACGTCACCGTCGACCTCAAGGCCGTCGAGAACGCCGACAACTTTGCCGCCGAGGGCCGCATGCTCATCGCCGGTAGCGACAGCAACCCCAAGGAGTTCAACGAGGCCCTGATCGGCGCTAACGTTGACGACGTCAAGTCCGTCACCTGGACCGACGAGGCCGAGGAGGGCGAGGAGGCCGAGACCCACACCGTCGAGGTCACCGTCAAGGGCATCAAGGTCCGCAACACCCCCGAGCTCACCGACGAGCTCGTCAAGTCCGACTTTGGCTTCGACAGCATCGACGCCATGCGCGACGCCATCAAGATCGAGATCGAGCAGGACAAGGCTTCTCGCCTCCCGGCCGAGAAGGAGAACCGTTGCGTCTCCGCTCTCGCCGAGCGCCTGCAGCTCGAGGAGATGGACGCCGACTACGAGCAGTCCGTCTTTGAGGAGCTTGGCCAGAACTTCCTGTCCAACCTCGCTGCCCGCGGCATGACGCTGGACACCTGGCTGCCCGCTTCCGGCCTGACCATGGAGCAGTTCATCGGCGACCTGCACAAGCAGGCCAACGACGTCGCCCGCGAGTCCCTGGCCCTCGACGCCCTCGCCCGCGAGCTCAAGATCGAGGTCACCGAGGACGACATCAACGCCGAGTTCGAGAAGGCCGGCGTCAAGGACGTCGAGGCTTCCAAGGCCGAGTTCATCGCCGATGGCCGCATGCCTGCCGTCCGTGAGTCCATCCGTCGCTCCAAGGCCGTCGACCACCTGGTCGAGAACGCCAAAGTGACCGAGGTCGACGAGACCGCCAAGGACGCCGAGTAATTCTCGCCACCTTTCCCGCGAGCGCATGGGTGCGCCCGTGATGGGGTAAAGTTATACACCGGTTATCCGGTTGCTTCGTACGGTGCCAGCCAATGCATAGCATGCGGGCACCGTACGTTTATCTAGAACCAATTTGGTCCGCAAGAGAGAAATGGAGATGCGTATGATCGCTAAGTTCGATTCCGCCCTCGTGCCATACGTTATCGAGCAGACGCCGCGCGGCGAGCGCAGCTACGATATCTATTCGCGCCTGCTCAACGACCGCATCATCTTCTTGGGCGAGGAGATCAACTCCGTCAGCGCCAACCTGGTCGTTGCCCAGCTGCTGCATCTTGAGAGCCAGGATGCCGAGAAGGATATCTCGCTCTACATCAATTCGCCCGGTGGCGAGGTCTACTCCGGTCTGGCGATTCTTGACACCATGAACTTCATTAAGCCGCAGGTCTCCACCATCTGCGTGGGTATGGCCGCGTCTATGGCCGCTGTGCTGCTTTCGGCCGGCGCCAAGGGTAAGCGCTTCTGTCTGCCGCACTCCAAGGTCATGATTCACCAGCCCAGCGGCGGTGCCCAGGGCCAGCAGACCGAGATCGAGATCGTGGCCGAGGAGATTAAGAAGACCCGCCGCGAGCTCAACCAGATCCTGTCCGACGCCTCGGGCCAGCCCATCGAGAAGGTCCAGGCCGATACCGAGCGCGACAACTACCTGACCGCTGCCGAGGCCCTCGACTACGGCCTGATCGACCGTATCGTCACCTCGCGCGACCTCGCCGCGAAGGACGCCTAGGATGGCCGGTAACATGCAGGATAACTTTGACGAGAACGGCAACCCCATTCGCTGCTCCTTCTGCGGAAAAGAGCAGGGACAGGTTCGTCGCCTTGTTAAGGGTCCGACCAACATTTTTATCTGCGACGAGTGCGTCGCCGCCTGTTCCGAGATCCTGGAGGAGTCACTGGCTTCGGACTTTATGGACGCTGCCCGCAACGGCAAGCTGCCGGGCTTCCTCAACGATCACGGCCAGGCTGCGTCCCAGTCTGCTACGGATCCCGAGGCCGAGGGCTTTGAGCTCGAGGACGACGCCCGTCAGGTCATTACGCACGTGCCGACGCCGCACGAAATCTATGACGAGCTTTCGGCTTATGTCATGGGCCAGGAGGACGCCAAGCGCGCCATGTCGGTTGCCGTGTACAACCACTATCGCCGCGTGATCGAGGGCGGCGCCGCGCTTTCGGCCTTTGACGAGGCTGGCGGCATGGGCGGCCAGCTCGACGACGATATGGATGAGGTGGAGCTCGCCAAGTCCAACATTTTGCTGCTCGGTCCCACCGGTACCGGTAAGACCCTGCTCGCCCAGACGCTCGCGCGCATCCTCGAGGTGCCGTTTGCCATCGCCGACGCCACCGCGCTCACCGAGGCCGGCTACGTGGGCGAGGACGTGGAGAACATCCTGCTCAAGCTCATCAACGCCGCCGATGGCGATATCGAGCGCGCGCAGGTTGGCATTATCTACGTGGACGAGATCGACAAGATCGCCCGCAAGGCCGAGAACCTCTCCATCACCCGCGATGTTTCGGGCGAGGGCGTTCAGCAGGCGCTGCTTAAGATTCTTGAGGGCACGGTGGCAAGTGTTCCGCCCACCGGCGGCCGCAAGCATCCCCAGCAGGAGCTGCTGCAGATCGACACGACCAACATCCTGTTCATCTGCGGCGGTGCCTTTGTGGGTCTGGACAAGATCATCGCCGACCGCGTGGGCAACAAGGGCGTGGGCTTTAACTCCGAGATCGCCGGCCCCACTTCGGTCGACGAGAACGATCTGCTGCGTCAGGTGCTCCCGCAGGACCTCAACGCCTTTGGCATGATCCCCGAGTTTGTGGGACGTACGCCTGTCGTCACCCAGACGCAGGCGCTCGACGAGGACGACCTGGTGTCGATCCTGACCGAGCCCAAGAACGCCGTGGTGCGTCAATACCGTAAGATGTTCCAGCTCGAGGACGTTGAGCTTGAGTTTGAGGACGCCGCCCTGCACGAGATCGCCCGCATGGCGCTCGCCCGCAAGACCGGCGCCCGCGGCCTGCGCTCCATCTGCGAGGACGTGCTGCAGCAGACGATGTTCGACCTCCCCAGCGAGGAGGGCGTTTCCAAGGTCATCGTGACCGAAGCCTCCGTAAAGGGCGAAGAACAGCCCCAACGCATCTACGGCTAAACCAGCCTAAAACGTGTTTGCAAATAGCCTCCGGCCACCCGCGGTCGGAGGCTATTTTATATATACGCAATAACCCCAACTACCTGTGTTATTCTGTGTGTTTGTTTAAGCCTCGGCAAAGTCATATCAGACTGAAGTAATCGATACCTAAGGGGAGGAATGTAGGCCCGATTTTCGTAGATTCCGCACGAGCCGAAGACCACTTAATGTGGTCTTCGTGCGAGCCCAGGACCTGACCGAGCGAAAATCGGGCCTACAT
>CABUUD010000049.1 GCA_902494585.1 uncultured Collinsella sp. | reverse complement strand
TAAGTTGCGGTGAAATAGGGACTGTTTAGGCTGCTAGAAGGCCTATTCAGTCCCTATTTCACCGCAACTTATGGGTGGGGATGGCTACGACGCTAGCGTGGCAATGACGGCTTCGTCGCCGGCGTATATGAGGGTGTTGCCGTCGGGGATGATCGTTTGGCCGTCGCGCTTGAGCATCACGACGATAAAGGGGTGCTTGCCCTGCGGCACGTCGCGCAGACGCTGGCCGGCCAGACGACCGTGGGGCGTTACGGTGACCTCGCGCAGTGTAACCTCGGCACGCTCTTCAAACGTCGGCGCGGCCATAACCAGAAGGTCTCCTTCCTCAATCACGGTATCGCCGTTGGGCAGCACCGGGTGCGCGCCGTCGCGCAGCACCAGGACTACGAGCATGTCCGTCGCGCTGCCAATATCGGCGAGCGAGCGTCCGGCAAACGGATGGCCCGCGCCCACCTTGAGCTTAACGAACGACATGCCGTCCTCGTCGCGGTAATCGTTAAACGTTCGGCGAACGTCGCCGGCCACATCGATCATGTCGAGCTTTTTCGCCGCCGCTGGCAGCAGCGAGCCCTGCACCACAATGCTCGACACGGCAATCACAAACACCAGGTCAAACAGGTCGTGACCGCCGGGAACGCCGGCCACCACGGCAAAGAGGCTAAACACGACCGAAGCCGCACCGCGCAGGCCCGCCCAGCTCACGAGTGCGACCTGGCGAGGATTGGTCTTAAAGGGCGCCAGCAGCATGCCCACGGCGATGGGGCGGCTCACAAAGAGCATAAACGCCATGAGGGCCAGGCCCGGTAGCAGCATTTGCGGCAGGCGTGCGGGCGTGACGAGCAGGCCCAGCAAGAAGAAGATGGTCATCTCGGCCATCTCGGTAAGGGTGTCAAAAAAGTGCGCCATCTCGACCTTGCCGGTGATATCGCTCGCACCCAGCACAATGCCAGCCAGGTATACAGCCAAAAAGCCGTTGCCGCCCAGGTAGCTCGGCAGCGCGTAGGCAACGATCGCCACGGCGAACAAAAAGATAGTCTGCGCGCCCTCGGCCGTTGCGTGTGCGCGCTCAATCAGACGGCTGGATGACCAGCCGATGGCAAGGCCCAGCCCCACGCCCAGGATGATCTGCTTGGCCAGCAGCACGGGAATGTCGATATTGCCGCCCGCCGCAAGGGTCGCGAGCACCGCGGTGAGCATGTAGGCGACGGGGTCGTTGGAGCCCGATTCGACCTCGAGCAGCGAGTCGGTGCCGCCCCTCAGCGATAGGTTGTGCTCGCGCAGCACGCTAAAGACGCTCGCCGCATCGGTCGACGCCACGACCGAGCCCAGCAGCAGACCGCCGATCCAGTCGAAGCCCAGTGCGAAGTGCGCAAAGGCGCCCGTGATGCCGGCGGTGGCGATAACGCCGAGCGTGCTCAGCAGTACCGCGGGCGCGGCGACAGGCTTGGCGCGGTCGATGTTGGTGTTAAAGCCGCCGTAGAACATGATGAACAGCAGCGCCGTACTGCAGACGGTTTCGGTAAGCGCGTAGTCGCTAAAGTCGATGTGCGCCGGCCCGTTAACGCCCAGCAGCATGCCGAGCGCGATAAAGATGAGCAGGGTGGGGAAGGGGAGCTTTTTGCCGACGGGTTTGATGGTCAGACACAAAATGATGACGAGGCCGATAAAGAGAAGTATCTGGTTCATGGGTAGTGTCCGCTCCTGGGTGGTTGGCGTGGCACGGTCAGTTGTCTGCGGCTATTTGTACCCAAAGATGGTGGGTTTATGGGGCCGAGCCGCGGGCGTTCGCATTATCGACACGAGGCGGGGGCGCGGGCGGTGCTGGTTGGGGCGTTGGTGCTGGTGGCGCGGTGTTTTCGGGGCGTGCGGGCGGCCGCTTGTGACCGTTGGCAGCGGTGGCACTTTCCAGCTTTATTGCAACGGAGTACAATGGGTAACGTTTAAGTTCAACTTGAAGTTTTAGTCGCGGCATCGGGCTTCGGCCGTAATGCAGGGAAAGGCGTTCCATGGCGATCTATGTGACATCTGATGCTCACGGGCACGTACGCGCGCTGGACGAGGCCCTTTCCAAGATCTCGCTGACGTCCGACGACACGCTGTATGTGCTGGGCGACATGATCGACCGCGGTCCCGATCCGGTCGGTGTCATCAACTTGGTGCGGTCGCTGCCCAACGCTCGCGTGCTTAAGGGCAACCACGAGCAGATTATGCTCGACGCGATCATTGGCCAGGACCCGCTCGATGCCGAGACCTGGGATATCAATGGCGGTTGGACCACGCGTCAGCAGCTCAACGAAATGGAATTTGAGGCATACGAGGAGCTGGTGCGCTGGGCTGCCGCCCTGCCGCTCTATGCGGTGGTCGAGACTGCCGAGCGACCGTATCTGCTGGTGCACGCCGGCATTCAGACCGAGGCGGCGCGTGCGTTTTTGCTTGAGCATGGTGTCGATTGCGGCGACGGCAGGGGAGCGGTCGATGTCGATAACGAGCTTCTGCAGCAAATGCTCGCCGTGCAGTCGTCCGATGACTTGCTGTGGATTCGTCACGGCTACTGGGATGCTCCGACGGGACTGCTTTCTGCCGAGGGCAAGGGCCCGGTCGTGGTGAGCGGCCACACGCCCACGGTGTCGCTCGGGCGTTATTGCGAGGTCGGCGGCCTGGCGGGACTCGACGAGGAGTCGGGCCGCGGGCAGATTGTGTGCCTGGGTGGCGAGGATACCGCCGGTGTGCCCGATCGCATCGATATCGATTGCGCGGCGGCCACCGGTTCCGAGTTCGGCCGCGTTGGCATCCTGCGCCTGGACGACGGGGCGGAGTTTTATGCGAACATCAACCCGGGCGAATAATCGCTGCAAAGGGTAGCTAATTTGGGACGGGGCCTTTTTGACTACTTTTGCCCTTCTGCCCGCTAATTGATTTTTCTGGGACGGGGATTAAATAATCATTTGGCCGCCCGCTGGCTAAGTGAGTAGACTTTTTTGGAAATGCCGAGCACTCAACATGTTCGCCTCAATAAAACCGCAGGTCACAGACTTGTGCTTTGTCGGTGTGGTCGGGGATTCGGTAAAAGTCTACTCACTTAGTTTTGCGTGATGCATATTGTCCGCAACGAGACCCCAGCCGGGGTGATTCCATCGCAAATTCCGGTGACCGGGGGCAGCTAATTAGGCGCCGTATGGGTTGCGGTCGCGTTCGATGCGTTGGCGGATGTGGGCGTACTCGACAATCAGCAGCACCAGCAGCAGGGCCATGATAGCCAGGTAACTCACGACGGCGCCCATCAGGCCCAGCAGGTCGATCAGGATCACCGGGAGCACCACGCTCACGGCAAAGCAGATGAGGTAAATCTTGGTGACGTCGCCGGCGTGGCGCAGCACCGTGATAATGGCGTAGATAAAATCGATGGCCGCGGTTACGCCGCCGGCGACGACCATCAGCAGCGCCAATGTGCGGTAGCGCTCAAAGCTGAGGCCGTACATAAAGCTCATGATGGGGATGCCAGGGCCTTCCATAAACGCGGCGCATGCGCCGGTGATGACCACGATCAGCGCCATGACGGCGACAATAATTAAGTCAAAACGGCGGCGTTTGCGCGGGTTCGCCCAAATGCTCGACAGACGCAAAAGCTGCGGTTTATAGACAAATCCAATGCTCAGCAAAATAGCCTGCGCCGGAAAGAACAGGGCATTAAAGTACAGCTGATATTTGTAGGCCAGCGTGCCTTCCATCACAAACTTGGGCATGCTCTCGATGAGGTTGAACAGGAACAGTGCGCCAAAGAGCGGGGCGCACTGGACAAACAGGTGGCCGACCTCGCGCAGACTCACGCGACGCGATTTTTCGGTTTCGAGCAGGGCCAGCGGCGCGGTGACCAGCACGAGCGAGACGATGGCGGTGACACCCATGGCCATGGCCGCGATGGGCATGCTGCGCGTAAGGAACAGCGCCACGCTAAAGACCGCGATGACGCCGGCGGAGCGCAGCGTTTGGCTCATGCCGGCCAGGTAGAGTTTATCGGCCTGCTGCAGGCGGCCCTCGTACACGTCCGCCACGCCGTCGATCACCTTATACAGGTAGACGCCCAGGCCGATCGTTGCCATCTGCGCGTCGTAGCCGCGGGCACTGCTGTATGCAAGGCCGCAGGCCAGCGCGAATGCTCCGCAAAGCCAGCGGTTGAGCTGGTAGGAGGCAAAGGACGTCTTTTCGTCGATGTCTGAGACCTGGAAATTGCGCACGCCGTAGTTGCACGCGATCATGATGAGCGTGCCGGTGACAAACGCAATGGAGAACTTGCCGGCTTCCTCGGCGCCCACGAGCTGCGTGGACACGATGGTGAGCAGAGGAAACGCCATGCCCCATACGGCGGTGCCCAGGGTATTCCAAAGGTAGTCGCGACGGGTGGCATGATCTTCGTACTCGGCTTCTTGCGTGGAGAAGCCGCCGCCGTAGACGGCTCCGAGCAGGCGGTTCCACCAGGCATTGACCATGTGGTGGATGGGGCCGGGCTGGCGATCGCGCTCGCGGCGACGGCGTGTGGCCTGGTTGCTGTCGGGACCGCCGGCGTTACGCTGGCTTAGCTCTTGGATTCGTGCGAGCTCCTCGGCGGTGTGCGATGCGGGGAACAGGCCGTTCTCGATGCGTCCGCCCTGCCCGTGCGCCCCGCCCGATACGGTGGGGTCGGTGACGCCGTTGCGGCGGGCGATGGCGCGGCGGATGCTATCGAGGGGCGTGATGCTCAAGGCGGAGTCCTTTCTATTGCTGCGCTTTAGTATAGACGCGACGGCGTTTGCTCGTGTTTTTGAACAGGTTGTTCAATATCTTCGGCGGCGCCATTCAGTAGTCGGCACTTCGGGACGTTCCTTATGTGCCGACATCCGGGGACACTCCTTGGTTATTGCCTGTTCAAGAGCGTCCCCAATGGCTAGGCCGCTTGCCTGCGATTTTTGACCGTTGGGCGGGCGCTTCGCCGTTGCCGCAAAAACGTTTTTGCATATCGGGTACAACGGGCTTTACGTGAGTAAAGTGCGCGCCGCGTCCACGTGTCGCGTTTTTAAAGGAGGCCCCATGCCTGGTGTTACCCCTGCAGAAGTTCTGTCCAACTTTGGCATTACGCTGGTCGAAGACCCCGCCGAGAACCAGCCCCGTCTGCTGGTCGATCTACCCGCCGCGGAGCTCGTCGAGCACGCTATCCGCCGCGAAGAAGGTCGCATGGCATCCAACGGCGCGCTGGTGATCGAGACGGGGGAGCGCACCGGCCGTTCCCCCAATGACCGCTTTATCGTCGACACCCCCGATGTTCACGACAAGATCGCCTGGGGCGCCGTCAACCGCCCTCTTTCGATCGAGAGCTACGAGACCATCAAGGCCGGTATTGTCGACTACCTCAACGAGCGCGACGTGTTCGTCACCCGCGGCATGGCCGGCACCGACCGCAACCATACGCGTCGCCTGCTCGTCGCCTGCGAGCGTGCCAGCCAGGCGCTGTTCATTAAGCAAATGCTCGCCCGTCCGCTCGCCCGCGAAATTGCGCGCACCGGCGAGCCGGACTTCTGCGTGCTCGCCGCGCCGGGCTACCAATGCGACCCTGCCATCAAGGGCCTCAACTCCAGCGCCGCCGTGGTCATCAACTTCCAGGAGCGCGTGATTTTGGTCGCGGGTACCGGCTACTCCGGCGAGATCAAAAAGTCCATCTTCAGCGTTATGAATTACCTGCTGCCCGTCGAGGACGACGTGCTACCCATGCACTGCTCGGCCAGCATGGATCCCGTCACGCACGAGACGGCCGTGTTCTTTGGCCTTTCCGGCACGGGCAAGACCACGCTTTCGGCCAACCCCACGCGCCTGCTGATCGGCGACGACGAGCACGGCTGGTCCGACATGGGCATCTTCAACATCGAGGGAGGCTGCTATGCCAAGTGCGAGGGCCTGGACGCGTTCCATGAGCCCGAGATCTTCAACGCCGTCCGCTTTGGCGCCATCTGCGAAAACGTGGTGCTCGATGAGAATCGCAAGCCTAACTATGATGATGTCTCGATCACGCACAATACGCGCGTGGCCTATCCCGTCGAGCACATTCCCAACGCGTGGACCAAGGGCATGGGCACCACCCCGAGCGTTGTGCTGTTTTTGACCTGTGATGCCTTTGGCGTGCTGCCGCCCATCTCGCGCCTGACGGCCGACGCCGCCATGTATCACTTTGTGACGGGCTTTACGGCCAAGATCCCCGGCACCGAGGTCGGCGTCACCGAGCCCACGCCCACGTTCTCCTCGCTGTTTGGCGAGCCGTTTATGCCGCTCGATCCCATGATCTATGCCAAGATGCTCGGCGAGCGTATCGCCGACGGTCGCACCCGCGTCTATCTGGTCAACACTGGCTGGATTGGTGGCGGTTATGGCGTGGGCCATCGCATCGAGCTTGCATACACGCGCGCCCTGGTGGCCCGCGCCCTCGACGGTACCATCGAGGACAGCGAGTTCGTGCACGACGATATCTTTAACGTCGACATTCCCACCACGTGCCACGGTGTGCCCGACGGCATCCTGGTGCCGCGCCAGTACTGGCAGAGCACCGCGCGCTACGACGAGGCTGCGCACAACCTGGCGGTGATGTTTGAGGAGAACTTCGAGAAGAAGTACTCGCACCTGCCCGAGTCCGTCAAAGCCGCCGGCCCGCACGCCCAGGTGTCCGCCGAGGCTCGTCATCGCGGTCGCGGGTTGCTGGGACTCCGCCGCTAGCGCCGCCTTAGACCCAAAACCACCACGAAGGGGCCAGTGCGCCTTTGTGGTGGTTTTGCTCGCGCAGATGACTCGGGTTACAATACGCCTGACATATCGTCCCCTTCTCCGGATGGGGACAGCGTAAGCGCTCTTGTGGCGGCACCGTAGGACTTTGAAGGTGGCCGCTGTGAGAGCGCTTTTTGTTTAGGCGCTCGCGTTGGCGCGAATCGTGAAGGGAGCACGTATGAAGAGCTTTATTGCCGAGGATTCATTTTGGGAGTTGTTTCCGCAGGCGGCGATTGGAGTTGTGGTCGTGGAGGGCATGAAACCCGCGGCTCAGATTCCCCAGGAGGATGTGGATGCGATCGCCGCGCTGCTTGACCGCGCTAACATCGATGCGGAGCGCCACCTGACCAGCGATACCATCAGCGAGAACGCGCCGGTCAAGGCATGGCGCGAGGCCTATCGTCTGTTCAAGACCAAAAAGGGCGCGCGTTGCTCAATCGAGAACCTGCTCAAGCGCGTGCTCAAAGGCAAGCCGGTGGGCCACATTACGCCCGCGGTGGACATCTACAACACGGTGTCGCTGACCTACGCGCTGCCCGTGGGAGGCGAGGATTTGCATGCGATCGAGGGAGACCTTCGCTTGAAGGTGACCGACGGTGGCGACGCGTTCTTGCCGCTTGGCGAGGAAGCGGATGACCCGACGCTGCCCGGAGAGCTGGCCTACATCGACGATGCGGGCGCCGTATGCCGCTGCTGGAACTGGCGCGACGGCGTTCGAACGGCTCTGTCCGACGATTCGGCCGACGCGTTCCTGGCGATTGAATGTGTTGAGCCCGAGCGAATGGGGGACTGTCAGGCCGCGATCGATCGCTTAGCCGAGCTGCTTGAGCGGTATTTGGGGGCGACGGTTGTCGTTAAGACGCTTGTGACCCGCGACAATCCCTGTGTGGAGCTCTAGCGGCGCCTAGAATCTATTGATGCCCAAAACCACCACAAAGGCGTCTGTCCTTTGTGGTGGTTTTTATGTTGATGGGTTAACAAATAGGGCGTGCAGGGCTGGCGGTCGTTAAGTACGGCTAAGATGTTTACCCGTTAGCATTATGCAAGCGAAAGGCGGTCGTCTCCCATGCAGCAGAGCGACGAGACACGTTTCGAGGACTTTGTCGGACTGATCAGCGGACTCTACAAGGAGATCCAGCGCATTAAGACATCTGAGGGCGCGAGGCTGGGCCTTAAGGGCTCCGACATCATGTGCCTGTACTATCTTGAGCGCAGCAAGGACGGCCTGACTGGCGCCGACCTCGCCCGCATGGCAGGCGTGACTCGCGCTGCCGTCTCGCGCACGCTGGCGCATCTGGAGGAGGGCGGCTACGTCGAGGTCGACGATTCGGCCGACGCCGCCGTTAAGTATCGCGCCCCGGTTCGCCTGACCACGTTGGGCGGCGAGAGCATGAACGAGGCCGATTGCATTATTCGTGAAGTGCTCGACACCACCGGTAAGGCCATGGGCGTGGAGCAGCGTGAGCAGATGTATGCGTCGCTGCGTACGATTCTCAACACCTTGCGCGAGCTGTAGGGCCGCCTAGGCATTTGCTTCCCATTAACAACTGCATCGTCCCGTTTGAGCGCGTATACCGTGCCGGGGCATTGCTGTCAAAATTCCCTGCGCGGGACCTGCGCAAGAAAGGATTCGCTATGTCCGTCCGCATTATTACCGATTCCGCAAGCGATATGTCGCCGGCCGAGCACCCGGCACTGGACGTTTTGCCGCTGTCCGTCACCTTTGGCACCGAGGTGTACATGGATGGCGTCGACATCGATCACCAGCGCTTTTACGAGATGCTCGTGGAGCGCGATGAGCTGCCCAAGACCGGCCAGGTCAACCCGTACGCGTTCTCGCAAGCTATCGCCGAGATTCGCGAAGCCGGCGATGAGGCTGTGATTATTACCGTGGGCGCTAAGCTGTCGGGCACCAATCAGAGCGCCCGTACCGCACTAGCCGAGGCGCCGGGCGGCGATGTGTACGTGGTTGATAGCAACAACGTCACCCTGGGTGAACGCATTCTGGTTGAGTATGCGCTGCGCTTGGTGGACGAGGGCCGTAGCGCGGCCCAGATCGCGGCGGCGGTCGAGGCCGTGCGCGACCGCGTGGTGGTTATCGGCCTGCTCGAGACGCTGGAGTACCTGGTGCGCGGCGGTCGCCTGTCTGCTGCTGCCGGCGCCGTGGGTACGCTGCTCAACGTAAAGCCCGTGGTAGCTGCCGAGGACGGTCTGATTGTGCAGCTGGGAAAGGCGCGCGGTTCCAAGAACGGCCGCAACCTGCTGAACCAAAAGGTCGAAAAGGCGGGCGGCATCGACTTTTCCATGCCGCTGGCGCTGGGCTATACGGGCCTTTCGGATGCGGTGCTCAAGAAGTATATCGAGGACAGCGCGGCACTGTGGGCTGGCCACACCGAGGGCGAGCTGCCCGTTCACACCATCGGTGCCACCATCGGTACCCACGTAGGCCCCGGTGCCGTAGCCGTAGCCTTCTTCCAGCCCGCCAACTAACCAACCTGCCAACAAATGATCCCTTGGGGACGGAGGAAAACGGATCATCGACCGCACGGAGGCCGCGAATGATCCGTTTTCCTCCGTCCCCAAGGGATCATTTCTTTATGCTGTTAATGCGGAGAAGGGAGCGAGCGATGGCGTCTGAGGGCTTTTTTGAACGGGTGTACGAGGTGGTCGAGCAGATCCCCGAGGGGATGGTCGCCACGTACGGTCAGGTGGCGCTGCTCGCCGGTCGCGCGCGAAGTGCGCGGTACGTGGGGTATGCCCTGCACAGCAATCCGCGCCCCGGCGAGATTCCCTGCCATCGCGTGGTGTTTGCCGACGGGCGCATATGCGAGGGTTTTGCTTTTGGCGGTCCCGATGCTCAACGTGAGCTTTTGCTAGGGGAGGGTGTGGCGTTTAAGGACGACATGCACGTAGACTTGGCCGCCTGTCGCTGGCCAGCAGGGTTCTAGCGGCTCTACTGTGGCCAAAACCGCCACAAAGGTGCCTGTCCCCTTTGCGGCGGTTTTCCGTTGTAGGTTTACCGGGGCTAACTTATGGAGAAGCTATGGCGGCTCATATTGATGCTGTAAAGTAAACCACGGTGAACTATATTGTATTCAGCAACGGAGCAGGCAATAGGCGATGAAAAAGCCTGCCCTGTTGAGTTTGATTCGCATCCCTCCCCTCTGTGCGATTCAACGGTGTACTTCGGGAACGGGCCCGCTGGCAACTGACTGCCGGCGGGCCCGTTCCCGTTTGTCGGGGGAGTGCGATGGGCGGAGCCGAACCGGTCGGGCACCAAAAAAAGGCGGACGCCGTAGCGCCCGCCCTATAGCAATCGAAAGTTCAAGCCAGCAGGTCGGTCTAGTACACCATGCCCATGGCGTCCCGAACCTCGGCCAGGGTCTGCTCGGCGATCTCGTTGGCGCGACGGTTGCCCTCGTGCAGCACGTCCTTCACGTAGTCCAGATCGTTCTCGTAGCGCTGACGACGCTCGCGGATCGGCGCGAAGTACTCGTTGACGGCCTCGGTCACGTACTTCTTGAGCTGGCCGGAGCCGCCCATGCCAATCTCCTCGGCAATCTCGACCTCGGAACGGCCGGTGCAGATCGCGGCGGTCGAAAGCAGGCCGGAAACGCCGGGGCGGTTCTCGGGATCAAACGTGATCATGCGCTCGGAGTCGGTCTGGCTCTTCTTGATGCGCTTGGCCGTCTCCTCGGCGGTCATCGAGATGTTGATGGCGTTGCCGTAGCTCTTGCTCATCTTGCGACCGTCCAGGCCGGGCAGCAGCGGGGTCTCGGACAGCAGTGCGTCGACCTCGGGGAACACCTTGCCGTAGCGGTTGTTAAAGCGGCGGGCGATGGTGCGGGTGAGCTCGATGTGCGGCAGCTGGTCGCGGCCGACGGGCACCACATTGCCCTTGCAGAACAGGATGTCGCAGGCCTGGTGCACCGGGTAGGTGAGCAGAAGGCCGGTGAGCTCGTGGCCCGAGGCCTCCATCTCGGCCTTGACGGTGGGGTTGCGCGCCAGCTCGGCCTCGGAGACCAGCGACAGGAACGGCAGCATGAGCTGGTTGGCGGCGGGCACGGCGGAGTGCGCGTAGATCATGGTCTTGTCGGGGTCGATGCCGCAGGCAAGGTAGTCCATGACCATGTTGTACACGTTGTCCTGGATGTGCTCGGTGGTGTCGCGGTCGGTGATGACCTGGTAGTCGGCGATGAGCACGTTGGTCTTGGCGCCCATGTTCTGCAGCTCAACGCGGCCCTTGAGGGTGCCAAAGTAGTGGCCCAGGTGCAGGCGGCCGGTGGGGCGGTCGCCGGTAAGCATGGTGAACTTCTCGGGCGTCTTGGCCAGGCCCTCGCGAATGGCGTTGCTCTTTTGCAACGCGACTTCGTAGCTGTTCTCGTTTGGCATGATTGCTCCTAACGTATGTTCATGGGTCAAGATGATAACGCGTTTATTGAAGGGGCGGGTCGTAAGTAGGCGAGGGGCGGGAGAGGGGCGGCTTGTGCGATGGGTGCGGAGCGGCTGCGCTTGGCCAGCGGCGCCTGGGCGCACCCTCGGCAGCTTATCCTAGAGCTTGTGGTGGCGCTCTTCTTTACGTTCCTCGGCTGCTTGCTCCTCCTGCTTAAAAGCGGGGTCGTCGGGGGTTACCAGCTCGTCCTCATGCGTGCGCTTGTTGTAATGGTGGCGCAGCACGGGCTCAAACAGGTGCAGGTGCTTGGCGAAGGCCGCCGAGCCAATGGCGAGCACGGTAAAGATGAGCACGCGCATGGGGACCTCGACCTGATTGATGGCGGCGGCGCCGGCCGAAAGCATAATGCACCAGGCGTAGATGAGCAGTACGGCCTGCTTTTGGTTGTAGCCCTCTTGAATGAGGCGGTGGTGGATGTGGCCCTTGTCGGCCTGCCCGATGCTAATGTGGGCGCGCTTGCGGCGCACGATGGCGCTAAACGTATCGATGATGGGCACGCCGGCCACGATGAGCGGGATGATGAGCGAGGTGAGCGCGGCGGTGCGGCTCACGTTGAGCAGCGAGATGGAGCCCAGCGCAAAGCCCAGAAGCAACGACCCCGAGTCGCCCAAGAAGATACTTGCGGGGTTGAAGTTGTAGCGCAAAAAGGCCAGACAGGCGCCAAAGAGCGCAATGGAGAGCGCGGCGGCGTCGATGCGGCCCGAGAG
>CABUUD010000048.1 GCA_902494585.1 uncultured Collinsella sp. | reverse complement strand
TCGGCGCAGGCCGGCGTGCAGGACGGCTACGGCGTCACCGAAACTACGCGCGAACTTGCCGCGGTGCTGCCGGGCTTTAAGGATTACACCGTCGCCGTCGAGACTTCGGCTACCGAAGGCGACAAGGAGGGCCTTGTCGAGCGCGAGGTTGTCGCTCACGTGACGACAAGCGAGGCACTCGGAGCGCACGACCGCCGCGTTGCCCGCAAGCTCATCGACCTCAACGTGCCCGAACTCGATCGCGTGGAGTTTGACGTGAAGTGATGCGGGACGCGAGGTGGGCCCGGCACGAGAGCGCAGCCGCGGGGCGCAGGCACAGCCAAGCGCAGCGCTACAGCTCGTACTTGTACACGCGGTAGATGTACTTCTCGGCTTCCATCTCGTAGGTAGCGATGGGCAGTCCATAGCGATCGTACTCGGTAAAGGTCTTGGCCTGACCAGACGCCACGAGCATGCTGTTCGAATTGCCGACACGTTGCGCGCTGCTCACGTAGCCCGAGAACGGCACCGCGATCTGGTCCACAAGCTCGTAGGTGCGCGCGGCCTCGTCCACCGTAAAGATGCGCCCAAACGAATGCGTTCCCTTACTGTAGTCGGTCACCACCGCAGCGCCCAGCTGGCCCCAGTCGAACTTGGGATAGCTCTCGGCCGCGCCAAAGTTGTTGTCATACAGCAGCACCTGGTAGCGACCGGTCGTTGCCGTGTCAGAACTCGGCAGATACGTCACACTGTGCTGGCCCGCGTTGAGCGAAAAATCGCCTTGGGCTTGCAGCAGCTTGTCCTCAAAGCCCGAGCCGGCCCATTGCCACTCCTTTCTATTTCTGGGTCCATCTTCTCACTGTTGGCGGCCGAAAATGATCCGTTTTCCTCCGTCCCCGAGGGATCATTTTTTAGTACTTGAAGAAGCCCTCGCCCGAGCTTTCGCCCAGCTTGCCTTCGTCGAGCATCTGCTTGAGGACGGATGCCATGGCCTTAAAGTTGTAGGGCATCATCATCTTTTTGAGCAACGGGCTCACCAGACCCGGAACCTTTTGGTACTGCATGACGATGTTGTACGCCGTCTGGATGCCCACGGTGTCGAACACGCGGAACGGGCCCTTGGGGGCGCCAGTGCCACGCGTCCATGCGAGGTCGATGCTCTTGGGGTCACTCACACCCGAGACATACAGATCAAGGCCCGAAAGCAACCATGGCACCAACATGGAGTTGAGCAGGTAGCCGTTCTTTTCCTTGTTGACGGGCAGCGCCAGCATACGGATGTCGTTGGCAAAGTCGACGAGCTCATCGAAATAGCGCTTTTCGGTTTGGCTCTGGGCCATGACCTCGGTCATGTTGTTCTTCCAGATGGAATTAGCAAAGTGCAGCGACAGGTACTTCTCGGGACGGCCGGTGTACTTGGCAAAGGTGCTCGGCAGCAGCGTGGAAGAGTTGGTGACGATGACGGTCTTTTGCGGAAGGACCGGGGCGAGCTTCTTGTAGAAGTCGATCTTTGCCTGGGTGTCCTCGGCCATAGACTCGATGACCAGATCGGCATTGGCCACGGCCTTGGCAAGATCGAGCTCCAGCTTGAGCGTGGTGTAAGCACGCTCAACGGCGGCAAGCGCCGTCTCCTTGTCGAAAGGCTGATCGCTATCGGCGATACCGGCGCACCACTCGCCCGTGCCGTCCGCCATGCCCTCGATAGCAGCGATGTACTCCTCGCGCACATGATCGATTTTGGGCTGGGTGCGGCCGATGCTGCCCTCGCTACGCAGCCAAATCGTTACATCAAAGCCGCAGTAGGCAGCCTGAAAGGCAATCTGGCTTCCCAACACGCCGCCACCGGCAACACAAACGGTCTTGTAGCTCATAGGAACGGTCCTCTCTCTTGCGTAATTCCATAGATGTGTATTTATTCAACCGTAAGGATGACGAGCGCTGGGGGTGGGTTCTATAAACGGATGGTTTTTTGCCGCGAACGGCTACACTTGTTTATTATCTTAGCTTTCTGTAGCCCGTTATTGGTGCCACCGGGCAGCAGTTGTCGGAAGTGCGGGGAAAAATCGAATGCCGCCGACCAGACCGGCTTTTTAGGCAACAAAACCGCAGGTCACAAGAGTCGAAAAGGGCGGTGTGCTCGGAGGTTCCGAGTTTTTCCCCGCACTTCCGAAATCCAAGCTCGCAGGAGAGGAAAGCGAGGCAATTTACACCACATATGTCCAGCAAAAACGGGTGGTAGCCGCTGCGGCCACCACCCGTTTGTCTCATATCTAGCCCATAGCAGGCAAGCTACTTCTTAATGCCGCGTCCCAGACGCTTGGCGACCGACGCCACGACGTCCTCGCTGGCCGGTCCGCAGCTCGCGCAGCCGTCATGAGCACGCATCTGGCCGGTGACCTCGTCCATCGCGAGCGGCGCCACCTTCTCGAGCTTAAAGCCCTTGCCAGCACGCATATTCTCCTTCGCCACGCTGATCATAAGCTTAATGCGGTTGAGCTGGTTGACCTCAGATGCACCGGGGTCGTAGTCCACCGCAACGATGTTGCTCTCGGGATGCTGACGGCGCAGCTCCTTGATCACGGCCTTGCCCACCACGTGATTGGGCAGGCACGCGAAGGGCTGCGTGCAGATGATGTTGGGCGCGCCATGGTCGATTAGGTCGAGCATCTCGGCCGTGAGCAGCCAGCCCTCGCCCATGTTGTTGCACACCGAAAGCACCGTGCGGGCCTTGTCGGCCATGGTGCCGATGCGCTCGGGCGCCTCAAAGCGGCGGGACTTTTCGAGCATCTCTTCCACCGGCGTGCGCATCCAGTCCACCAGCTTAATGAGCGCCTGCATACCAGCGCGCGTAGTGGCAGAGCTTCCCAACTCGTCCTTCTGCAACTCGGCGTTGCTCATGGAGTACAGGAAGAAGTCGAGCAGGCCCGGTACTACGGCCTCGCAGCCCTCACGCTCGATGACATCGACCACGTGGTTGTTGGCCGTAGGGTGGAACTTGACCAGGATCTCGCCGACCACGCCCACGCGCGGCTTGGTGCCCTCGCCCACGAGCGGCATGGTGTCGAACGCGTGGATGGCCTCGCGGCACAGCTTGGTGTAGTTGTGGCGGTTGAACTTGGGCGCCAACTTGCGGGCGCGCGCCATATACTCCTCGTAGAGCGCGTTGGCAGCACCGGGCGTGGCCTCGTACGGACGGCAGCGGTAGAGCATCTGCATCATCACGTCGCCAAAGAGCACCGCGTACACGGCCTGCTTAAGCAGCGCCGGCGTAATCTTAAAGCCGGGGTTGTCCTCGCCGAGCGCCACGGCCGAAAGCGAGATCACCGGAATCTCGGGGTGGCCGCTCTCGCGCAGGGCCTTGCGGATGAGCGCGATGTAGTTGGTGGCACGGCAACCGCCGCCGGTCTGGCTGATGACCACGGCCGTCTTGGACAGGTCGTACCGACCGCTCTCGATGGCCTCCATGATCTGGCCCGTCACCAGAATCGACGGATAGCAGATGTCGTTGTTCACATAGCGCAGGCCGGCCTCGACGGCGTCGTGGTCGGTCGAGGGCAGCAGCTCCAGGTTGTAGCCGGCACCGCGGAACACCTCTTTGACCAGGTCAAAGTGAATCGGTGCCATCTGCGGGCACAGGATGGTGTAGCCCTCGTCGCGCATCTGCTCGGTAAAGGGCACCTTGGGCCACGCGGTCGAAGCACTCTCGCGCTGCGCCTCGAACGTGTACTTACGGCTCGCGAACGCGGGGGCATCCGTGGAAGGCGCCACCGGCGCGGCATCGCCCTGCTCGTAGGCCTCGCCCGCGGCCGTGGCCTCGGCCAAGCGCTCGGCCTCCTGGTCCTTGAGCGCTGCCATGAGCGAGCGAATACGGATACGCGCGGCGCCCAAGTTGGACACCTCGTCAATCTTGAGCACGGTGTAGATCTTACCGCTGGCCTCCAGAATCTCCTGCACCTGGTCGGTAGTCAGGGCATCGAGACCGCAGCCGAAAGAGTTGAGCTGGATCAGGTCCAGGTCGTTGCGCATCGTCACAAAACGGGCGACGGCGTACAGGCGGCTGTGGTACATCCACTGGTCGACGACGCGAATCGGACGCTCGGGCTTCACCAGGTGCGCAAGCGAATCCTCGGTAAAGACCGCAAAGCCAAAGCTCGAGATAAGCTCGGGCAGGGCGTGGTTGATCTCGGGGTCGTTATGGTAAGGACGGCCGGCGAGTACGATGCCATGGCCGCCGTGGTCCTCGACCCACTTAAGAGCCTCCTCGCCCATGGTCTGGATGTCCTCGTGGAAACGCGCGTCGGCCTCAAAGGCAGCGTTGACAGCGGCATCGACTTCGGAGCGCGTGATCTTGGGACCGCGCACGCGACCGCGACCGGCTTGCGCATCGGCCACGCGGTCGACGGCGAGCACCTGGTACAGGCGGCGCTTGAGCTCGGTCTTGTCGTGATAGGGCACAAACGGGTACAGGAACTCGATGTTTTGCTCGCGAATCTCGTCGATATTGAGCGCCAGCGCCGTAGGATAGCTCATGACGATGGGGCAGTTATAGCAGTTGCCAGCCGTCGGATCCTCCTTGCGCTCCCAGCGCACGCACGGCATCCAGATGAAGTCGACGTCACGGTCGATGAGGTTCATCACGTGGCCGTGGCTCATCTTTGCCGGGTAGCACACGCTCTCGGACGGCATGGACTCGATGCCCGCCTGGTAGGTCTTCTTGCTCGACTGGTCGGAGAGCTGCACGCTAAAGCCCAGGCGCGTAAAGAACGCGTGCCAGAAGGGATAGTTCTCGTACATGTTAAGTGCGCGCGGGATACCCACGGTGCCGCGCGGGGCCTCGTCGGGACTCAGGACCTCGCGGTTAAACAGCAACTCGTTTTTCTTTTTGAAGAGGTTGGGGGCCTCGGTCTTCTGCTTTTTGTGGCCAGCGCCCTTCTCGCAGCGGTTGCCGGTAATGAAGCGCCTGCCGCCGCCAAAGTCGTTAACGGTGAGCTGGCAGTTGTTGGAGCAACGGCCGCAGCGGACATGCTTTTGCGTCACGGTGAGGTGCGCGATGTCCTCGGCCGAAAGGATGGTCGAGGTGCCGTCGGCGCCGGCGCGATCGCGGGCGAGCAGGGCCGCACCGTAGGCGCCCATGCAGCCGGCGATGTCGGGACGCACGGCATGAACGCCGGTGAGCTGCTCAAATGCGCGCAGCGTGGCATCGGACATAAAGGTGCCGCCCTGGACGATCACCTGACTGCCGATCTCCTTGGGATCGCGCAGCTTAATGACCTTGAACAGGGCATTCTTGATGACGGAATAGGACAGGCCGGCCGCGATGTCGCCCACCGTGGCGCCTTCCTTTTGCGCCTGCTTGACGCGCGAGTTCATAAAGACCGTACAGCGACTACCCAGGTCGACCGGGGCCTTGGCATGGATGGCGGCATCGGCGAACGCGCGCACGTCCATGTTCATAGACACGGCGAAGCTCTCGATAAAGCTGCCGCAGCCCGACGAGCAGGCCTCGTTGAGCATGATGTGCTCGATGACGCCGTCCTTGACGCGCAGGCACTTCATGTCCTGGCCGCCAATGTCCAGGATGAACTCGACGCCGGGCAGGAACGCCTTGGCGCCGCGCAGGTGCGCGACGGTCTCGATCTCGCCGGAGTCGGCCTTGAGAGCCTCGATGAGCAGCGCCTCGCCGTAGCCCGTGGTAGTCACGTGACCAATGGTGCAGCCCGCGGGGATGTGGTTGTAGAAATCGGCCATGATGACCTTGGCCGTGCCCAGGATGTCGCCGTTGTTGTTGCCATACCAGGTATGCAGCAGCTGGCCGTCCTCGCCCACGAGCGCGGCCTTCATGGTGGTGGAGCCGGCGTCGATGCCGATGAACACGCGGCCGGTGTAGCCATCGAGCTTGCCCTTGGGGACGACTTCCTGGTCGTGGCGGGTCTTGAACTCGGCAAAGTCCTCGTCGGTGGCAAAGAGCGGATCCAGGCGCTCGACCTCGGCACCCTGCGTGTCACCCAGGGCATCGATGGCCTCGATGAGCTGCGGGAACGTGCTGAGCTTATTGGACTCGTGCGCCATGGCGGCGCCGCTCGCCACAAACAGGTGAGCGTTTTGGGGCACAATGCGGTGCTCCTCGTCCAGGTTGAGCGTGAGGTAGAAGCGGTGGCGCAGCTCGGAGAGGTACTGCAGCGGGCCGCCCAGGAAGGCGACGTTGCCGCGAATGGGACGGCCGCACGCCAGGCCCGAAATGGTCTGGGTCACGACGGCTTGGAAGATGGAGGCCGCCACGTCCTCGGGGCGGGCGCCCTCGTTGAGCAGCGGCTGGACGTCAGTCTTGGCAAAGACGCCGCAGCGGCTGGCGATGGGATAGATGGTGGTGGCGTTGGCCGCGAGCTCGTTGAGGCCGCTCGCGTCGGTGTGCAGCAGGGTGGCCATCTGATCGATGAACGCGCCCGTACCGCCGGCGCAGGTGCCGTTCATGCGCTGCTCGATGCCGTTGTCGAAGTAGATGATCTTGGCGTCCTCGCCGCCCAGCTCGATGGCGACATCGGTGGCCGGGATGAGGGTCTCGACGGCGCGCTTACTGGCGATGACCTCCTGGACGAACTCCAGGTCGAGCCACTGGGACAGCAGCAGGCCGCCCGAGCCGGTAATGGCGCAGGTCATTTGGGCCGTCGGCAGCACGGTCGCAGCGCCCTCGAACAGGTCGCGGGCGCAGACGCGGACGTCGGTGTGGTGGCGCTGGTACTTGGCGTAGACGATCTGGTTGTCGTCGTTGAGCACGGCGAGCTTAACGGTGGTGGAGCCCACGTCGATGCCCAGGTGCAGGTTGCCGTGGGCGTTGTCGGGGTTGAAGATCGCGCCTTCGGGGGCGTGGGCGGCGGCTACGGGCTCAGCGGCGGTGGCGGGCTCGCTAGCGACGGACGTCTCCCCTGCCGCGTTCTTGGCATCGGCAACTGCCTCGGCAACTTTCTCGGCGGCCGCGGTCGCGGCCTTCTGCGCGGCGTCCACCACGGCGGGCGCGGCCTCGCGTGCAGCAGCGACCATGCGGTCCTTGATGCCCTCGACGAGTTTGCTCATCTGTCTCTCCTCTTAGTTGTTGGACCCGACGGTTGCGGCGGTGTCAGCCGCATCCTCGAGCTGCAAGTTCAATAGCTTCATGCCGTATTCCGGCACGTTGATATCGATGGGTTGGCCATACAGGTCACCAGGGCGCACAAAAGCGAGCACCGTCATAATGCGCGCCATGGCCTCGGGCGATTCGGTGAGCCCACGCTCAAACCAGCGCTGAATCATGCCGACCTCGGCACTCACGACGTAGGTGACGTAGTAGTCAAAGAACGTGCCCAGCGCCAGGCCCAAAATGCCCGTCTGCGCACGCGGCACCACAGCCTCACGAGCGGTGTCGATGATCCTTTTAATGAAGGCCTGGTCGCCGCCCGGACCCAACAGCGCACCGATTAAGTCGCGGTTGGCCGCAAGATAACGCAGCAGCTCAACCGAACCGGGCGCCGGCTCGAGCTCATCGATATTGTGATAGAGATCAGGCAGCCGAGCTGCAGTGATGAGCTCAATGCGCTCATGGATCTCGGCCAGCAAGCCGTCCTCGATTTGATTGATAAAGTCGGGAATATCGCGGTAGTGCGAATAGAACGTGCGGCGCGTAAGGCCAGCGCGCTCGGTGAGCGACGCGACATTAATGCGCGAAAGGTCGCCGCTTTCGGCAAGCTCGCTGGCAAGTGCCTGGCGAAGGGCACGCTGTGAGCGAAGGGACCGGCGATCGCATTTCTCGAGCTGGGACAAGCGTCCTCCTTGTTACTCAGCCTGTGCGCTATTGCACAGTGCGAGTATTATTGCACACCGTGTGCATCAACACGTAAAGGCAATATTTGGGTTGTGACGAAGGGGCTGTCCCTTTGTCGCATTCAGCGACCGCCTAGGTTGTACCAGTTGTGCCTGGCTTTTGAAGCGGCATTACCAATTGTCCGAAATGGCATTCGTGGGTAGAATAGTGTCGACGGCAGCCCAAGTTGTAGCTAGCTGGGCAGCGCCGTTGTTTGCATTAGGGGGTCAACGCCTTAGCGGCGGCGACCCCTTCTGTTGCGCTTCGAACGCTGCTTGAGTGCCTCGGAAAGGCCGACAAGCGCTGTGAAGAACGAGACCAAAGCGGTCAGAAGTCTCACGAAATCAATCAAATCGGTCATGGGCATCACCTCCCATCAGATGGAGGGCGCTGCCCGGCACATGGAACTGCCGTCAACAATACCGATTCTACCAGAGCCTAGTTATATATACGAATATATGTTCGTATTCCAAGAACACAGGCCCCCGCGACAAAGGGGCTGTCCCTTTGTCACATTATTCGATGACGGTGCGGGAGTTTTGCTTGCGCATGGTGGCGAGCATGTGTTTGGGGACGGCATGGGCCATACAGCTGCCGATGGTCGCGCTCGCGGCGGCCTTGGCCGCGTCGCTGCCGTTTTTGGTCGCATAGCTGTGGCGGAAACGCTTGAGCATGGCGATGTCGTTGCCGCCGTCGCCGTAGACCGCGACCTCATCCTCGGCAATACCGTAGTAGCCCGCCAGCCAAGCCACACTCTCGCCCTTGTTGCACGCCACGTCTGTGATCTCAAACATCACCGGATCGAACGGCGCGTTGACCACGCGGTCCGAGCGCTCGGCCAAATACGCCTTAAGTTCGCGCTCCAGCTCGGGCGAGGTCACGCGACAGTTGATCTTGCACACATCGTGGCGCAGGATGTCACCGATCGACTGGTCGAAATACTGCTCCTCGTGATACCCGCCGCGTGCACGCATACCGCGCATCACGATGCGCTTGATAGGGCTGTCCTTTTTAAAGCCCGCCTGGTGCATCTCGAACGAACCGCTCGAGAACATGCCATCGGGCGTGGAGCAATCAAAGCAAATGTCCGGGAACGCCTTGAGCAGCTCCTCGGTGGTCTGCGGATCGATGGTCCAGGTCTTGAGCACCTCTCCATGGCTGTCGCGCACGATTGATCCATTGGAGCAGCAGGCGTCAAGCGCCAGGCCCGTAAAGCCATGCTCGCCGATCGGCAGCGTCGAGCGTCCGGTCGCGGGAACCACATGCAGGCCGGCTTCGGTCAACTCGCGAATGGCACGGCGGATGGTCCCATCCGCCTCGTGTAGGGCGTTCAGCAGCGTTCCGTCTAAGTCACTCGCAAACATCTTGATCATGGGCACGCCTCTCCTTCGTCTGCACGATATTGTAGACGAAGGAGAGGCGTGCCTAAACAATGCCGTCGCGGCGCGGCGTACCACCGCCTCCACAAATTCACGGTGCCCCAGCGCGTTAAGACAATCGCCACGAGCGACTTTTCAGCCGATAAAACAGCGCCGTCGTCAACGTCAGCACCGCCAGCATGCCTGCGAATACAATCGCCGGTGTCCATCGATCATATGCGAGTCCGTAAACCAATTGGCCAATAGGCGTTGCACAGGAAAGCGTCATATAAACGAGTGCCAGCACTTTTCCGCAGAGTTCCTTTGGCGCTGACCGCTGAACAAATGAAACGATTTCGACCGATGTAATGCTTGCCCACGCCATGACCCATGCCGAGCCGGCCGCAAGCGCGGCAAACGCTAATTCATCAGGACCGCTCAGTAGCGTGACAATAATCGGTACGACTCCAAAACAGATCATCGCAACATATCGACATATGCCCTTGAAGGAAAAACGATGCGGCCAAATACCGACCAAACCACTGCCGACAAGACCACCTAAGCCCATAGCCACCTCAATAATCCCAACAAAGGATGACTGCATTCCGAGATGCTTTGCAACAATAACGGGAGCGCCAATCGTTAGCCCAACCAACGCAAGGTTCAAAATAGCCGCAATCAAAAACACAACGAGCAATGATGAGTTTTGAGACAGATACCGAATCGACTCCCGAAAATCGTTTCGGCATGTCGAGCAAGTCGTACTGTCCCCCGTCATTCCAGATGAGGCATTTTGCTTGAGTGCGCCCCCGAACAGCAGGGCTGACATCGCAAACGTCAACGCCGCAGTTTCGCATAGAGCATCGATACCGAAGCACCCATAGACTGCCGTCCCGACTACAGGCCCCAAGATATTACTCATCATGGTTATCTGCGAGACCAACGCAGTGGCACGCTCAACCTTTTCTTGGCCCGTCATGCGCACCGTCTCAATTTGAAGCATCGGTTTCAACAGCGATTGGATGCCATATTGGACGCAAAGCATTGCTGCCACGACAACCGCAAGAGGCAGCGAACGCTTCACGGGGATAAACAGCAGTGATGTAGCCATCAGAACAATGCCGAGTACCACAAGAACCCCGCGATGTCTTCCCCGATCCGCCAAGATCCCGCCAACCGGAGTCGCGAGCACGCCTGGTATGAACGCTATCGCCGCGACGGCGCCATATAACGTTGACGAGCCGCTGCAATCGAACAAGTAGAGCGGACACGCAAAGCACAGTGCTGACAACATTGAATACGCACACAGCTGTGCAACAAGAAGGCCAAATAGTCTGATAGATCGCACTGTTTTTGGCGCCAACGAAACGCTAATTCTTCGCATCCCAGCCATAAGCCTGCCCCCAAATACATACTGCTAGTATGTATTTAATGACTTGAAAAGGGCAGCCGTGGCTACCCTCACAAATCAATTACATACCGTTGGTATCTATATTACCACCCAGCACGGTTCCATACGTCCCAAATCTGGGCCGTTGTCTGGAGCACTTCATTACCCAAATCAAGCCCCACCGCGGCCGCCATCTGCGCCAAACATTGTGCGCGAGCAAGCATTCGCTCCTTGGGCTCGAGCGGACGGAACAGCGGCAACAGCCAAAGATTCGCCAACAACGACACCGCCTCCGCCGCTTCGCGCGGGCATTCGCACACAATGGAGCCGTCAGTGATGCCCTCCTCGATTACCTGCAAGAGATTGCCATCGGCCGACTCGTCAAACGAGCCCTGGTACTGCATCGCCAGTAGACGCGAGCTTTTTACCGGATCTGCCGCAGGATGCATGCGTGCCCATAGCTCAATTTGCGGAACAACGGACTCGGGCGCGTACAGCCGCTTGAGCTTTTGGGCTCCGGTCATATTACCGATACCAAGCGTTGAGCGACGGTGCTCAACAATCGGAGCCATTGCCCGATCAAATGCGGCGTTGAAAATCTCCTCTTTGCTCTTAAAGTGATGATAGACAGCACCCTTGGTCATGCCATCGAGGCGGTCGACGATGTCTTGAATGCTCGTGCCCTCATAACCCTGCGCGCAGAATAGCTCCAGCGCCGCGTCGAGGATCTTCGCGACCGTCTCCTCGGGATATTTATTACGACCCATAATCCGTCCATCCGCAACGCAAGCCTTGTGTCTCATTGCAGCATTTTAACGTTACGGATGGCAGGCGGTCGATTCTACACCGCGGCGGGGCCGTGTTCGCCGGTGCGGATGCGGATGACTTCCTCAACCGGCTCGACCCAGATTTTGCCGTCGCCGACGGCTCCGGTGCGTGCGGCGTTGCAGATAATCTCGACAATGCCGTCGACGTGCTCGTCGGCGCAGATGAGGGTGAACTGCACCTTAGGGATCATGTTGACAAGCAACTCGTTGCCGCGCACGTATTCCTTCCAGCCATGCTGCGCACCGCAGCCCTGCACCTGGTTGATGGTCATACCACGAACATCAGCAGCAAACAGCGCATCTTTGAGAACCTCAAGCTTCTCGGCACGAACGACCGCCGTAATCTTCTTCATAGTAAATTCCTCTCTCCAATAAAAGAAATGAATTGCCATTCAATGACGCGGGTTTTCGAGGTGCCCGAGATTGCCCCGAAAGAGGAGCGCCGCGTACTTCGGTACGCAAGCGACGGTTTGAGGGGCAAGGTCGGGTGCCTGGGAAAGCCGCGCGACGATTGAACGGCAAGGTGCGGAGCTTGGGGAAGCTGCTAATCGAGTCCGGAGAACGAGGGATACGCGCTCTCGCCGTGCTGACTCGCATCCAGGCCCAGCGCCTCGTCGGCCTCGTCCACGCGCAGGCTGCCACGGAACAGTGCCTTGACCACCGCAGCGATCACCAGATCGAGTACCAGTACAATGACGACCGTCACCACAATGCCCAAAATCTGCGAGATGAGCAGCGACACGTCGCCTGTGTAGAACAGGCCGCCCTTACCGGTCCACGAAAGTTCCGGCACGCAGAACAGGCCCGTG
>CABUUD010000047.1 GCA_902494585.1 uncultured Collinsella sp. | reverse complement strand
GGGCGATTTCCAAATGAGGGGGAGAAGATGGTTTCAGTCATAAGTCTCCTTTCCTTTTTTTCCTATTTTTTCCTTTTTTTCCTATTCAGTCAAATATCCCGCCGGCGAAGGCGGCTACGTAGGTCTCATCGGCAAGAACCTCGACATTACCTGCGACTAGAATCTTCTGTCTCGATCTGTAACATCTAGCGGGCTAAATCGTCTCTACCTGTTACAGATTTAGACAAACTGCAGGGGACAGGCCGAACAATCTCAATCTGTAACACCAGGCCCGATTTTGGCTGTCTAACTGTTACAGATTGAGACAAACCGGGCCCAAGCCACCACAAAGGTGCCTGTCCCCTTTGTGGCGGCTTGGACAGGCGGGTATCAAAAAGTGTCAGACGGGGTGGTTGCCGGGCGCCTGCACGCGAAAAGAAGTATCGGCCTGCGCCGTTGCCGTTGAGCGACGCGTTGTTTGCAGGGATACTGAGCCTATGACAACAGCGTGCGAAAGGATTGATGCATGGCTTTCCGTAATGACTTCCTGTGGGGCGGCGCGACGGCTGCCAACCAGTGCGAGGGCGCCTACAACGTGGACGGCCGCGGCCTTGCCAACGTGGACGTGGCTCCGCACGGCCCCGAGCGCTATGCGGTGGTCTCCGGCCAGCGTAAGATGCTCGACTTCGAGGACGGCTATTACTATCCCGCGCAGACCGGCATCGATTTCTACCACCATTACAAGGAGGACATCGCTCTCTTTGCCGAGATGGGCTTTAAGACCTTCCGTATGAGCCTGGCTTGGACCCGCATCTTCCCCAGCGGCGACGAGACCGAGCCCAACGAGGCTGGCCTGGCCTTCTACGAGGATGTGTTCCGCGAGTGCCAGGCGCACGGCATCGAGCCGCTCGTGACTATCACGCACTTCGACTGCCCGATTCATCTCATCAAGGAGTACGGCGGCTGGCGCAACCGCAAGCTCATCGACTTCTACAAGAATCTCGCGACCACGATCTTTACCCGCTACAAGGGCCTGGTGAAGTACTGGCTCACCTTTAACGAGATCAATATGATCTTGCACCTGCCGTTTATGGGTGCCGGCCTGGTCTTTGAGGAGGGCGAGAACAAGGAGGCCGTCGAGTACCTGGCCGCCCACAACGAGCTCGTCGCCAGCGCTTGGGCAACCAAGATCGCTCACGAGATCGATCCTGAGGTCAAGATCGGCTGTATGCTCGCCGCAGGTAGCTACTACCCCTACAGCTGCCGTCCGGGCGACGTGCGCCAAGCGCAGCTCGACAACCAGGACAATTACTTCTTCGTCGACGTCCAGAGCCGCGGCTACTACCCGGCCTATGCCGTCAAGAAGCTCGAGCGTCTGGGCATCGATGTGGGCATGACGGACGAGGACCGCGAGATCCTGGCCGCCAACACCGTCGACTTCATCAGCTTTAGCTACTACAGCACCCGCTGCTCTGCCGGTGCCGATAACCCCGATGTCGAGCGCACCCAGGGCAACGCCTTCGCCGGCGCCAAGAACCCCTACCTGCAGGAGAGCCAGTGGGGCTGGGCCATCGATCCGCTGGGCTTCCGCATCACCCTTAACGACCTGTACGACCGTTATCAGAAGCCGCTGTTTGTGGTCGAGAACGGTCTGGGCGCCAAGGATGTTGTCGAAGAGGATGGCTCCATCAACGACGACTACCGTATCGACTACCTGCGCCAGCATATCGCCGCGATGCGCGACGCGGTGACCGAGGATGGCGTTGACCTGCTGGGCTACACTACCTGGGGCCCGATCGACCTGGTCTCGGCCGGCACGGGTGAGATGTCCAAGCGCTACGGCTTTATCTATGTGGACCGCGATGATGCGGGCAACGGCACCCTCAAGCGCTCCAAGAAGAAGAGCTTCGACTGGTACAAGAAGGTTATTGCTTCTAATGGTGAGGACCTTTCCTAAGGAAGCTGAGGCACTCGACTTCAGAGTTTCCTGACCAGGGCGCCCGGCGAGCAGTTAATGCTCACCGGGCGCCCTGCCGTCTGCGGATTTTGGGACATGCGGCCCGCTTTTTCGATCCATCTGTCGGTACACTAAAGGGACTATGGGTACCCGCGAACGACATATCGGCCACGCGGCCGCCCGGACCGCGCCGGTTGCGGATCCCAGGGGCGGCAGGCTGTTCGCCATGCCGCGATTCCTGGTTGGTATAACGCACCGTGCATATCGCCACCGCGTCTTTGCTATCGCCGGTGTCACCACCGCGCTGTTCCTTATACTTTTGGCAGTCTTGCCGGCGTTGTTCGCCTTCGACCCCAAACTATCTAACGCCGTGCCTGCCTATAGCGAGGTGTCCGAAGAGGTCGTGGATGCGCTCGTCCACTCGAGCTCTCTCCCGTTGCTTGTCGCCGCAATTGTATTTTCGATCTGGGGCGTATCGGTCTATCTGCGCTGTTTGGACTATGTGTTGCGTCGCCGCCTTGTGGCCATCGCCACCATCTGCGCCCTGTGGATGATCGAAGTCATTCTCAAGTACAAGTCGTTCACGCCGTTCTATGCCACCGTGCTGTGGTACCTGTACTACGTGCCCATGACGCTCATTCCGCTGCTCTACCAGCTCTGCGGCCTGCGCCTTGCGGGCCTGGAGCAACACCGCCTGGGGCGCCGCTACTGCGCTGCGCTGTGGATTGCGGCCATCCTGCTTATCGGATTTGTGCTCACCAACGATTTTCACCAGCAGGTCTTCCACTTTGACCGTTCAAGCGACACCTGGAGCAACGATTACACGTACGGCTGGGGTTATTTCGCCGTCCTCGTGTGGACGGCCTTTGACTTCGTGGCCTTTTTTATCCTGGTTGGTCGGTCCTCGTCCTTTCACATCCAGCGTTTCTCGGGCACGGCGGCGCTCGTACTGCTGGGTGGCGCATTCTTTGCCATCTCGTATGCGTTGCGTGTGCCCTGGGCATGGAGGCTCAACTTTTCGCTCGTCTATTGCATCCTGTGCGTGGTGGCGATGGAAATCTGTCTCGATTGCGGTGTCATTCCGTCGTATCACGACATCGCCGGCATCTTCGACACCTTGCCGCTCGACCTCAAAGTTCTAACGCGCGACCTGCAGGAAGTCTATGCCACGCCAGTGTCAAAGCTAATGCCGGTAGGCGTGCGCGAGGAGTTGCGGAACCAGGAGCACGGCCGCGCCCATGCCTTTGCCGTGGCGTCCGATCCCGATGTAATGTACCGTGCCTTTCCACTGCTGGGCGGATCGGCCCTGCTTGCCCAAGACGTGTCGGAGCTCAACGAGCTCAATCGCGAACTGGCGCATCGTCGCATGGAGCTGCAGCGCCAAAACGAACTGCTCACGGCCGACTACGACCTTAAGACGCACCTGGCAGATCAAGAGGCCGAGACCTTGCTGGTCCAAGACGTGGACCAGGCGCTCGCCCGCGCGCTCGAAGAGATGTACGACCTGCTGAGCTCGCTACCGCCGTTGACCGACGAGGCATCTTCGCACGAGCGTTACCGCAAGCTGCAGCGCGCCAAGATGCTCGTCGCCTATTGCAAGCGCAAGGGGTCGCTCACGTTGGCACAGCACGGGGAGAGCGGTTTTGACCGCGACCGCATTCAGCTCATTGCCAACGAGCTCGCAAGCGACCTGCGCACGATCGATGTCGATTGCGCCTCGATTATTGCCATACGGCGCCCGATGCACGCCAGTACGGTAAGCGCGCTGTACGACTGTGTGTATGACTTTGCTTTTTTTGCCTACACCACCGACCATCCGGCGCTTATGTATCATCTGAGTGATCACGATCGGTGCAGCGTCGAGTTGCGTGCCACGCTTTTCTCCAACGACGACGAGGATCTTTCGCAGACACCCGCTGCGCAAGAGCTCGAAAGTGCTTTGCAAGGGCGCAACGTGGCATATCGTCTTGAGGGCGAGCCCGGCCAGCTGCGCATGATCGTGTTGATGCCGCGGACGGGTGAGTGACGATGCAGATCCCGCTCATTCTCCCCCAAATCGTTGCGCTCGATATTGTCTTTGCCCTGGCTGCGTGTCTGCAGACGATCCACGTTCCGCTCGTCGTATCGCGCCGCTCGCCCTATAACCGTAAGGTGATTTGCGCCTACGAGGCGAGTCTCGTGGTTCACCTGGTGGTTTCGGCGCTTATCCTGTTCGCGTCGTCTGGCTCGTATCTGGTGGCGCCGCTTGGCGTTTGCGCCAGGGCAATGGGCGGAGCGCTGTGGCTCAATGCCGCGATCTTTGCCTATGGCGTGGTGCTTATGGTGCACTATCGTCGTCCCATCATGCTGACTGAGCTGCTGCTCGTTGCCGCCGTAACGCCGCCAATGGTTGTTGTTATGGGCTCGGCGTGGACCGTTGTCCTTATCGCGGAGGGAGCGTTCTTCCTGTTCCGTTCCATCGCGGCGCTCTTGATGGACGTCCGTAACCGCCAAGAGGATATCACCGCGTTCTCGACGATCGAAACCATCAACGTGATTCCCGTGGGCATCTTGTATCTGGACCCGAGGGGCCGTCCGCTGCTCATGAACCGCTGCATGCGCAAAAACCTGGTGGAACTTCATATGCCCACCGATCTGCGCGACATGAGCGGCACATGGAACGACCTGCGCAAACTTAGCATGCAAATGCCCGAAAGCAGCGCTAATCGCGCCCATATCGACCTTGATCGCTTTGGTAGGGATCGCGCCGTGGTCGAGATCTCTCCTTCCGAGATTCGTCTGTTCGTGCGTGACTCCGTTACGGTCTCGGGCCGTCCGTTTGAGCGCGTCGTCGGCCTGGACGTGACGGAATACGCTCACGCCTACGACCGCCTGGCGCAAGCCAACCACCTGCTTGAGCTTGCGGGCAAAGAACTCCAGGTCCAGATCGAAGAAGTCAAAAAAGTTGCCGACAATGCGGCCTACCTGCGTATGCGCGCTCGCGTGCACGACGTGATCGGGCAGCGCCTGTCCATTCTTCATCGCTATTTGGAGGAGGGGCGTCTGGACGATGAGTCGCTCGAGCAGATTGACCCGTTGCTGCGCTCAATCGCCGCCGATTTGCGCAGTGGCGGTGCCAGTGAGCCTGCAGAGCAGCTGGGTGATATCGTCCATGCTTTTGGCCTGGTGAGTGTGCAGATCGATGTTGAGGGCGCGCTGCCTGAGGACGCGCATGTCGCCGCCGCATTTTTGCAGATTATCCGTGAGGCCTCGACCAATGCCACCAAGCATGCGCAGGCGCATCGGGTCCACGTGCGCCTGTGGCAGGAGGGGGCGGATGCTGGCGCCGTCGCGCGCATGACGATTTCTAACGACGGGTCCCCGGCCCCCGTATCGTATCGCGAGGGAACGGGTATCCCAGGTATGAGGCATGCCGCGCAAGGTCTGGGTGGCAGCCTAGAGGTCCACGCCGCCCCGCCTTTTACGCTTACGGTATCCATTCCGTTTAACGCCAACGACACGTCCCAAAGGAGAAGCTCATGATCCGCGTCCTTATAGTCGAAGACCAGGCCATCCTACGCGAGAGCCTGGCGCGCTCCGTTGGCGACCAGCCCGATATGACCGTTGTTTCCGTCATCGCCGATGCCTCCGAGGCCTTGGGTGTCGCGCTCAAGGAGCGCCCGGACATGATACTGATGGATGTATGTACCGAGCATGATTCCAACGGCATCGTGGCGGCGGCACGCATCAAGGGGCAGCTGCCCGAGTGTCGCATCATTATCATGACCGGCATGCCCGAGATTACCTTTGTCGATCAGGCTCGCGAGGCGGGCGTCGATAGCTTTGTGTACAAGAACGTCGGTATCGACGAGCTGTTCGCCGTGATGCGCTCCACGCTGGCGGGCTATTGCACGTTTCCCAAGCCACCCGAGAGCATTTTTTCGGGCACGGCGGCACTCGACGATGTCGAGCTGTCGATTTTGCGCCTTGCCTGCGAGGGCAAGAGCCGCCGCGAGATCGCGGCCGAGCTGTTTATGAGCGAGGGCACCATCAAGCGCCGTATTTCGGAGATTCTGAGCAAGACCGGCTACGACAACATCATGCGTCTTGCCGTGCATGCGGTGACCGAGGGCAGCATCGTTCCCAATATGGAGCGCCCGTAGTCGGTGCGCCGCCCGTGCTCCAACGCCATAGATAGGCCGCCCGCCGTTTTGCATCTAAAAACGGCGGGCGGCCTGCTTGTATGGGCAGTGCTGTCGGCATAAAGCGACGGGGCCGCAGGATTATCTCCTGCGGTCCCGCCTGGCAAGTGCGCGGATGTGTCCGCCAATCCGCGGCCATCGATGTCTGTCGCTACGCGATGGTTGCGCTGTAGGAGGCGACGTCCTCGTAGGAATCGGTCAGGTAGGCGTCGATGCCGATGGTCGTGTTGACCAGGTCGTCAAGGCTGTCAAGCTCGCCGCTCGAGAACGTGAATTCCTCGGTGGCGCTGGTGCCGGGCATCAGGTTAGCCGAGAACCAGGGTTCCTTCATGGTGCCGTTGACGTTGGTCTTGCCGGAAGGAGCGTAGAAGGTCAGGTTCTTGTCGCTCTTGTTGGTGATGCTGACGACAAAGCCGATGTCGCCCCAGTCGTCCTTGAACTTCTCGGTGATGGTGATGGTGCACAGATCGTCATCGGCGACGGTGACGGCAGGGGAGATTTCGACGTTCTGGACATCGTTGTCTTCGACGGCCTCATCGATCTCCTCTTCCTTCTCGGCCGCCTCGCGATCCTTCTTCACCGTACCGGACAGGTCCTTGTCGGACTTGGTAAAGACAAGATTGCCGTCATCTTCTTCGAGGATGAGTTTGCCGTCCTTGAGCTTCATGTCATGCGACTCGTCTTCGGCGGTGATAGTTACGGTGGTGGCGTCCTTTGCCTCCCATTTAAGGTCGACGACTTCAAGGAACAGGTCGAGGGCGCCTGTGCCGTCCTCATCGAGAATCAGGACGCAGTGGACACCCCAATCCTCGAGCATCTTCATGTACTCATCGGTTAGCTCTTCGCCATCCACGGTTCCACCCGAGAGTTCCCAGCTGCCGACGAAGTTGGCCTTGGGGTCTTTGCCGCCGCCGCTGCAGCCCGTCAGGGCAAAGGTAAGCGCCAGGACGCATGTCAGAAATGCGAGTACGGACTTTTTGAACGTTGTCTTCATGGTGTCCTCCTTCATCGAACGAAACCCATAGAAGCAAATGCGGGGGTGGCGGACCCCCGCCAATTACCAGATAGAGGGGCTAGGGCCTGGGCGTTCCGCAGTTGCTGCAGAACTTGCCGCCGTTTTCGCTACCGCAGTTGGGACAGAACCACTTGGCCGGTGCCGGGGCGGGTGCGGGACTGCCACACTCGGGGCAGAACTTGCCGGTGTTGGTGGCGCCGCAGCTGCAGGTTCACGTGCCGGCCGCGGGGGCAGCGGCAGGAGCCGGTGCGGGGGCGGGTGCCGGAGCTGGCTGTGGGGCAGCTTGTTGCTGTGCCTGGCCGGCGGCGAACAGCTGGCTGGCGTTCATGCCGCCCATGCCGCCCGCCATGCCCATGCCCATAAAGCCGGCCATCGCGCCGTTGGGGTTGGCCGCCGCGGCGCGCATCGCATCGCTCTGGGCGCTGGCGATGTTGGCGGCTGCCATGGTGGGATCGCGCATGACCGCGGCCTTCTGCAGGTCCTTGATCATCTGCTCGTCTTCTTGCGAGGCGGCGATGGAGTTGACGCCAAAGCTCACGATCTCGACGCCGCGCAGGTCACGCCAGTCGGCAGAGAGGACCTCGTTGAGTGCGCGGGCGAGCTCGGTGGTGTGGCCGGGAATGGCGCTGTAGCGGATGCCCATCTCCGAGATCTTGGCAAAGGCGGGCTGCAGGGCGGTGAGCAGCTCGGACTTAAGCTGGCTGTCGATTTTGTCGCGCGTGTAGCTGTCGGTCACGTTGCCGCACACATTGGTGTAGAACAGCAGCGGGTTGGTGATGCGGTACGAATACTCGCCGTTGCAACGAACGGAAATGTCGACGTCCAGACCGATATTGTTATCGACCACGCGGAAGGGCACAGGCGAGGCGGTGCCGTACTTGTTGCCGATGATCTCCTTGGTGTTGATGAAGTAGACACGCTGGTCTTTGCCCGCGTCGCCGCCAAAGGTAAAGCGGCTGCCGATATTGGCGAACGTCTCCTTGATGGAGTCGCCCAGGTTGCCGCTAAAGACGCTCGGCTCGCTGCCGGTGTCAAAGACAAACTCGCCAGGCTCCAGCGCGACCTCGATGATCTTGCCGTTTTGCACCACGAGCATGCCCTGGCCGTCGTTGACGGCGATGACCGAGCCGTTGGAGATGACGTTGTCCTCGCCGCGCGTGTTGGAGCTGCGGCCGCCGGTGCGCTTGCTGCCCTTGCAGGCCAAGACGTCAGCGGGCATCGATTCGCAATAGATAAATTCTTTCCACTGGTCGGCCATGACGCCGCCGGCAGCACCCAATCCAGCTTTCAAGAGTCCCATGGTGATCTTCCTTTCTCGTCAAAGGCCGGGTGGTATTGGTCAGAATGGCTAATCGTCCTTGTTGTCCTTCATGACAACGGTGGTCTCGGTGTGGCTGAAGGTGTCGTGCTTCTCGGTCAGGTCGAGGTCTCCGCAGTAGTAATCGGCGTGGGTGGCCTCGTTGGCCGTCTTGAGCTGGCCCACCAGCAGCACGTCCGCGATGATTACGATGATCAGCGGCGCGACGATGTTGATGAGGATGCCCTCGACATCAAAGGCGAGGTAGTCCGGATCGAAGGCGTTCTCGCCCATAAAGAGAATCTGGGAGAGGACAAACCCGATCACAAAGAACAGCACCGAGGCGATGGCGAGCTTGGGCTTGGAGCAGGGAAGCTCGCCGACCATGCGACCGGTCTGTCCGTTCATGGCAAACAGATAGCTCTTGCCGTTCCACGAGGTGGAAAGCATCCACACGGGGAACAGGGCATAGTCGCTGTCTTCCCAGGTGTAGTCGAGCTGCTTGCTTTCGACCGTGGCGTCGTCGTACTCGTCGACGACGGTCTCGCGCAGGGCCGAAATCGTGCTCTCCTCCATGCGGCGCTCGGCACGCGCCTTGCAGGTCTCGCAATCCTCGTCGTAGCGGTTGGCGATGTAGCCGGGCATATACGCGACCGAGAACGGGCGCAACGCGTCGTAGTCAAACGGCTCGATGGCGTCCATATGGCCGTCGGGCATCTTGGACGATCCGTCGACGGGCACGTGCTCAAACGAGATATTGCCCTTACGGTAGGCGTCGTAGTGGTCGGTGGTCGTGACGGTGCGGTCGGATTCCTCGGTAACGGTCTCGTTGGTCGCGTCAAAGCACACTTCGCCGTCAACGCGGGCGCCGTAGAGCCAAAACGGCACGTAGACACCTTGGACTTCGTCGATATGGTTGCCGGTGACAAAGCTCTTGGGCAGCAGGATCTTGCCCTTGTAGTGGTCTTTGAGCGCGGCCATAACGTCATCGCGCCCGAGCTTAAACGGAATCACCAGGTCGGGTGAGAAGTCGCCCGAGAGCTGGCCGGGTGCCACGGCGGAGTTGCCGCAGTACGGGCAGGTGGTAACGGCGACGGTGCCATCCGAGATTAGCTCGGCGCCGCACGACGAGCAGATATAGCCGGCGTTTTGGGCGAGCTCCTGCACCGCAGCGTCGGTCGCGGGCTTGGGCGTTGCGGCTGCCGCATCGGCTTTGGCATCGGCCTTGTCCTGGCGCTCGCGATAGAGGGCCTCGACTTCTTCGACTTCAAAGCGCGAGTCGCAGTAGTCGCAGACGAGCTTTTGCTCGGCACTGGCAAAGTGAAGGGGGCCGCCACACGCGGGGCACTGATAGTTGACGCTCTCGAAGGCCATGATCGGTCCTTTCGCTGCCGGAGGCTATGCGCCGATGGCGCCGCCGCAGTATTCGCAGCGCCCGCTGGCATCGGGAATGGTGGTTGCACCGCAGAAGGGGCAGGTGACCGCGGTCTTGGGGGCCTTAGCGGCCACGACGCTGTCGCGCGTCTCCTGACGCAGCTGCACCAGCGCGTCGCGGACCTCGGTTGCCTGGCGCTTGGCCTCGCGGTATTCGATGGAACCGCGCTGGTCGATGGTGGAGTCGTTCACGCGCAGGTTGATCTCGGTAAAGTACGGCGTGTTGACGTGGATGGTCAGATTAAAGTCGTAATCCAGGTCATAGCGCGGCGGGTTGTAGCTCTCGCGCTCGCCGTCCTTGGTCTCGCGATAGATCTCGGTGCGATGCTCGTCGATATCCATATCGCAGCCGAGTACCTGCGAGAACTCGATGATGTCGGGATTGGCGTCGCGCCAGCGGCTCTGCGAAGTGATGATCAGCAGGCCCGCGTCCTCATCGAGCATGATGTTGGTTCGCCCGGCAGAGAGCGTGCGCGTGGGGTTGAACGACGCCAGGCGTTCGGCATTGGCCTCGCGGTAGGCGAGTTGCTCACGGATATCGTCCGCGGTGCTGGAGCGATAGCCGTGGAAGTAGGGGGAGAGCTTTCCGGCGCACTCTTTGCACAGGTAGCCTTCGTTGATCTTGGTCTTGCCGAGAAGTCCCAGCTTGGTACCGCAAATCGCGCACTCTTTCTTCTCGAACATCTTGTCAAAGAAGCCCATGGCTGCCTCCCATCAACAGGTAGCGTGTGTCACTTTTGATGATGGGGGAGTGCGCGATCTTTCACGATACCCAGACGGCTCAACGAGTCTCCACAACTGGGACAGATGGCCCATTTTTGACTAGTCGCTGGGGACACTCTTCGGCCACTCATTGGGGACGTACTTAAATGAGTGGCGGTTGGGGACACTCCATGCCGAATGTGGCGGCTGCCGAATGTGGGCGCCGTCTTTGCTATGCCACGGTCACGGCAACCTGGGCGTAGCGGCTGCAGGGGCGCTCGGCGCGCGTCTGCACGGTAAGGGTGAGCACGAAGCGGTCGCCGGGCTGCGCGTCGGCGGGCACGATGAAAGCGGTGCTCACCGTACATTCCTGCCACAGCGAAAGATCCTGCGCGCCTACATAGCTCGACGGGTCCACGGCGACATCCCAATGTGCATCAAAGCCCTTGCCGTCGGGGTCGATGATGGTCGCCGCAAGGGTGACGCGCTCGCCGGCTGTAGCGCTGCGGTCGGCCGTGACCTCGGCAACATGCGCCGGATGCGAGCAAGACGCCGGATCATGGGCGCACCATTGCGCACGGGCGGCAAAGTCTTCCTGATAGGCGCGCAGGTAGGGATTGGGGTTGTCGTCTGCGGGCGTGCCGATGGCGGCAAAACCGGCGGGTGCGTCCGTATCGGGATGCCCATCAAGAAACATGCGGCCGAGCAGTGTGTCGAAGCCGCGGTCGTCGATACCGCGCAGGCCAAACGGCAGCAGCGGAATATAGGTCATGCTGTCGCCTTCGGCCATAAAGTCGCCGCGCTCAAACTGCATCGCGGGCATACCTTCTAGACCCCAATCCAGACGGGCATGCTTGCCAAACTGAAAGCGCTCGGGCTCGTTTTCGTAGATCTTGCCATCGCCATAGAGCATATAGCGCGCCATGAGGGGGCCGTTGCCCTGCGTGAGATTCTGCTCGGGCCAAGGAGCCTTAAACAGCGGCAGCGTATCGGGCTGAGCCATCTTGGCGTCGACATAGCCGCCATACATATAGGGCACGCACCAAAAGGTGAGCTCGGGAAAGAGCTCGCGTCCATGGTCGAGCCATGAGTTGTCCTGACCTACGCCATCGGCAACGCCCATCACGCGCACCTTCCGATAGACCCGCTGCTGCACGGCAGGCCATTCGGGCGTGGCGCGATAGCGCTCGGCGATGCTCATGAGGGCACGAACGATGGTGTTCATGCCACCCCAGCTGAGCAGCCATAACGTACGCGGGTCATCATTCAAAATCGCCTGTGCAATTACGCGGGACCCCTCAGTTTCCTCAGTTACATCACCCTCAAAGGCAACATTTCCCACAAAGGTGCGTTCGATCATCTGGGCAGGCGTGGGAAACGGCGGCTCACCGGCAGCGTCCGCATTTGCCTGCAACTGCGGCCAAGCCTGGGCATATTCATTACTCCAGAGGTTCTCAATCCAATGCTCGGGAAACGGACGATACTCACGAAGCTCGCCGGCCAGCGGATCGGGCTCATGAGGCACAACAGCCCACTCATAAGAGCGACGCCCTTTGGTCCGCCAATGCGAATTCACCTCGCCCAGCGTATGAATCCCATCCCCAAGAAAGTGATACTGCGAAGCCGTATACACCACAGCCTGAACATCAAGCAAGTTGAGATACAGAGCCAAATGAACGAGCGAGTTCATATCATCGACTTCCATATCAGTGGTAACAATCACCCGAGTCAACTTTTGGGACATAGGAACAGCTCCAATCAAAATCAATTCAGCCAGTTACGCGCAAGGCAAGACGGGACCCACGCCCCCATCGCCACCGACCCGGCGTGCTGCCGGAAGCGCCCGGCCAGGGTCTCAGCTATGGAAACACAGCGGGCACTGGGGTTTACCTCTGCAAACATTCCGCACTGATATCTTCTGAATTGATGACGCCAATCGCGCACCCATATACCATTGGCGTCGACACCATAAGATGCGGACCGCGCGGTGACCCCACATTCCGTTGGCGCCCACAG
>CABUUD010000046.1 GCA_902494585.1 uncultured Collinsella sp. | reverse complement strand
GAGGGGATGTAGGAATGCGATAGGAAAGTCATAGATGCGGGCGTGTTGGCTAAAATGGGTCGGCCGGGATTGGTCAATCTCGGCCGACTATATTTGGCTAAATTATTCCGACGCTAACATCGGATTATCGCAACTGGCTGAAAGTCCATGATAAGCAAGTGGTTAAGGACTTTGATTCGTTTGTCTATGCGGTGGAATGCTCCGATTTTGAGAATAGCCTTGACTGCACGCGCGGTTCAGCCAGGGAAGATAATCCTCGATGGTGCTCTCTTGAAGAATCACTCGGCATTGAATGGAACGACCTTTGTTATGAAACTCTCGATCACACGTATCCAGATCTAACCGAAGACAATCCAGGATGGGACGATTTCTGGATCGAGTTGCACATGCATCTTGAATACCTGAAGAAGCTCACCAGAGATCACTTTCGGGAATGGGTAGAGTCAATCGATGTGTCTAAAGTAAAACCCGTGCTTGAGTTACCAGACACTGCTTTGTTCATTACCTTTAATTACACCCCAACGTTGGAGCATGTCTATAGCGTTCGTCCAGACAGGATCCTCCATATCCATGGTTGCGTCTTGGATAAAAACGAGCTTCTTCAATTTGGCTCTCCCGACAATAATCCTTTCGAGCTTCAGAAGATGCTTGAAGACAAATATGGAATGGATGATTTTTACGGTGCGACTATTCAGCAGGGTGTAACTGTCGCATGCGATCGCTGCGCAGATACATGGAAAAACATCGAGGGTAACTACGACGCCCTAAACCAATTCTTGGACACCCTTGCCAAGATTGATACCGTAATTATCATGGGCAATTCTTTTGACAAAGTCGATAAGCCGTACTACCGCGACGTTCTGGCTCCACGCTACCGCGATGCCGAATGGGTCTTTTGCGAGCACGATCCCAGCGAGGATAAACAATATGATATCGATGATTTTTGTCGTGAACTTGCTATCTCAAGCTATCGCATGACGAGTTACATGGAGTTTGACAAGGGGTGTGACCAGTCGATAGATAGTATCTAGGGTGCTGAGTGTCGCTTCACGACTTACGTGAAATTGATAGGTCGTAATATTTGTAGTTGAGATGAATTTATGAGATTGATAATTTCAATACGTAATTAGCGAATTCTGTTCGCTAATTGCTGACCATAGTGTTATAGTGTCAACCAAGGTAGTCGTGACCATTACAGCTTGGCCGCGAAGGTCTTTTCCCATTCCAGGGTGAGCGCGAGCTCGCCGCGGACCACTTCGGTGGTCTACCTAAACCCCCGCTCACCCGGTGCGCCCGCGCTGGGATGCGCGGGCGCACGAAGCTGGGCGGGTGTTACCGGAAGAACCTCTCCTTTCTTTGGGACGCTGCAACCGCAGCGAGAAAGGGGGTGTGCTATATGGCACAGCATCTATCTAATTCCGGAAACAACCATGTTGCTGGCCAACCTCGAGTGAAGCTGCGAGTTGAGAAGCGTAAGAGGGCTCCGAAAGACTTTCGAGCGTTAATCGGGCTCTTAGAGCTTCTCGGCGCTTTTATAAAAGTGCTTCACGAGCTCATAAGCTTGTTGGCAGGTTGGTAGCATCAAATGGTAGCCCGCCCAGTATTTGATTTTTAACTCCTTTTAGTCTGTAAGGAGAGTAGGGAATGCTGGGCAATACGCTTAAAAGGTTACGGGGCATATATGGATACAGCGCCAAGGAAATGAGCGAATTGCTCGGCATCTCCAGTAGCTATCTTTCCGAGATCGAAAACGGGAAGAAAAAAGTCTCGATGGATTTGCTTGAACGCTATTCAGAATTGTTTGGTCTTCGAGTGTCAACGTTGGTTCGCTTTTCAGAAGACTATGAGGATGCAGAACTTAACAGCGCCGGCCAAAAGTTCATTACGTCCTTGATGTCTAAGGTGATCGAGGCATACAGCAATGGCAAGTAGCGGCTATGCAATTGACCAGAGTCCTATATATAAGTTGTTCAGCAAGCGCAAGCTTGCCACGATACTTCAGATAGAGTACGACAGCCTTCTTCACGCCAATGATTTCATCAATTACGCCGTCAGTGAAATTGAAAAGGCTTCTGGGGGATTTCGATCTATCTATGATCCATGTAGAGAATTAAAGCAGGTCCAACGCCGCATAAAGAACTTGCTGAGCAGAATTTCGATTCCAAACTGGGTATTCTCTGGATGCAAGGGTGTCTGCCATGTGGATAACGGCAAGTACCATGAGCATTCTGTCTATTTTATTCAATCAGATTTACACGCATTTTATGACTCATGTTCGCGAGAGTCCGTCTACCGACTCTTCAAAGATAGATTTAAATGCAGCAGTGATGTATCCGCCCTGCTTAGCGATTTAACAACACTTACGTTAGATGACGGTTCCACTGTAATTCCAACCGGAAGTCCATGCGCTCAGCTTGTCGCTTTCTTCGCCTATCAAGATATGTTTAACGAGTTGCATAATCTCGCGCGTAATAATGGTTGCAAGTTTTCCTTATACGTTGACGACTTAACATTTTCTTCCAAAGCGCCATTTAGCAATCCGGCAGTATTTGAAAAGAAAGTCCTCCGAATCGTAAAGGGATATGGGCACTCTCTTTCTCTTAGCAAAACCGCTTATCGCGGTGCTGGCGATGTCAAAATTGTTACGGGCGTTGCCATTACCAAAGACGGGATTTCGACTATTCCAAACAAGTTAAGGCATAAAATCATTGAGGGAACAGGGCAAAGTTGCGCGGGCGATGCGTCGGCAGCAGCATCTACGCTCGGTCGAATTAGCTCGGCAAGAATGATTGAGCCTCATGCTTTTCCCGAAGCAGAACGACAAGTTCTGCTTAGCTTGGAAGACCAGCCGTGATCTCTATTTGATTATAGCGTCACTATCAAATGCAATTCAGGCACATGTTGCTTAAGCTCTTTGACCTATTTCGTGGCTGCTTGTTAAAGTGCCACTCAATAAGGCAAAAAAGTACTGCAGTTCTCGCCGATTACGAGAAGCTGCAACTTGCACGTATTGCTACGGATGCATGTACGGGCGACAAAGCGCTCAAAGAGCGAATGGACGAAAGCGTTCACGTTGGAAACGGATTTCTATATCAGCTCGATCCGACAAGGTTTTAGCCTGTGCCTTCGCAGCTTGTAGAGAGATGTCGGAACGAAATAGCAAATATGGACGGAGGAAAGTAGCCGATGCTCGAGAATGTAAACTGTTTGGTGAATGTGATAGCGGCGAGCAGTGCCCTAGCAGCCGTATTCATCTCTCTCTATCTATATTGGGCCGCCCAAAGGCCCGACGTCATCGCCTATCTTTCTCACGATAGGGACAATGGATGCGTCCTGTTTGAGATCAAAAACTATGGAAGAGGAGTTGCCGAGGACGTGAAAATCGACTCTTTCGACTTTGACTTCGTGCAGGAAAAATATCGTAATTATGTTCGTGAGCGTAGTTTTCTAACCAAGGGAATCCCTGTTCTTGTTCCCGGGGATTATCGCAATACCTTGATTCTTGACGGTCCAGAAATTAGGAACTTTGAATCGGTTGTGTCCGGGGTTTCGCTCAGCTATAAGAGGAAGGGTTTCTTCAGGCCCAAGACCGAGATGAGAAGCTTTCCGTTGGACTATTATTCGTTTTGCGGGTCTATCTACACAAAGAGCGACTTGCACAGGTTGACGATAGCGGCTGAGGTTATCGCAGGAATTGCAACGAAAGACCGGGCAAAAAGTGATTGATATTTGTGGGTTAAATAAGTTAAATTTAGACAATGAAACGATTGCCTCGCTAACTGCATTTTGGGTATACTAAGGTCAGAAATTGGTCGTAGGGCGCGACCAACGGAATCAAAAGAAAGTCCACTGAGAAGATTTTGGTCGTAGGGCGCGACCAACGGAATCAAAAGAAAGCCCACTGAGAAGATGCCTTCAATCTCTTTGGGTTGGAGGCATTTTCTTATTTGGAGGGTTTACATGAATTCTCGAATTGCATTCTTAAGCGACTCGTTTTACAGAGACCATCCGAACCCTCCGTTCAAAGAGATGGAGCAAAAGCAAAACCGTCCTTATATCGTCTTTTTGGTCGAAATTGAGGGGCATATTTGGGCCGTCCCTTTTCGGTCCCATATTCGTCATGCACATGCCTTCTTTACTGATCCTGATAATAGATGCGGAATTGATTATTCGAAGGCTGTTGTAGTTGACCGGCCGGAATACATAGATCATCAGACGCGTCCGCACTTGCGCCAGAATGAGTTCGAAGCCCTTCGCGGAAATGAATTCGCAGTGCAAAAGGGATTTGAAAAATATATCAAGCTTTACAAGAAGGCTGTTCGATCAGGGCACCCACGCTATCAATCACTTATCAAGTATTCGACGTTGCAGAATTATGAATTGTAGCCAAGGGGCGCTCTAATGATTCAGGTCCCGGCATATACTCATATCATACGGCCGCAGTGCGTAAAAGCCAAATGGGTGCCGTTGTGATCTACGATTTCAAGCTTAACTCAACCCCTCCTTTCACCGATTGGCAAAACGATTTACACCTAATTTCTGGGTTCGTTTACACGTAATTCGTTCGCCACTTGCCCGATCTCGCTACACTAATAACTGCTGCTATCAGGTCATTTCCTGATGTAGTTTCCATTGGCTCTTGCGAAGATCGGAGCGGTTATGTTTGCTACCGCGTTCCACACCAGCCGTCACTACATCCTGTTTACTGTCATGGCCTGCCTTTGCGTTTTGCTGGGCGGGCCTTCTTATGCTGCGGGCGCGGACAGCCTGTTCATTGCAGGCACCACGTACTGCGAGCCGGGCGTGTCGGGTCCCGGATGGGCTTGGACAGATACCGATCATCTTGAGCTAACCGGCTATGCGGGTGAGGCCATCGGCGCCAATGGCGACCTGGTGGTGACGCTTGTGGGGCAAAACTCCGTGTTCGAGACGCATACGCCCGATGCGGACATTTCCATGAGCGGCATGGAGGTGTGGGGAAACCTTACACTTCGCGGCTCCGGCTTGCTCACAGCGACGGGTTCGCAATGCGGGATCCATGTGGCCCAGGCGCTGGTGGTGGACGGCTGCACGGTCGATGCCAGGGCCGACGGGGCAGGCGTTGTTGACCAGACTGTGGCCGGCATTGCCGCGGGTAGCTTGACCGTACGCGCCGGCGGGCACCTTGCTGCTTCGGGCGCGGGATCCGATGCGGGCTTGCGCTTTTATGGTGTGCGCTTGCTCGACGAGGGATTTGGGACAGACGCAGCGAGCAAGACGCTTGCTGTGGATGCGTCCCGGCTGGATGCGACCGGTACGGACGCCGGCGTTGCCTGCGATCGTGGATCGCTCGTTGCCGCGCACTTTGTGACGCCCGTAGGCGGGGCCTTTGGCGCTGCCAGCGTGGTTGATGCTGACGGGACCGTGGCACCGCACGTGGTGATCGAGCCCGATGGCGCCACCGGCCCGGCGGGGGAGACCGTTACACCCGGCGGCGAGGTGCCGGGGGATGGCACGGGCGAGCCTACTGGCGGCGCCGACCCTGCTGCTGGGCAACCCGGTGCGGGTTCGGCGACGGATCCTGCGGTGAAACCCGCAGTTACGTCGCTCAAGACAACGGCCACCAGGACCACAGTCACCAAGACGACCAAGCCCAAATCCACTATGGCAACAACATCGGCGCTTCCCAAGACCGGCGACGGCTACTGGATAGCTGCCTCCTTAACGCTATTCCTGCTGGGGATAGCGCTTCTGAGCGCCGCATATCGCTGCTGATGCGGTACGACGCACCTGGCTGCGATACAAGAGCTTTGTAGGAGCTTTAAGGGTAACGCTTTCTTATTACTTCTCTGTACCCCCTTTGGGGGTAACTACCGTGCCATACCTTGGTGCTATACTCGGAGGCCTAAGGAAGTGGTTCATATGTACTTGAGCGATACTAAGATTCAGGAGCTAATCGACAGCGAGGTTCTGCTCCATGCCGATGCTTCGAACATCGGACAGGTTACGTATGACTTGCGCACCGACGGCTTCTACATTAACGAGAACAAGCAGTCCGAGGTCGAACTCGGGCCTGGTGATTCGACATTCGTCTCTTGCGTTGAATGTGTTGCGTTGCCAAACGATTTGACCGCTAGCGTACTTCTGCGCAATTCGCGCATTCGCCAGGGGCTTTCTTTGGATGCGCCGCTATATTTCCCCGGACATGGAACACGGCTGTTTTACCGTGTTACAAACGTAAGCGGCAACACTATTACGCTCGATAAGTCAAAAGGTATAGCGCAAGTTGCATTCCAGCGCGTTGATGGCATGGTGGCCCATCCTTACCACGGCGCTTTCTCTGATGAGCTCAACTTTAAAGGACTTGCAGATTATTCCGACGTCTATGCCGGGGAACTTAAAAAGGTCGAGGACAAGAAGGAAGAAATCGTCAATATCGAGTCCCGTATCTATGGCAACGTCCTGGCCCTCTTCGCCATTTTCGCCGCGATCTTTACGCTCGTAAACGTCAACGCCGGAGGTCTGTCCTCCAATATAACAACCGTCAACTTTGTTGCACTGGACCTGCTGATTATTGGCGGTTTTCTGGTCCTAGCGTCCGCAATCGAGGCCTTCCTTGTTAAAAACAGGGAAAAGAAGGCATCGCTGCCTCTCGTATTGGGCATTGCCTGCATTGTCGTGGCAGTGGTTCTTGCATTTCAGTAAGTAGGGTGGCTCAAGTCTTGCGAGACTTGACCTAAGGTACGATCACTTTCTTTGAATAGGGCAACAGACAGGGCTTGCTGTCAGAGTTCGTGTCTTATAGGAATAATCCAATTCACGCCGCGTTACATCTAGTCTGCTCTTTATACTCGGATATAAACACTAAGGAGGCAGTCATGTTTTGGTGCTATGTCCAGCTTGATGATGGCACCGAGTTTGCCTACTCAGAGACAAGAGAAGACGGAACGGTTCGCGTAGCCGTCGAGCGCCCGATTGAGACATGATTTCGCCTTCCGACATATCCACCGCGTTCTCCCGCGTGCTGGCTCAATACGACGTCAGCGAAGCATATTTATTTGGCTCGTTTGCCCGAGGCGAGCAAACGCCCGATAGCGATATTGACTTGCGCCTAGTCTGCGGCAACACCATGACGTTCGGCACGCTTTACGAAATCTCCCATGAGCTTGAGAAAGAACTTGGGCGAAAGGTCGATATCGTCACCAACCCACCAGAGCACATGCGCCCGACCTTCCGCAAAAGCATCGAGCAGGAAGAGGTGCGCATCTATGAAGTGCTGTAAACAGGACGGGGAGCTTGCGAATACTAGCCCTCAAACTTTTCCTTCCAAAGAACCCAACCCGGAGACCCTCGAGGCCATCCGCGAAGGTGACGCATTCTTTGCAGCAAGGGAGTCCGGTCGCTTCGACAACGGCGCCGATCTAATCGATGCAGCTCTAAAAGCTCCTGAAGCGTGAGAGAATTTAACCACCGAAGAGACTGTCGTCTTGGAGGTGCCAGATCGGCGAGGTACGTACCTCGCCATTTTTGTACGATTTGATCAAATGTCTAAGCATTTGAACCTGCATATCGACGAGGTCGGCAATGCGGATAAGCCTTTTCTGCCTAGTGGCAGGCTTAATTCGCGATATCCTTCATGTGTTATACTTGAGCCATAAATTCTGTTTCAAGTATTCGAAAGGCTTGAGATGAAGTTGTTAAAGGTTTGCTTCGACCATCTCTCGATGTTCGAAGACGGGTTATTCGAAATCGACCTGTTCGCCTCCGACCGCGTGACGGCCTCCGATGAGTCGGCTTTCGAACTGGCGGACCATCTCTACGTGAATAGCGTCGTTGCGCTGGCGGGCATTAACGCTACGGGCAAGACAACAGCACTGAACCTGCTGGAGCTCGCCTGCCGCATTGTTGACGGCTCTCCGGCGCGCGGCGGCGGGCTCCCATCAACGTTCCCCGCCGCGTTCGACGGCCCGTCCAAGCTCAAGTGCGTCATATGGCACGCAGATCGTCTTTACTTGCTCGAGTCGGTGCTGCAGACTGTCGAAGGAGGCGACGACGGTCCCGAGCTGACGTTCTCCGATGAGGTGATTTCTTCGCTGCCAGCCAAGGCCCTCAAGCGCTCGACCCTGGCATCCTGGGCCGAAATCGAGAAACTCGCGTCCCCGCTGTGCGACCGTGCTCAGATGCCGGACTCTTGGGCGGCGCTTACGCCGCCTGACGTTTCCGTCGCAGCCGCTGTGCTCGCCAAGGACTTCGGCCATCGCATCCGAGCGATAGCATTGCGCGACGGTGGCTTCCGCCTCACTGAGCAATTCAACGGTCTCGACGACGTGCTTCGTGTTTTCGACTCTGGCATCGAGCACCTCGAGGTCCGGGACTCCGGTCGCGCCTTCGTACTGACGTTTACAGGTCGCGAGCCCATCACGATCTCCGAGCGGGGGCTCACCGAGGTGCTCTCCTCCGGCACTGTACGTGGCCTAGGGCTGGTGCAGCGCGCAATGAGGGTCCTGCGCTCCGGCGGCTACCTTTTAGTCGACGAGGTGGAGAACCACCTTAACCGCCAACTGGTTAACGTCGTGCTTGATCTGTTTGCCGCCCGCGGGACCAACCCCAACGGCGCGACGCTGGTTTTCACGACTCACTACCCGCAGCTCCTCGATCACGTGCACCGCAAGGACAACGTGTTCTTTCTCGCCCGACGCAACAGCGGTGCGCGCGTGGTGAAGTACGCCGACCGCGTGAAACGCATCGAGAACAAGAAATCGGAGGTATTCGCCTCGAACTTTGTGAAGGGGACCGCTCCGCGCTACGCCGACGTGCGCGCGCTTAAAGAGCTCGTCGCAGAGGAGGTGTCCGATGAGCGGTGATAACGGTTTTCGCTTTGCGGGATATCATCCGATCATCTCCTGCGAGGGAACAGCGGAACAGGTGGCCGTGGACATTCTCCTCGAGGCGGACGCGCTCGTCTTTTCAGAGGCCGACGTCGTGGACGTCACCCGCCTGCGCAAAGCCTCCGATATCCAAGATAACTACCTCAACTTAGACTATGACTGGCCAGTCTGCATCGTCAGGGTGCTGGACTCGAGGAAAGAACGCTTCAAACTCGGCAACCTGTACGCCGGCCGCTTCCCGGTGGTTAGCTACGCGACCCATCCCGAGATAGAGGTGCTGGCCATTATTCGAGAGGGCTCGTGGAGACGCTGGCACGGCGGACGCATGAAACCGAGCGACTTCTGCAAACAGGAGCTCGGCATGCACGAGGTAAAGAGGGAAGGCTTCCTCAAAAGTTATTGGGATGCCGATTCGCTTACGGCAGCCGCCAGGGAATACAAGCGACTTTCGAAGATCCCCAAGGGCGAGTTGTGCCTGGCAGACCTCATCCGGTAAAGGCTTGCAGCCACCGCAATACCCATAACGCTTCCCAAGACTACCGGCTGCCGCTTGATTGCCCTTTTCTCGGCGCTTTTCTTGCCGTGTACAACACAGCCATAACGCCCATTTCCGGAAGTGCGGGGAAAAATCGCAACCAGCCGAGCACAAACCAAATTTTGGCGTCAAAACCGCAGGTCACGAAAGGGTATAACCGGGGTCTGGTTGGCGGAACTCGGTCTTTCCCCGCACTTCCGAACTCTCAAAACGGAAGTATGCGGCAAATTCCGGAAACCCCGACCACACCGGCCTTTTCGCGCAAAGAAACCGCAGGCAGAGGCGTTGGTGTGCTCCAGCGTGGTCAATAAGTCTGGATTTTGCCGCATACTTCCGAACTCGGAGAGTCTTAGAAGCCAGTATTGAATATCGGGAGCTCCTTGCCGAAAATCCATTTGAGGGAATCCGTATCGTCGATATCATTCGAGAGGGGATGACGGGCGATGACCAACGCCTACAGTGAGATGTATCTCGAGGATGCAATGAGAACGCTGGGCGAGGCGGTCGATTTTGCTCTCTGTGACCAAGGGCTGACTCCAGCCGAGTTGACGGCGATCCTGTCGAACGCTCTTGAGATGAAACAGTTTGAGCGCGGTATGCCTCGCGTCGTCTGCGGCATGGCAGGCGACGAGCTCGCGCGCGATATTATCGCCTATGCGGGACTGACCCCCGTCGAATGCAGGGAGACCTATCCGTTCGACCGTTCGCCTCAGTATTGGGCGGGCTGGGTTTTGGCCTATGCGCAATGGATGAGCAGCTTGGGCTTTAATGAGCTACTCGAAGTCGCCCCGCTCGATTGGATCATCGGCTCGTACCATCCGCTTCACGAGGCCTCCGAAGACAAATTCGCCCAGATTGTCATTGATAAATGGAACAACACTCAGGCAGACAAAAAGGGCCTCAAGGCGACACGAAAGGCGGCCGGACTAACCCAAAAACAGCTCGCCGCCCAATCGGGGGTTAAGCTTCGCGCCATACAACTCTACGAGCAGAACCAGCTCGACCTACGCCGCGCCTCTGTCTCCTCGGCATTGGCGCTTGCAAATGCCCTAAACTGCGCCATCGAAGACCTCGTCTGGAAACCGGTTGCCCTGGAGTACGACTCGCGGGCCATTTCGTCTGTAAAGCTATAGAGGAGTCAGACATGCCTTGGAGCAATGTTCAACAAGATGACGGCGCTGATTGCGTTGCTCAAGAAGATCATTCAACTGCGCACGTGGCAAATTCAGCATCACTGATTTTGCGCGACGGGGCCACGTTAATCGACGAAGCTGTTCGGCTAACCATTGCGGGCATGCCCAACGCGCTCAGGCTCTTGGAGAACTCATGACGACGGTCGCGCCGCGCCGGGCACATCCGTTCGCACCGCTCGTGCTCGACGATGCCGGTTCGCTCGAAGCTATGGCCGCGGCCGTGATGCGTCTACACAGCACGCTGATGGCCGTCGGGCGCTGCTATACGACCGACGCCGCGGGCGACCGTGCCGCACTTGAGCTTGGACGCGTCGAGTCCGTACTTGCAGGTTCATTCTGTACGATATTCGGCCAATCGCCGGCCGATCGCTTCGCAGACATCTTTGACCAGGTCGCCTACGTGGCCGAGCACATGGTCAAGGACCACATCTTTGAGGACGGCAACAAACGCACCAGCCTTGTCTTTGCGTTGTCCGTCTTAAGGTTCGCCGGCACTCCGGTCGTGCTGTCCGATGGCCCCGAGCCCAAAGACAATCAATACTATGCCTGGATCCAGGACCTCGTTTCCAGTCGCCGCACGACCAGCGAGCTAGCCGAAGAGCTGCGCCGCGGTTGTGTTGTAGGCTCGGGCGACCCCTCGCGCGTATAGAATCTAAGCATCCGCACGCCAGTTATTGAATGGATTGGACACCATATGGAAATCCCCAGCACCCTGTGCAGCAATGTCTACGACTTTGCGTTTTGCCCCGAGCCCTGTTACGACCGCCTGGTCGACCTCGCCGATCCCGAGGACTGGGGTCCCAGCAACCGCATCCTCAAAAACTACCTGTCGTTTTCGTTTAGCCGCGCGGTGTTTTTGACCGAGCGCGACGTGGACCAGACCGCACCGTCCAACCTGCCGCTGGTGTTCGATGACGACCGCTGCCTGTTTAACACCGGCCTGTATACACGCCGTTACGAGACCATCTACGGTCTGTTTGAGCCCAACACCAAGCCCGACGCACGCCAGCGCTGGTTTTTGAAGGGCTTCTTTAAGGAGAGCGACCCCATGCTGGTCTCGTTTGAGTACCTGCCGTGCCGCGTGCGCTTTGCCGAGGACCCCTCCGAGCTCGTCTTTGACTACCGCCTGCCCATCCGTTCCAACATCGACCACATTTTGGGCGACGAGGAAAACCTGACGCGCATCCCCGCCAGCCTGATGGGGGAGGACAACTCGCTGCTGCTGCGCCGCGCCTTTGAGGGCGCCGTCGTCGAGGCCGCCCGCCGCGCCGCAGCCAACTACACGCTCGCGGTGCCGCAGTTCTATGGCGGCCGGATCCAGCTGCTGCTGCCGCTGTGCCTAACCGGCGACAAGCCCGAGCTGGCGCTGACTATCCAGCGCGAGGACGGCTTTTACGCCGCGCGTACCTGTCTCACGCTCGACATGGCCTACAACAACGCGCGACTTATCTGCCGCCCCGAGACCTCGTGGATCAAGCGATAAAGGGTGGTTTAGCTGCTGGTTTGTCGGCTGCCCTGATTGCGGTGACGAGGTCTGCGCCCACGATTACGTCAACGATTTTAAAATCGGGGGCAAAAAGTTCTTGGTAAACCACGCGCGGCTATGATAGTATCTCTTTTGCCGAAAGGCGACGGGCGATTGGCTCAGGGGTAGAGCATATCCTTCACACGGATGGGGTCACAAGTTCGAATCTTGTATCGCCCACCATCTAAAGCACAGGTCAGAGGTGTTAAGCCTCTGGCCTTTTTCTTTTTGACACCAAGGGTGACACCAAAACTGACACCAAAAACAAATCGTAGTCGTCTATGGCGCCATTTTTTATCGCATCCTTTTTGCTGACGCCATTGCCCGTTTTGTATAAAACGCATGCGTATTTTCATTGAATTCCCCCTGTGATCCGAGCACAAATGTGGAGATAGGGACCACATGCCCAAAGCGCCTTCCAGCGGATTTCTATCACACGGTGGTTTTTCGGCAGAACTCGTCAAGCTTTTGGTTTGCTTCCGGTACTTACCCGCATGATGTCCCGGTAGATAATCGGCCATGCCCGCAATCCGCACGATCAACGGCCGATACCAGGGGAGGCACAAATGGACGAAATCGTCTGCGCAAACACAGCATTCCGCTACTGGCGCTGCCCACCGCAGGTGCGCAACCTCTACCCGCGCCT
>CABUUD010000045.1 GCA_902494585.1 uncultured Collinsella sp. | reverse complement strand
TTGAGCGCGGCGCCGGCGGCGTCGATGGCGCGCTGACTGCGAATCACGCGGACGCGGCAGCCCTCGGGCATGCTGCGGGGCACGCGACATTCGATGATGTCGCCGGCGGCGGCATCATCGGCGGCAATGGTGGTCAGGAACTGGTCAAACTCGTTATCGTGGCGAAGCTCCAGCAGGTCGCCCTTGCCCACGGGCTCAAACAACTCAATGCGGGCGATGGCGGCGCGCCGACGGCGGTCGTCGGGCTTGAGGCCGCGCACATCGCGGTTGGCCAGACGGCTGCCCAGTACCGTGCCCACGATCTGGCCGCGGTTGTTGGAACGCTCATAGCTCATCATCTCGTCGCCCGAGGTGCCGTCCTGATAGGCGTGCGTAAAGTCGCGGTTGAAGCAGCGCTTGAGCTGGCGCTGGCGGGCGGCTACCTCGTCCTTATCTACGGCGACCCCGGCCAGCATGTCATCAATCTGGTGACGATACACATCGACGATGGAATACACGTAATCGGGGGCCTTCATGCGGCCCTCGAGCTTGAGCGATGCGGCGCCGGCGTCATACAGACGGCGAACAAGCTGCGAAGTGTTGGTGTCGCGCGGGCATAGCGCACGCTCGCGACCGGCAGGGGAGAGCGAGCGACCGTTCTCGTCGATCAGCTCGTAGGGCAAGCGGCAGGGCTGGGCGCACATGCCGCGGTTGGCCGAGCGGCCCGCCATGGCAAAGCTCGAGAGCAGGCACAGGCCCGAGTAGCAAAAGCAGATGGCACCGTGGCTAAAGACCTCGAGGTCCACATCGGGTGCGGCGTCGTGGATGGCGGCGATCTCGTCAATGGAGAGCTCGCGCGACAAGGTCACTCGGTCGGCGCCCTGCTCACGGCACCAAAGGGTTCCGCGGTCGTCGTGGATGTTTGCTTGGGTTGAGATGTGCGTCTCGATGCCGGGCATCGTGCGCTTGACCTCAAAGAACAGGCCCCAGTCCTGGATGATGAAGGCATCGGCGCCCAGCGTGGAGCAGCGATGGATGAGTTGCAGCGCATCGCCCATCTCGGACTGCTTGATGACGATGTTGACCGTGACGTAGACGCGCGACCCGGCTAGATGTGCGGCGCGGCAGGCCTGCTCAAAGGCCTCGTCGGTAAAGTTGGTAGCCTTGCGGCGGGCGTTGAAGCTGCCCATGCCGCAATAGATGGCGTCTGCCCCGGCGGCGAGTGCGGCGGCAAAGGGCTCGGGCCCTCCGGCGGGGGCCAAGAGCTCGGGTCTGCGGTTGGTGGTTCGACTGGCGGTTGCGGTCATATCCTGCCTTTCAAAATGCTCAGATATTCAAAAGTATAGTGGTGCCGTTGCGGCAGGCGATGCCCGTGCTCCAAGCGGGATAAAGTCTTCAGCAGCTTGGACTGGCTGCTCCACATGAGAACCGTTCAGCGGTTCGGGGAAACCGTTGGGCGATAAAATATTCTCGCAACGTGATAATAATCTTGCATCGCGCGGAAACCTTGAGTACTATCCCAATCAAGCGCGGTGTTCAGACCGAACTGTGCCTCCCGGTGCGAACGCCGCGCTCACGCTCTCTATTTGATCGTAAGGAGAAAAACATGAGCAAGACCGTCGTGTCTTCCGATAACGCACCCGCAGCCATCGGCCCGTATTCCCCCGGTATCCAGGCCGGCAACATGGTGTTCCTGTCCGGCCAGCTGGGCATCGATCCCGCAACTGGCAAGATGCCCGAGGGCGTCGAGGCCCAGGCCAAGCAGTCCCTCGCCAACGTCGAGGCCCTGCTGACCGCTGCCGGCGCTAACTTTGCCGATGTCGTCAAGACCACGGTCTACCTGGCCGACATCGCCGACTTCGCCGCCGTGAACGAGATCTACGCCTCCAAGTTCGAGGCCCCGTTCCCCGCGCGCAGCGCCTTCCAGGTTGCCGCCCTTCCGGCTGGCGGTCTGGTCGAGATCGAGGTCGTTGCCGCTCTCTAAGGCGTTGGCCACAACTAAACATGACATGCAAAAAGACCCTGCAGCGCGTGTGAACTGCAGGGTCTTTTGTCAAGTGACGGATCGCTTGTGGAGCCGCGCTCCATTTTGCTCGTTAGCCCTCCTTGCGAACTTTTTGCAGGTAGCGGTAGACGCTGGGCTCCGAGATGCCCAGCGCGGTGGCGGCGCAGGCCACGGTGCCCTTGAGCATGAACACCCCGTTGCCGTTGAGGTGGCGAATGACGTCCACGCGGTCGCTCTGACCAAGCGACGCTACATCCAGCCCGCGCGCGCTCAGCAACTCGGAAATACTGCGGTCAATGAGCTCCTGCGTAGACTCCGAAAGACTTTCGACTTCGATAGACGCGGGCTCCGCCTGCCTCGGCACAGCGTCGAAGCAGGCCATGAGCTGCTGCGCCATGGCGTTGATGGAGCGTACGGTCGAGAGGTCGGTGTTGACGCAGAGCATACCGACGATTTCGTCATTCTCGCGGATAAAGTACGTCGCTGACTCCAACGTCTTGCCGCCGGCGCCGCGGCCCTCGTAGCCCGTAATAAACGGCAGGTCGCGATACTTGGGATCGTGCATGATCTTGAGTGCCAGATCGGTGGCGGGACCGCCGACCTTGCGGCCGCTCACGATGCCGTTGCGAATATCGACGATGGCGTGGTCGGGATCCGAGAAATCGTGCAGCACGATTTCGCTGTTTTTGCCGAGTATCTGCTCCAGAAAATCGACCATCGGCAAAAAGCGACGTACGGTCTCGTTCACGGGCAACTCCTTTGGGTGAAATCGGAAATGTTCATAACAATTTTTTCTCATGGTAACACGCTGCCCATCATCTCGTATATTCGCAGGTACATTGCGTAATGCAGACGAACGGTAGGAATTTAGCGGTAAACGGTTGACCAAAAGAAAAGTTAGATGTTATTTTTACCAGACACTTTTCTGACCTGCGGAAATGCGTTATTTCAGCTGAAGAATAGTCTGATAACAAAAAATTATTATTGAGAATGAGAATCATCTTTAATACGATATGCAATGAAGGCACAACCTCAACCCCGCACTGCGTCACAATAGAGCGTTAGATGCGAAAACAACTACTTCGAGGATTGGTGGTCAAATGACCCAGGAGACGGTTACGAACGGCACTGAAGCCCTGTTCACTCGCGAAGGCATGCCTCCCGTTAAGGAAATGATCCCGTGTGCCCTTCAGCACGTACTGGCATCGTTTGCCGGCATCATTACCCCGGCGGTCATCATGGCCGGCGTCTACGGCTTTAATAGCCAGCAGAGCACCGACATCATCCAGGTCGCGCTCATTCTTTCGGCGATCGATACGGCCCTTCAGGCCTTCGCTCCCTTCCGTCGCATCGGCGGCGGCCTGCCCATCGTCATGGGCGTTTCGTTCGCGTTCCTGCCGGCCCTGCAGGCCATGGGTGCCTCGGGCTTTAGCTTTGGTGCGCTGCTGGGCGGCGAGATCGTCGGCGGCGCCGTCGCGGTCCTCTTTGGTCTGGCCTACAGCAAGATCAAGTGGCTGTTCCCGCCCGTCGTGACCGGTACGGTCATCTTCTCCATCGGCGTTTCGCTGTATCCCACGGCCGTCAAGTATATGGCCGGCGGTATGGGTACGCCGCTGTGGGGTACCCCGCAGGCCTGGTGCGTCGCTCTTATCACCTTCGCCGTGGTCTTTGCGCTCGCCAACTTTGGCAAGGGTACGCTCAAGCTGGGATCTGTGTTCTTTGGCATGATCGTTGGCATGATCGTCTCCATCCCCTTTGGTATGATCGACTTCTCCAGCGTCGCCACCGCTCAGGTCTTCGCCCTTCCCAAGCTCATGCCCTACGCGCTCGAGTTTGATCCCGAGGTCTGCATTACCCTCGCCGTCGTGTTCCCCATGGTTGCTATTCAGGTTATCGGTGACGTCTCCGCCGCCTGCCTGGGCTCCATCGACCGTATGCCCACCGAGCGCGAACTCTCCGGCGCTATCGTGTCCCAGGGCCTCACCTCTATGGTCGGCGGCCTGCTGGGCGGTCTTCCCACCAGCGCCCTTGGCCAGAACGTGGGCATCATCTGCTCCAACAAGGTCGTCAACAAGTGGGTCTTTGTGATCATCGCGGCCGTCTTTGCCATCGCCGGTCTGTTCCCGCAGCTCTCTGCCGTCCTTTCCGCTATCCCGCAGCCCGTCATCGGCGGCGCGACCGTCGGCGTCTTTGGCACCATCACCATGAACGGCGTGCGCATGTTCACCCGCGAGGGCCTCACGCAGCGCACTACCACTATCGTCGGCACCTCCGTCGTCTTTGGCCTGGGTATCTGGATGGCCAGCGGTTGCCTTGCCGGCGAGGGTATGCCCGCCTGGGTGTCCACCGTCATCGGCTCCAATGCCGTAACCCCCACCGCCATCATGGCCATTGTCCTTAACCTGATCCTTCCGCAGACGCCGGTCGTGGCTCAGCACATCGATGCCGCCAAGGACGCTGCCGTGGATCTGGTCTTGCCCGAGAGCAAGAAGTAACCAATTCGGTGCTATTCGTCGGCGGACGCATCGCCTCGTCCGCCGACGCCATGCGGCGCCAAGCCGCACTTCAAAGGGTTTGTCCCTTTGGTGAAGCGTTGACGGGAGAGGGCCCGTTTCCGGTGTAGGCCGGCGCTTCGCACTCCGCCATGTCAGAGGTGTCAAACCCCGCCTCTGATGTTGAAGGGAGCATTTATGCTTCTGGTCGCTAACGGTTCCGTCTTTACCCGCAACGCTCAGACCCCGTTCATTCCAAACGGTGCGGTCGCCATTGACGGAGATACGATCGTCGAAGTGGGCCCCGAGCGCGAGCTCAAGGCCAAGTACCCGGATGCCGAGTACGTCGATGCCCAGGGCAACCTCATCATGCCTGGACTCATCAACTGCCACACCCACATCTACTCGGGTCTGGCCCGCGGCCTTGCCATTAAGGGCTGCAACCCCACCAACTTCCTGGAGAATCTTGAGCAGCAGTGGTGGAAGATCGACGACAATCTGACGCTCGACGGCACCAAGGCCAGCGCCTATGCCACGATTCTGGACTCCATCCGCGATGGCGTCACCACGATCTTCGACCACCACGCGAGCTTCTGCGAGATCCCGGGCAGCCTCTTTACCATTAAGGACGCCGCTCAGGAGCTGGGCATGCGTTCGTGCCTGTGCTACGAGGTCTCCGATCGCCGCGGTCAGGAAAAGTGCGACCAGGCCATTGCCGAGAACGCCGAATTTGCCCAGTGGGCCGCCAAAGAGCGTCGCGATAACGACAACCACATGATCGCCGCCATGTTTGGCGGACATGCCACCTTTACGCTTTCGGACGAGACCATGGACAAGATGGCCGAGGCCAACAACGGCCTGACCGGCTTCCACATCCACGTGTGCGAGGGCATGAATGACGTGTGGGACTCCCGCCTCAACCGCGGTGGCATCAGCCCCGTCGAGCGCCTGCTGCAGCATAACCTGCTGGGTCCCGACACCATGCTCGGCCACTGCATCCACGTGACGCCTGCCGAGATGGATATCGTCAAGGAGTCCGGCACCTGGCTCGTCAACAACCCCGAATCCAATATGGGCAACGCCGTGGGCTGCGCCCCCGTGCTCGAGTTCTTCCGCCGCGGCATCCCCGTGTGCATGGGCACCGACGCCTATACCCACGATATGCTCGAGAGCCTTAAGGTCTTCCTGATCATTCAGCGTCACAACGCCGCCATGCCCAACGTGGGCTGGTGCGAGGCCATGACCATGCTGTTCGAGAATAACGCGAAGATGGCGAGCAAGTACTTCGATCGCAAGCTCGGTGTGCTCGAGGCCGGCGCTGCCGCCGACGTCATCGTCATGGACTACAAGCCCTTTACGCCGCTGAGCGAGGAGAACATCGACGGCCACATGCTCTTTGGCATGATGGGCAAAAACTGCCGCACCACCATCATCAACGGCCGCGTCCTGTACAAGGATCGCGAGTTCGTTGGCATTGATGAGGACAAGATCAACGCGTGGACCATGGCCGAGTCCAAGAAGCTCTGGAGCACGCTCAACGATCGCACCTACTAATTCACAAGTAGATTCGCGCGCGTCGGATGTTTCGCCGCGTTCGACGCGCGTATAGGCGGCCTCCGCGGGGTCGCCGGCGCTGTGCTAGCGCTACACCGTATTTGCGCCCGCCGCGCGGTCTCGCCGGGCGTTACAGAGAGGAGCTCATTATGAGCGACATCATGAGGCCGATCCCGTTTTCGCAGCTGATGAACTGGATCATCGAGGAGCACAAGACCCAGGGCGCTGTCTTTGGCGTGCGCAAGATGGTCACGACCAACCAGGAGGGCGCGCTTCCCATTTTTGACGAGCGCATCGAGACTCCGTTTGGCCCGGCCGCCGGCCCCAACACGCAGCTGGCCCAGAACATCGTGGCATCCTACGTGGCCGGTTCCCGCTTCTTTGAGCTCAAGACCGTTCAGGTTATGGACGGCGAGGAGCTCTCCAAGTGTGTGAACAAGCCCTGCATCGTGGCGCAGGACGAGTGCTACAACTGCGAGTGGTCGACCGAGCTCGAGGTTCCGCAGGCCTTTGCCGAGTACGTGAAGGCATGGTTTGCCTGCCACCTGATCGCTCGCGAGTACGGCCTGGGCAGCCCGGATGGTTTTGTCTTTAACATGTCGGTGGGCTATGACCTGGAGGGCATCAAGAGTCCCAAGGTCGACGCCTACATCGAGGGCATGAAGGACGCCAGCGGCTCCGACGTCTGGAACGAGTGCCGCGCCTGGGCGCTCGCTAACCTGGACAAGTTTGAGCATGTCGATGCCGCGTTTGTCGAGTCCATCCCGGCACGCGTCTCCAACTCCATCACCGAGTCTACCCTGCACGGCTGCCCGCCGGCGGAGATCGAGCGCATCGCGACCTATCTGATCACCGAGAAGGGTCTCAACACCTACATCAAGTGCAACCCCACGCTGCTGGGCTATGAGTTTGCCCGCCAGCGTCTGAACGAGCTGGGCTTTGACTACATCGTCTTCGATGACACGCACTTCCGCGAGGACCTGCAATGGGCCGACGCTGTGCCCATGTTCGAGCGCCTGATTACCCTGTGCGCCGAGCACGGCCTGGAGTTTGGCGTCAAGCTGACCAACACGTTCCCCGTCGACGTGACCAGGAACGAGCTGCCCTCCACCGAGATGTACATGTCCGGCCGTTCGCTGTTCTCGCTGACCATCGAGGCTGCCCGCCGCATTACCGAGCAGTTCGATGGCAAACTGCGCATCAGCTACTCCGGCGGTGCCACGGTCTACAACATCCGCGCCCTGTACGATGCCGGCATTTGGCCCGTCACCCTGGCGACCGACGTGCTCAAGCCTGGTGGCTACGAGCGCTTTAGCCAGATGGCCGGCGAGTTTACCGACCTGGATGGCAAGCCGTTCGCGGGCGTCTCGCTCGAGGCTGTGACTGCGATCCAGACCGACTCACTCACCAACCCGCTCTACAAGAAGCCGCTGCGTCCGCTGCCCGACCGCAAGGTCGCCGGCAAGAGCCCGCTTTCCGACTGCTTTACCACGCCGTGCCGCACGAGCTGCCCCATCCAGCAGGATATTCCCGCCTATCTGGCGGCTGTTGACGAGGGCCGCTACGAGGACGCACTCAACATCATCATCGAGCGCAACGCCCTGCCGTTCATCACCGGCACCATCTGCCCGCATCCTTGCGGTCGTGCCTGCGAGCGTGCGTTCTACGAGCCCGAGGGCGCCCAGATTCGCGCCAGCAAGCTCAAGGCCGCCCGCGAGGCCATGACCGCCGTGCTACCCAAGCTGCGTGCCCAGGCTATCGCCAACGACGGCGAGCGCAACGTTGCCGTTATCGGCGGCGGCCCGGCCGGCCTGGCGACGGCATTCTTCCTGACGCGCGCCGGCGTGCCCGTCACCATCTTTGAAGCCCGCGACTCGCTCGGCGGCGTGGTCCGTCACGTGATTCCCGAGTTCCGCATTGCGAGCGACGATATCTCCCACGATGCCGAGCTCTGCCTGGCCTTTGGCGCCAAGGTTCAGCTCAACGCCCGCGTGGAGTCCATCGACGAGCTCAAGGCCCAGGGCTTCACCGACGTGGTCGTGGCCACCGGTGCCTGGATGCCCGGCTCTGCAGGTTTGGGCGAGGGCGCCGAGCTCGACGTGCTGGAGTTCCTTGAGGCCGCCAAGAAGGGCGAGAAGCTCGAGCTGGGCGAGGACGTCGTGGTCATTGGCGCCGGCAACACCGCCATGGATGCGGCCCGCGTGGCCAAGCGCCTTGCTGGCGTGAAGAACGTGCGCCTGGTGTATCGCCGCACCAAGAAGCAGATGCCCGCCGACGAGGAAGAGCTCGATCTTGCTCTTGCCGACGGCGTTGAGTTCTGCGAGCTGCTGGCCCCCAAGGCGCTTAACGGCGCCGTGCTGACCTGCGACGTTATGGAGCTTGGCGAGCCGGATGCAAGCGGCCGTCGCAGCCCCGTCGCCACGGGCGAGACCATCGAGCTTCCCGCCACCACGGTGATCTGCGCCGTGGGCGAGGGCGTCGATGCCAGCCTGTACGATGCCGCGGGCGTCGAGCACGACCGTCGCGGCCGTCTTGCCGCCACCTCCACCGGCGTCGAGGGCGTTTGGGCTGCCGGCGACTGCCGTCGCGGTCCTGCTACCGTGGTCGAGGCTATTGCCGACGCCGCCGAGGTCGCCCGTGCCATCGTCGGCGTGGACTTTAACAAGTACGCCGACCAGAATGCTCAGGCCGGTCGCGAGGACGCCTGCTACGAGCGCAAGGGGTCGTTGTGCCGCGACAAGCGCAACTGCACCAAGACTCGTTGCCTGGGCTGCGGCTCGGTGTGCGAGGTCTGCTGCGATGTGTGCCCCAACCGCGCCAACGTTGCCATTAAGGTGCCGGGTCTCGCCAGGCATCAGGTCGTCCACGTCGACGGCATGTGCAACGAGTGCGGCAACTGCGCTGTGTTCTGCCCCTACCAGGAGGGCCGTCCCTACAAGGACAAGCTCACCCTGTTCTGGAGCGAGCAGGACATGGAGAACTCCGAGAACGAGGGCTTCCTGGCTGTGGACGAGGACCACTTTAAGGTCCGCGTCGCCGGCACGGTCCGCACCGTCTCGGTCGATGCCGTCAACACCGGTCTTCCCGAGGCCGTCCGCCTGACCATCAGGGCTGTGCGCGACAACTATTCGTACCTTCTTAAGAAATAGGCGAGTCTCTTATGGCCAAATCCATTCAACATAACGTGGCCTACGTTGCCTGCGGAAGCGGTTGCGCCTCCGCAGGCGGCGACGCCCGCTGCAGCGAAGGCTGCATTGGCTGTGGCGCCTGCGTCACGGCCTGCCCCCACGGCGCCATTGCGCTGGTCGATGGTATCGCCCGCGTGGACCGCTCCAAGTGCACGGGCTGTGGCCTGTGCGGCATGGCGTGCCCGCAGCGCGTGATTGCCTTCGTCCCCGGCTACCAGAACATCCTGGTGCGCTGCAACAACACCGATAAGGGCGCCATCGCCCGCAAGATTTGCGACACGAGCTGCATCGGTTGCGGCATGTGCGCCAAAAAGTGCCCTGCCGGCGCTATCCGCATCGAGGACAACTGCGCCCATATCGACGGCGTGGACTGCCTGTCGTGCGGCATGTGCGCCGTCGTCTGCCCGCATGGCGCCATCCACGACCGCACCGGCATCGCCGCCGGCGTGTAGAAGGGAATCACCATGGCACAGGAATTCACTTTTACCGTTAACGGTGTCGTGCACGCGACGACGGAGAATAAACCACTGCTGCGCTATCTGCGCGACGACCTGCACATTCACTCCGCCAAGGACGGCTGCTCCGAGGGCGCCTGCGGCACCTGCACCATCCATGTGGACGGTGCAGCCGTCAAGGCGTGCGTGCTGACCACCGCTCTTGCCGCCGGCCGCAACATCGTGACCGTCGAGGGCCTGCCCGAGGACGTGCGCGAGGCCTTTGTGTACGCCTTTGGCGCCGTGGGCGCCGTGCAGTGCGGTTTTTGTATTCCCGGCATGGTCATGGCGGGTGCGGCGCTCATCGCCGAGGACCCCGAGCCCACCGAGGAACAGATCAAGTACGCCATTCGCGGTAACGTCTGTCGCTGCACCGGCTACAAAAAGATTATCGAGGGCATCTCGCTGGCCGCTGCGGTGCTCCGCGGCGAAAAGCAGATCGACGAGGACCTGGAGCGCGGCGATGACTACGGCGTGGGCAAGCGCGCCTTCCGTATTGACGTGCGCAAGAAGGTGCTCGGCGAGGGCAAGTATCCCGACGACATCGACGAGCTCGATCAGCCGGGCCTGACCTATGCCAGCGCCGTGCGCTCCAAGTATCCGCGCGCCCGCGTGCTTTCCATCGACACCTCCAAGGCCGAGGCCCTGCCCGGTGTGGTGGGCATCCTGCGCGCCGAGGACGTGCCGGTCAACCAGGTCGGCCACCTTATCCAGGACTGGGACGTCATGATCGCTCAGGGCGATATCACCCGCTGCGTGGGCGATGCCATCGTGCTGGTGGTCGCCGAGGACGAGGCGACGCTCGAGAAGGCCAAGAAGCTCGTAAAGATTGACTACGAGCCGCTGGAGCCCGTGCGCAACATTGTCGAGGCCAGGGCCGCCGACGCCCCGCGCCTGCATGACAGCTTCTTTGCCTTTGGCAACACAGTGGAGCTCAAGGACAACGTGTGCCAGAGCCGTCATGTGACGCGCGGCGACGCCGCCAAGGCGCTGGCGGAGAGCGCGTTTACCGTGACACAGCGCTTTACCACGCCCTTTACCGAGCATGCCTTCTTGGAGCCCGAGTGCGCCGTTGCCTTCCCGTACAAGAATGGCGTCAAGGTGCAGTCGACCGACCAGGGTGCCTACGACACGCGCAAAGAGTGTGCCCACATGTTTGGCTGGGATAGCGAACCCGAGCGCGTGGTCGTCGAGACCATGCTCGTGGGCGGCGGCTTTGGCGGCAAGGAGGACGTGTCCATCCAGCACCTGGCCGCGCTTGCCGCATATAAGCTCCAGCGTCCTGTGAAGTGCAAGCTCACTCGTGCCGAGTCGCTCGCGTTCCATCCCAAGCGCCACGCCATGGACGGTACCTTTACACTGGGTTGCGACGCCGAGGGCAACTTTACCGGCCTGGATTGCGAGATCAACTTTGACACCGGCGCCTACGCGTCGCTGTGTGGCCCGGTGCTCGAGCGCGCCTGCACACATGCCGTCGGCCCCTACAAGTACCAGAACACCGATATTCGCGGCTTTGGCTACTACACCAACAACCCGCCCGCCGGCGCGTACCGCGGCTTTGGCGTTTGCCAGTCCGAGTTTGCGCTCGAGAGCCTGATCGACCTGCTGGCAGAGAAGGTCGGCCTGGATCCGTGGGAGATCCGCTACCGTAACGCCATCGAGCCGGGCGAGGTTTTGCCCAACGGCCAGATTGCCGACTGCTCCACGGCGCTTAAAGAGACGCTGCTCGAGGTCAAGGATGCCTACTATGCGCATCCCGGACACGCCGGTATCGCCTGCGCCATGAAGAACGCCGGCGTGGGCGTTGGCCTGCCCGATGCCGGCCGCTGCAAGATCCGCATCGAGAACGGCGTGGCTGTGGTCTATGCCGCCACGTCCGACATCGGCCAGGGCTGCAACACCGTCTTTTTGCAAGACGTTGCCGAGGCATGCGGCCTGCCGCTTCGCTGCATCGCCAACGGCGAGTGCTCCACCGAGAACGCTCCCGACTCCGGCACCACGTCTGGTTCGCGTCAGACGGTCGTGACCGGCGAGGCCGTGCGCGGTGCCGCCTTCCTGCTGCGCGATGCCATGCTTGATATCGAGGCCGGCAAGTCTGCGCCCGCCGCTCCCGTGAATGCGCATGGCGACGGCGTCAAGATCGAGTACGACGACGGTCGCGCCTATCAGCTGCACACGCAGGAGCTCGTCGCCGGCCAGGGTATGCATCCTCAGGATCCCGCGGCCGCCATCAAGGCGCTCGAGGGACGCGAGTTTGGCTACGTGTACCTGGAGCCGACCGACAAGCTGGGTGCGGATGTTCCCAACCCCAAGAGCCACATCTGCTACGGCTTTGCCACGCATGTGGTCATTCTGGATGATGACGGTCGCGTGAGCGAGATCTATGCTGCGCACGATTCCGGCAAGGTGGTCAACCCCATCTCCATCCAGGGTCAGATCGAAGGCGGCGTGCTCATGGGTATGGGCTATGCGCTTACCGAGGACTGGCCGCTCAAGGACTGCGTGCCCCAGGCAAGGTACGGTACGCTCGGACTGTTCCGTGCGCCCGAGATTCCGGATATCCACGCCATCTACGTGGAGAAGGACGAGCTGTTGCCCGTGGCATACGGCGGCAAGGGCATCGGCGAGATCGCAACGATTCCCACGGCGCCCGCCGTACAGAACGCCTACCGCGCGTTTGACGGCAAGCTGCGTCCGGATCTGCCCATGGTGGATACGCCCTACAGCCGCGTTCGCAACCGCGGGTAGGGTAGGGCGCGGACAGTCATTACTGACGAGCTGTTCGCGCTCAACATCAACTACATACGCTGCGCCTTTGGCCCCCGGCTCCATCGTGAGCCGGGGCCTTTTGTTTGGAGCGCCTCCGCATGCGGAAACTGTGTCCCGGAATCGTGCCTCAGAATGGGATGCACTTTCCGGAACAGCAGGAAACCGGAAACTGCGTCCCAGTTTGAGCGTCTATTCCGGGATGCAGTTTCCGCTGGGCGCTTCAACCGGAAAGTCTGTCCCGTTCTAGGCCTTGATTCCGGGACACGGTTTCCGCTAGGCATGCCATCTGGAAAGTACATCCCGTTTTGAGCACTCAATTTGGGACATGGTTTCCGCGGGTGCTGCCAACCGGAAAGTGTGTCCCAGTTTGGTGGGCAGGCGGGCATAAGCTCAGCAGCTCCTACAGCTCAATATCGTTGAGCCACGTCGGCAGCGCGGTCTGCCGGATGCCTGCCGTCTGCAGCTTTTTGGCGAGCATTCCTGTCGAGCGGACCTCGTTCATGGTAAAGCGCAGCAGAGGGTGGCCGTAGAGCGATAGGTGCGCCTCGCGCTGTCGTTCGGCAACGAGCGCCTCGGCGGTGGTGCGTCCGGCCAGCATGGTCTGGTCGGTATATTTGATGAGCCCGTCGAGCCGCCCAGCGTGAGTTCCCGCGCCTGGCGCTCCCAGGCAAAGTCCGTTCGTATGGGCTTGGCCGAATCGAAGGGGTCCGTCAGCTCGTATTGAAGCCAGTCGGGCGCAAAGCCCGTCTCGATCATGACGGCTCGAGCGA
>CABUUD010000044.1 GCA_902494585.1 uncultured Collinsella sp. | reverse complement strand
GGGCGCCTGGGTATCGCTTGTCGCACGGTCGGGGTCGACGATTTCCGTGATCAGGCGTTCTGCCTCGTCGACATCCAGACAGGGCGTGCCGCTTACCAAGCCATCGGCCTCGAGGCTGTTGAAGATGCGCGTGACGCGCGGACAATCGACGCCGATGGTGCGAAGCTCGTCGGTGCGTGCGAAGACCTCGTGCGGCTCACCTTGCAGCGCGATCTGGCCGTGATCGAGCACCAACACACGGTTGCAGTACTCCGAAAGCAGAGCGACCTTTTGCTCAACGACGACGATGGTGATGCCGAGCGCGCGGTTTGCCTCGCGCAGCGTCTCGAAGACCAAGGTGGAACTGGCGGGATCAAGCGCTGCGGTTGGCTCATCGAGCACTAAGACGCGCGGGCGCATAGCGAGGATGGCGGCGATAGCTACCTTTTGCTTTTGGCCGCCCGAGAGGGTGGCGATCTCGCGGTCGCGCAGGTCGCTGATGCCGACGGTTTTAAGCGTCTCGCTCACGCGCTGCTCGATCTGGTCGTGCGGAACGCCAAAGTTCTCGAGGCCAAAGAGCATTTCGTCTTCAACGACCGAAGCGACCATCTGCGTATCGATGTCCTGCAGTACGCTACCGACGACCTGCGATACGTCGGTGAGCGAGACCTCGCAGGTGTCGTGGCCGTCAACTAACACGGAGCCATAAAAGGTGCCGGTGTAGTGGTGAGGCACGGCGCCCGACAGACAGGCGGCAAGTGTGGACTTACCGGCGCCTGAGGGCCCGATGATGCCGATGAAATCTCCCTTGTTCACGCTGAGCGAAACGTGGCTGAGCGCCTGCTCGGTTTGCGTGCCATAGGAGAACGAGACATCGTCGACGTTGATGATCGTTTCCATGGGTACCTTTCATAGTCATTGGGGACGTTCTTGCATGTCCAGTCGTTTATAAGAACGTCCTCAAGAGCTCGTTGTTTGGGACAGTCTTTGGCGGTGAAGCACGGAGACGGCTTTACGAGGTGCCCCAGGTTGGCGCGAAAGAGGAACGAAGCGTACTTGGGTACGCGAGCGACGAATGAACGCCAAGATGGGGTGGCTCGCAAAGCCGAGCGGGTTAGTTGAGCTTCAGGGCCTTCTGGATGGGCAGGTAGAGGGCGCCGACCAGAATGGCGTTAAATACGGCGGTCATGGCGACGACGGGCAGCATGGCTGCGGCGAGCTCGCCCACCACGCCGAGCATGGTCATCTTTATGACCATGAAGATGACGCCCGAGACAAAGGTTGTCACGAAGGTTGCGACGATGGCGACGGCGGGCTTAACCTGGCCGCCCTTGGCAGCAGCGTTGACAATGACGGCCATGAGCATGGCGGCGATGCCCTCGGCGGCAAAATCGACAAACGGCGATGTGGTGGTGATCTGGATCACGGCGGCCGAGATCAGGCCGATGACGAGTGCCTGACCGATGTTGGGACGAACGACCAGGATGGTGAGGCAGAAAGCCGAGATGATGAACTCGGGGCTGATCATGCCGCCCGAGATGCCCGAGATTGCCTTGCCGACGGTGAAGTTGAGGATGAAGCCGGCGGCAAGCAGGATGGCGAGCAGGACAAGGGCGCGGATATCGAGTTTGCCGCGGTCGGCGGTCTGGACGGTGCGGGGCTGGGCGGTGGCGGTGGTGTTCTGAGACATGGTGAAAGTCCTTTCGAAAAAGGGAGTGTAAGAGAAAAACGGAGGCGCGTGATGCGAATGCGATCGGGCTCGAGATAGAAAAAGGCCCCCGGTCGAAACCGGAGGCCTTCCAATCACCTAGAGCGCAAAAACAGGCGTGAGGGACTCACTTTCGACCGATCGTATTCGCATCACGCCACCACCAGTTGTTGAGGGACTTCATCGTGTTCATCATCTTGGTGGCTCCTTTCGTGATGCCTTGGCGCGGTTGCACCTCATTGCTGTTGCGCTGCACTATAGCACAGCGAAGTGTGTGCGGGGAAATCTTTTTTTGAAAAGATTTCGGCGGCGTTTCCTGCCGGTCAAAAGGGCAGGCTGAGCGGGCGGGATGACTCATGCGACCCCGCCCGTCTCTCGGAACGTGAGGGTCTTAGGCCTTCTTGCGACGATAGAGCACGAAGCCGCAGACACCGATGATGACGATGGCGCCAACGGCCATGGCGGCCATGTTGTTGCCCTCGGACTTCTCCTCGGTCGCCTCTTCCTCAACCTCGGGCTCGGCAACGTCCTCATCGGAGAGGGCCTCGTCGGCGTAGGTGATGGACTCGACCAGGCAGTCGTTGTCGGCATCGTAGTCACTCGGGACGAACTCCTCGGAGAAGTCGCCCTCCTTGAGGTAGTCGCGCATCTCCTCGAGCATGGCCTTGCACTTGACGTAGGTGTTCTTGGTCGCTGCCTTGCCGGCCTTGTTGGCCAGGGCGGTGCGGGCCTCGGTGTCCTTGGCGGCCTGCATGGCCTCGTCGACGGTCAGGTTCTGCTCAATGAGCTCCTTCTGCAGGGCGTCGAGATAGGCGCGGACGCCGGTGGCGCAGCTGTCGCGGTTCTCATAGGCAAGCGTGTTGATGTCCATGAGAACGTAGTTGATGGAGTTCTTGGGCTCCTCGTTGTTCACGACGTCTTCCTCTTCACAGTGATCAAAGGAGACATCCTGATCGCTGAAGTAGGGGCTGACCTCGGTGAGCAGTGCGGAATAGAGGGGGATAGCGACGGAGAACTCGGCGTTGGAGAGCATCTCCCATTGGATGGTCGCGATCTCGGAGTCCATGCCGTGACGGATCTGGAAGGTGTGGATCTCGGTGTTGCGGTTGGAGCCGATGGCATAGGCGCCGTCGGTGTTGGCGTTGAGGCCGGCGACATTCTCGCCGCGAGCGGCGAAGGAACGAATCATCTCAAAGGTGTTCCAGTCGGACTTGCCGGGCGTAAAGAACAGCGGCTGCATCTCGTGGACCAGGGCGCCGGTCGTCGCACGAGCGTCTTCGCGCTCGTCCTTGACGATCTCGTAGTCGGTGCCCTCGGCAAGCGGAGCCATGAAGTAATCGCGGCCCTGGACATAGCGCGACCACTGGTGCATACCGGCCTCGCTAATCTCCTCGCCGTAGGTCTTGGCGACGTCGAACTTGCCGTCGGTGTACTCGGCAAAGCCCTTCTCCTTAGGCATGGACTCGATGCCCTCGGAGTGGAGGCAGTTCTCGGTGTCGTCGAGGTCGACGTCATAGGTGAGGTTGCCGATGTTGGGGTTGAGCGAGGCGATATCGTCGGTGAGCCTCATGGCAATCCACTGATGGCCGGAAAGCGCTGCAAACAGCCAGGTCTCGTTGTTGTCGGCGATGATGATCTGGTCGTTGGAGCAGACGCCCTGCTCGTCAATCAGGTTGCCGAGGAGCTCGACACCTTCGCGGGCCGTGGCACTCTCGCCCAGAATGACGCTGGCGTAGTTGTACTCGCCGATGCCGGTCTCCTCGGTGACGGGGTCGGCTTCCTCTGCCTTCTCGTTATAGGAGGTGCTCAGCGTGGCAGAGCAGGAAACGCCCTTCTCGTTGATGCCAGCCTCGGAATATGCGTCGTAACGATCTTCCCACTGAGAGGGGTTGTCGCGAACGAAGGTGTAGCGGTAGGTTGCGCCCTTGGACTTGTATTCAAAGCCGGACTCGACCGAGGTGTACTTGCTGCCGTCCTTGTGTGCGGGCTCGATGCCAAAGTGCTTGACGTAACGCGGGCCGAAGTCCTCGGAGCGGCCGTAGTACGTGTTGCCGTCTGCCGTGAGCTGGCTGCCCATGTAGATCTGGGTGCAAGCGAGCGCCGAAGTCGGCATAGCCATAATGGCCGCTGCTCCAAATGCAAGGCCGCAGCCAAGCTTCTTGAGCGTGTTGACAGGATGAGTAAACCTCATGATCCCTCCCAACTGTTGAAACCCCGCGAAATCGTACGGAGCTTCAGCTAATAAATACATCTACTAGCCTAAAGGAAGTTTAAAGAGTATTCATTTGACAACAGCTTTTACTCGATGAGCGTGAAGAAATATACGATGAGCGGATAATAATACTCATTATATGGCTTTAGTTAAATAAAGGCACCCTGCATTTACTATAGCTGAATAAAGCGCCAGACAGTGCTCAAAAAGGAAACTCTCCCGCTGTTTAGGATTTGCATAAACAACGGGAGAGTCGATAACTGGATGAATATCATACCAATGTTGATTTACTTCTTTCGGCGGTGAATCACATTGATGGCGTAACCGACGAGCATGGCCAAGACGATGACGATAAAGCCAATCAGGGGATTGTCGTTCATGGGGTCCTCCTATTTTCCGAGCGGTGAAAATTCGTCGACGATGAGATCGAGGCATTGCGGCAGCGCGCGGGCGCCAAAGACGCCGGAGTTGCTGGAGATGATCTCGCCATCGAACTGCATGCCCAGCGATGGCGTGCAGGTGATCTTGGCTTCCTTGGTCTGGATGATCTTAAACTGCGGACGGCCGAGCAATTTGCCAGCGGGGTCGAGCGCGGCGGTAATTACCGTGGGGAGCAGCTGCACCGTGCGTACGGGCTCAATAACGACGATGTCGACCATGCCGTCGTCCATGCGGCAGTTAGGGAATAGGTTGATGTCGTTTTGGATGACCGAGGTATTGCCTGCCATGCAGCAGATGCCGTCGAGCTCCTCGACAATGCCGTCGTGCTCAATGGTGAAGTGCGCCACCGTGGGGTTGGGCGTAGCGAGCGCGGAGAGGAAGTAGGCGATCTCGCCAATGTCGTTTTTGGCGGGAGCGGCCTTCATCATGATCTCGGCGTCGAAGCCCGAGCCGGCGATGATGATAAAGCCGTGGCGCTTCTCGTTACCGTTCTCGTCGAGCCAAAAGAGCTCACCCATGTCCACCTTGACCGTGCGGCCGGCGCGGCAAGCCTTGGCAAGTGCCGCTGCCTCGGGGGCATTACCGATGTTGTTAAAGAACAGGCAGGCTGTGCCGGAGGGGAAGACGAGCGTGGGGACACCGCACCCGCGCATCTGGTCGAGCACGTTGGAGACGGTGCCGTCGCCACCCGAAACGACCACGCGATCGAACTCACGAACGTCCGCTACCGCGTCCTCGGGCTCCATGCCATCGCCGATAAAACGCATCACGACCTCGTCGCCGCCCTGTGCAAGGGCGTGCGTGAATGCGAAGATTTCATCGGAGCTGGGACCCGATGCCGGGTTGTGGATGATAAGGCAGCGCATACTTACGTTCCCGTTCTGTGACTAACCGAGTATAGTTGTAGAGCAATGCCGATATCCTACCCGTGTTTTTCGGGCCTAACCTTATTCGATGGGTTGATATGTACATTTCCACACATCAGGCTCTGGTCGACTTTTGCCAGCGCGCCCGCGAGTTCGACGCGATCGCCGTCGACACCGAGTTTTTGCGCGAGCGCACGTTTCATCCGCGCCTGTGCCTGGTCCAGATTGCCACCCCCGCCGAGAGTGTCGCGGTCGATCCTCTGGTGATCGACGACCTATCGCCGCTTGCCGAGCTTATGGCTGACGAGGGCGTGGTCAAGGTGTTCCATGCTTGCTCTCAAGACATGGAGGTTATGCTCCATACCGTGGGCGCACTGCCGCGACCGATTTTTGACACGCAGGTTGCCGCCGCCTTTTTGGGCGAGCGCCAGCAGATTTCGTATGGCGCGCTCGTTCAGACGTTCTGCGGCGTATCACTTCCCAAGACCGAGTCGCTGACCGATTGGTCGCGCCGCCCGCTGAGCGACAAGCAGATCGAGTACGCGATCGATGACGTCAAGTACTTGATCGTCGCCTATACCGAGATGATGAGCCGTCTGCGCGAGCTGGGCCGCGTGGACTGGGTGCTCGATGAGTTGCGCCCTCTGGCCGACGAGTCGCACTACCGTGCCGATCGCCATGAGGCGTTCCGCAAGGTCAAGCGCATCAACTCGTGTAGCCGCCATCAGCTGGGCATTGCGCGCGAGCTTGCCGCCTGGCGTGAGGACCGCGCTGAGCGGCGCAACATCCCGCGCAAGTGGGTTATGTCCGACGATACGTTGTTGGCCCTGGTTAAGCGCAATCCCGTGCGTGTTGAGGAGTTCCGCAGCATTCGCGGCACCGACCAGCTGGGGGAGCGCGACGTGGATGGCGCGTTGATGGCCATTAAGCGCGGCGCGAGTTGCCCGCACGACCGCCTGCCGCTTATGGTGCGCGGGCATCGCCAAATCTCTCCGGAGCTGGAGAGCGTGACGGATCTCATGTACGCGCTCATTCGCCTAGTTGCCGAGCGCTCGGGCGTGGCGACTTCGGTCATTGCCTCGCGCGATGACCTGGCCGACTACATTGAGCATCCTGAGCAAAGTCCCCTGCGCGAAGGCTGGCGTTTTGAGCTTGTGGGCTCGCGCCTGGACGATCTGCTCTCGGGCAACATGGGACTCACCGTGAAGGACGGCAAAATCGAGCTCCTGTAGGTATATAGTTAGGCGGTTTTACCAAACCGCCTAACAGCTCGACGCTGCAAACGGCCGAGAGCGGCAATCTGACGTTCAATCGTCGCTCGCGTACCAAAGTACGCGTCGCTTCTCTTTCACGTCACCTTGCTCGCTCTCGGCCGTTTTCGCTGACGGTGCCAAAACATCGATGTTGATTTGCTGGTCAGTCGAATGGGTAGAATGCCTCCAACGTGTAACTCGATTCGGAGGAATTCGCATGCCCTATTACTATGGATACGGCTTTGGTATTGACCCTCTGTACCTGCTGGTTGTCCTTGTTTGTACGGTGCTCGGTCTTGCCGCGCAGAGCTATATCAACTCGACGTATAAAACCTGGTCCATGGTTCGTTCGGACGGCGACACGGGTGCTACGGTCGCGCGCCGTATGCTCGATGCCAACGGTTGCAACGCCGTGGGTATCAAGGGTGTCGCTGGCGAGCTCACCGACCATTACAACCCGCAGGACAACAACTTATATCTGTCAGACGCCAACCGTTCGGGCGGCTCGGTCGCAAGCATCGCTGTCGCTTGTCACGAGGCAGGCCATGCCGCGCAGCGTCAAAGTGGCTACGCCATGATGAAGGTGCGCACTGCCCTGGTCCCGGTCGTCAACTTTACCCAGAACACCTGGACCATCGTGCTGCTCATGGGCCTGTTTATGAACATTGCCGGGCTCACGACCCTCGCGTTGATCTTCTTCTCGTTTAGCGTGCTGTTCCAGCTCGTTACGCTGCCTGTCGAGATTGATGCCAGCCGCCGCGCCGTGGCGTATATCGAGCAATCGGGTATGAGTTCCAAGCAGGTCAACGGTGCTAAGAAGGTCCTGACGGCAGCTGCGCTTACCTATGTGGCCGCAGCGCTCATTTCGATCATCCAGCTGCTCTACCTTATGGCTCGCTACAACAGAAACTCCGATCGATAACAAATGGGACGGGCGGGCGCCGTGGGGATTCGTGTCCCCGCGGCGCTGTACTATGTGTTGGACTTGAATTTGCGCAGGGTCGAAGCCTTTGTGCACGATAACGAAAGGAGGCTGCGTGGCAGGCTGGAACCTAACCGGCAATGTCGTTTCCGCCGAGTTCGACGGTTCGGACGAGCAGGAGCGCAAGGAGCTCAGCGTGAGCCAGGCGGTGGAGATCGCCGCCGGTGCGCTCGATGCCATTCCGCAGCTGAGCGTTCTGGGTGAGGTCACGGGTTTCCGCGGTCCTAACGCCCGAAGTGGCCACTGCTATTTCCAGATCAAGGACGATTCGGCCGCCGTTGACTGCATCATCTGGAAGGGCGCCTATCTCAAGCGCACCTTCGATCTGCGCGACGGCATGCAGGTGAGCTTTAAGGGCAACTTCAATCTCTATAAGCCCACGGGCCGCATGAGCTTTGTCGCCCGCTCGTTCTCGCTGGCGGGGGAGGGTCTGCTGCGTCAACAAGTGGCGCAACTGGCCGAAAAGCTGCGCCACGAGGGCCTGATGGACGAAGTGCGCAAGCGTCGCATCCCAGTGTTCTGCTCGCGCGTAGCAGTCGTCACCTCGCTTTCGGGTGCCGTAATCGACGACGTCAAGCGCACATTGCGTCGTCGCAACCCGCTCGTCGAGCTCGTTTGCGTGGGTGCCAAGGTTCAAGGCGAGGGCGCGCCGGCAGAGCTCATCGAGGGCCTGCGCCGTGCCGCCGCCATTACGCCGGCACCCGACTGCATCTTGCTGGTGCGCGGCGGCGGCTCCTTTGAGGACCTCATGACCTTTAATGACGAGGAGCTCGCCCGCGCGGTGGCGGCCTGTCCCGTGCCCGTGGTGACCGGCATTGGCCATGAGCCCGATACCTCGATTTGCGATATGGTGAGCGATCGCCGCGCCTCCACGCCCACGGCCGCGGCCGAATCGGTGGCGCCGGCTATGACGGAGCTGGCCGATGTGCTCGAGGCGCGTCATCAGCGTCTGGGCGCCGCGATGGCATCGATGATTGGGTCGGCCCAGGTTGACCTGGAGATGCTCGATCAGCGCGGTCGCCGTGCCTGGGATACCTATACGGCTCGCTTGGGCGACGCGCTCGATGCGGCCGCATGCCGCCCGTGCCTCAACGATCCCACATTTATGGTCGAGCGTCGTGAGTCAGAGCTTGCGCTGACTGCCGATCGCCTGTCGGGCGCTATGGTGCGCTCGGTCGGGTCATTCCGCTCCAACTTTGAGCGCCTGCCCGAGCGTCTGGTTGCAAGCACCTCGGGGCTCGATGGCAAGCGCCATGCGCTCACGCTTGCGAGTTCCCGTCTGGAGCATCAGGGACGTACGATGCTCAGCAAGCCCGCGTCCGACCTAGGCCGTGCGGCAGCCTCGCTCGATGCCCTGTCGCCGCTCAAGGTGCTTGCCCGTGGCTATTCCATCGCGTACAGCGATGGTGGTGTGGCTACGAGCGCCAAGACCTTTAAGCCCGGCGATGCCATTCGCGTGCGCATGGCAGACGGCAACGTGGCGGCAACGGTCGATACGGTCGAGTAGGCCGCGTTTCATAGTGATAAACCTTTAGGAAAGGAAACAGATATGGCAGAGAAGACCCCGGTCGAGCAGCTTACGTACAAGCAGGCTTCGCAGGAGTTGGAACTTATTATCCGCAGCCTGGAGTCGGGTGATATGGAGCTCGAGGAGTCGCTCGAGAGCTATACCCGCGGCGTCGAGCTCCTCAAGAGCCTGCGTACCCGCCTGTCCGATGCCGAGCAGAAGGTCTCGGTGCTCCTTAAGGACGTCGACGGCAACGACGTGCTCGCCGACGGCGAGGCCGCCAACACCGACGACAAGCTTTCGTTCTAACCATCCCGACCAAATATAATTACCTTGGTCTGTGAGAAAGGAACCAGCCATGTGTGATTGCATCTTCTGCAAAATCGCCAACCACGAGATTCCCTCAACCGTTGTCTATGAGGACGACCAGGTCATCGCCTTCGACGACCTCAACCCCCAGGCGCCGGTCCACACACTCGTGATCCCCAAGAAGCACTACAGCGACATCGCCGACAACGTGCCCGCCGAGACCATGGGCGCCATGGCTCACGCCATCCAGGAGGTCGCCAAGGTCAAGGGCCTGGAGGACGGTTTCCGCGTCATCTCCAACAAGGGCGTCAACGCCGGCCAGACCGTCATGCACTTCCACATGCACGTCCTCGGTGGCAAAAACCTGGGCGAGAACCTCATCTGAGGACGCGTAGCCCGTCGACTTGGCTGCCTTTGGAGTAATCTATGCAGCTTTCTCAACTCGAATACCTTCAAGCGGTAGCGAACTATGGCGGCGTGCGCAAAGCAGCTCGCGCCGTTCATGTGAGTCCGCAGGCCGTTTCGTCGGCAATCAAAAAGTTGGAATCTGAGTATCAGATTGTTTTGCTTGACCGATCGGCGGGTGAGGCTGTTTTGTCTTCGGCGGGCAGAGAATTTGCGCGTCGTGCACGCGTGATCCTGGCACAAGTCGACGATCTCAAAAAGTACGCTCAATCGAGGGACGACGGCGTCTCGCCCGACGGCCACTTTCGTCTTTACGCCCCCTGCCTTCATGGGCGGGGGCGACTTTTTGCCGAAAACTGGTATGACTCGTTTGAAAGCTCGCACCCTCATATTCACCTTGATGTGTGGCATCAGCCAACGGCTACATGCTTTGAATCACTTGTGCTTGGCATTTCGGATGCGGCCATCTCATTTGAGGAACCAAGGGATAGTGTCCTTTCTTCGAAATACTTGGGTGAAAAGGAGCTCAAGGTTCTTTCCTGCCCAGCGGGTCATCAATCCGTGGGCGCTATGACCGTTCGTGAGTTACTGGGCGGCAGGCTCGCTGTTCCCATTAATTTGTCACCCTGTCTCAATGCGATCAACCAATGCCCTGAAGCCCAGCTCGTCAATTTTCGCTTCCGTGATGTTGAATACGGAAGCAGGGCTCAGGCTGAGTTTCTTCAAGCCGGGGGATTGATATTGAGTTTTTCTGGCTCTTCTCTCGCGTCGGATGGATCAGAAGTGAGTGAGTGCTCCATTGAAGGCTCGCATGACGTAGCCTTGCCCATCTATTCTTGCTATCGACAAAATGCCTGGACCGATCGACACCAGACGGTATTTCTTCACCTATTGCGTCATCTCGCTTCGTGAGGCCATTTGGCCTCGTGTCGTCAAGTGAATGTTGACGCCTTGTAACACATGACTGACGGTTTTGCCCTCATGCTTTTCCAAGATTTCGGTTTGGGTTATTGGCTCTTGGAGGGCGGAGCATGAAAAATCGTACGGTCTTGCTTTATATGATGTTCGTTTTCCTGTCGAACTTCAGCACCATTTTGTATTTCCTAACTGTCTACCTTGAGTTCGTCGGGCTTTCGATGGTAGCGATTTCTAGCATGATGATTGCATATCAAGTGAGCAAGTTCATTCTTGAGGTTCCCACTGGCTATATTGCTGATAGGTTTGGACGAAAGACAAGCGGTCTCGTTGGCGTCGTGGGAATGCTTGGATACTACGCCGCCCTGCTTTTCGTCCGTTCTCCTCTGCTTTTAATCGGCGCGTTTGCTCTCAAAGGTTTTGCCGTTGCATGTATGAGTGGATCCATAGAAGCGATTTACATTGACAGCGTCTCTCAGGACCAGCTCGTAAGACTTAATGTCGTTGAGCGATTTGTTTTCTATGCCTCTTATGCCCTCTCCGCTTGTGTGGGCGGTTTCATTTCGTCCGCCGGCGCGTATCTCATTGGGCTTTCGGTCGATATCATCACAATGGTGCTGACATTGGTTGTCGTTGTCTGTATTCCTGAGGTGAGAAGAGAGAGCGCTGCGGTGACACCTGGGCATGGAATGAGCCCGAGGATGATCGGTGCCGCTATTGCGGGTAATGGCATTCTTCGTTCAGCGTTCATCATGGACTGTTCTCAGGCATTTGCTTTTGTCGCCCTGGAAGACTTTTTCTCACTGTTGCTTGCGGGTCGCGGAATGAATGCCGTCGCTTCGGGTGTGATCATTGCGGTCCAGCTCCTGGCCTCGGCCTCCATGGGGATTATTGTGCCCAGTGTGATTGCTCATGTCGACAAGGGCCGTTTTGCGCGTATTTGCGGCATCGTGCGCCTTTCCCTGACTGCCCTGTTTTTGATTCCCTTTACTCCGGTCTATTTGCTGCCCGTGTTCTATGTGTTGCAGACGGTCGCTTACTCGTTATTTGCTCCAATTAAATACTCAATTTTTCAAAATGCTGCCGATTCATCGATGCGCTGTTCACTGATTTCGGTTCAAAGCCAGATGGTGGCGGTGGGTGCCATCCTTTTCTATCTGTTCAATGCTGCGTTGAGCAGCATCGCGGACATTCGAGTCATATTGCTTGTCGCGCTCGGGATTTCTTCTTTGGTGTATATCCCCGCGCTATTTCGTCTTACAAGTCAAAGGCCGTGAGTATTTGGGCACCGATAACTTATATATCAACGCAATAAACCCGAGCGCGAGGGCGTTTGGGTTTATTATTGAAGCGTATGTAACCTGGCGGCGCCACACCGCCTGTTAGTAGGGAGACACATGAACGTTCTGGTCGTCAACGCAGGATCTTCGACCCTTAAGTATCAGGTCATCGATACCAAGTCCCACAAGGTGTCCGCAAAGGGCTCCTGCGAGCGCGTCTGCTTTACCGGCGGTACCTTCACCCACACTGCCAACGGTTCCAAGAAGGTGACCGAGAACATCGAGTTCCCCGACCACAAGGTCGCCATCGAGGTCGTTCTGAAGGACCTCGAGGCCAACGGCGTCAAGATCGAGGGCATTGGTCACCGTATCGTTCAGGGTGGCTGGTACTTCGGCGATTCCTCCCTCGTCGACGAGGACGTCCTCGCCAAGATCCGCGAGGTCGCTCCGCTGGCGCCGCTGCACAACAACCCCGAGGCCAACGTTATCGAGTACTGCCTGGAGCAGTATCCCGACCTGCCCAACGTCACGGTCTACGACACCGCTTTCCACTTCAACATGCCCGAGGTCGCCAAGACTTACGCCCTTCCCAAGGATGTTTGCGACAAGCTGCACATCCGTAAGTACGGCGCCCACGGCACCAGCTACCGTTACATCTCCAAGAAGGTCGCCGAGATGACCAACGGCGAGGCTCGCAAGGTCGTCGTGTGCCATATCGGCTCCGGCGCTTCCCTGTGCGCCATCGAGGACGGCAAGTGCATGGACACCACCATGGGCCTCACCCCGCTCGACGGCGTCATGATGGGCACCCGCTGCGGCTCCATCGACCCGGCTACCGTGTGCTACCTGCAGCGCGAAGGCGGGTACACCTTCGACGAGGTCGATGAGATGATGAACAAGAAGTCCGGCCTTTTGGCTGTGACCGGCGGCAAGACCAACGACTGCCGCAACGTCGAGGAGCTCGCCGCTGCCGGTGACCCCGAGGCTCAGCTCGCCTTCGATATGTTCGTCTACAAGATTGCCGCCAAGGCTGCCGAGATGGCCACTTCCATGTGCGGCATGGACACCCTGGTCTTTACCGCCGGCATCGGCGAGCACGCTCCGGCCGTTCGCGCCGGCGTTGCCGACCGTCTGGCCTTTATGGGCGTCAAGATGGACCATGCCCGTAACGCCCTGCGTGGCGACGGCGCTTGGTGCCTGTCTGCCAAGGATTCCAAGGTCAAGATCTTCGTCATCCCCACGGACGAGGAGTTCATGATCGCTTCCGACGTCGAGCGCATCGTCAACGGCAAGTAATTGATGCAAGGGGAGGGGACTGGATGGCCTTGTGCCGTTCAGCCCCCTTTTATGCTCTTTGGGCGAAGAGCCTAATAGATATTTATTGAATTCTGATAACTTCTTATTAAGGGTACGGCCGCCTTATAGGTTTGCCGACCGTACTGTAATCACGAAGGAGTCTCATGAACGTACTTGTTGTCAACGCCGGCAGCTC